>JBGPIT010000016.1:0-28135 GCA_041485125.1 Binatia bacterium | reverse complement strand
GCGAAGACGTCGTCGGGAACGTTGCCGTGGCCGGAGAGGTCGCGCTTGATGTTGCGCGAGAACGGCCGTCGCTCCTGGTAGGACACCTCGGCGCGCAGCGACAGACCGGCCACGGCCCATGCGAGGTCCGCCCCGCCGGCGCGGAAGCGGCGAAACGCCGGGGTCTCGACGACCTCGAGCTCCGGACCGGCCTCGCGGGCGTGCACGTTGAAGAGCGGCAGCGGATCGAAGCCGTCGAAGTAGTAGAGCGCCCAATCGACGTCGGCGAGGAGTCCCGAGACGCGCAGCGCGACGTTGCCGTCGTCGAGACCGCGCGGGCCCTCGTTGCGATTCTCGACCGCGAGCCCGAGGGGGATGCGGCCTTCGTCGCGGAACGTGCGCGGTGGGATCGCGAGCGGTGGAAACCAACGCTCGCGTTTTTGTGGGAAGCGGAACGGCACGTGGATCGGAACCCACACCGCGGTGACGCGGAAGTCGTCGACGCGCGGTGCGAGCGACGGCGACCACGACACCGCGATCGCGGGGACGCCGATCTTGCGCTCGTCCTCGCCGGTCAGGAGTGGATCGTAGTACTTCTCCGGGTTCAGCCAGTCGTTCGGCTGGATCACGTCGAGCTTGCCCCAGGCGAACTTCTGCTTGCCGGCGCGCACGTCGAAAGCCGACGCGTGCCAGTCGGCGTAGAGCTCCTCGACCTCGAGACTCGGCGAACGGTTTTGAATCGCGCGCTCGAGATCGAAGACCCCCGGCCGCGCGTCGACCGGCGTGCCGCCGGCGAGGCCGGTGACCGACAGCACCAGGCGGAGATTGCGCACCGGCTCGGCGGCGCTCGTCAGCCGCAGCGTCAGCTCGGGCCGTTGCCGGCGCGTATCCGGATCGACGGGGACGACACCGAGGCCTTCGAGATACCCGCCGATGCCGATGCGCACCCCGCCGACCGTGGTCTCGATGCCGTGCGCCTCGGGGAGCGCCGCCGCGGCCGCGAGCCACGCGCAGGCAAGCCCGCAGAGCAGGCGCGTGACTCGGAAGGCGCGGCGGCCCATGCGCGCCGTACGTCAGTCGCTCGGAACGATGGTGACGAGGATGCGACGCTCGGCGCGCGGCCCGTCGAGCTCGACGGCCATGATGCCCTGCCACCGTCCGAGCGCGAGATCGCCGTCCACGATCGCAATCGTCTCCGACGGACCGAGGATCGCGGCCTTGATGTGCGCCTGGGCGTTACCGTCGATCGGGTCGTGCAACCAACCGGCGTGATCGGGGATGGCGCGGTCGAGGGCGGTGACGAGATCGCGACCGATGTTGGGATCGTCGTTCTCGTTGACGACGATCGCGGCGGTCGCGTGCAGCACCATCACGTGGCAGAGGCCGCGCGTCACCCCGGCCTCGCGCACCGCCGCACGCACGCGCTCGGTGATGTCGAGGCACTCCTTGTGATGATGCGTGCGAATGGTGAGGATCACGCCCGCGACCCCGCTCGTGCTTGCGGCCTGGCGGTCGCGCGTGTGAGGGTCGCGGCGGCGAAGGGAAGCGCAATGCGGGTCGTGGTGCAGCGGGTCTCACAGGCGCAGGTGCTGGTCGAGGGCGCGATCATCGGTGAGATCGGTGCGGGCCTCGTCGTCCTCGCCGGCTTCGCGGTCGACGATGGCGAGGACCAGGCGGCGTGGATGGCGAGAAAGATCGTGGGCCTCCGCATCTTCAGCGACCGCGATGGCGCGATGAACGCCTCGCTCGCCGACGTCGGCGGCCGCGTCCTCGCGGTGTCACAGTTCACGCTCCTCGGCGACACGGCGAAAGGACGGCGACCGTCGTTCGCGACCGCGATGCCTTCGGAGCGTGCCGCGCCGCTTTTCGATCGCTTCGTTGCGCTCCTCGCCGAGCAAGTCGGCCCGGTCGCGACCGGCCGCTTCGGCGCCCACATGGAGGTACGCCTCGTGAACGATGGTCCGGTGACGCTGATCATCGAGCGCTGAAGATGTTGCCCCTGCGACCGCCGGGCTAGTCGCACGCGGCGACGCGCGTGGTCAAGCGGCCGTGCGCCCCGAGACAGCCGGGCGGCTGCCGCCGCCCGGCTTCCCGGCCTCCGCCGCGTCCTGCCCCGCGCTATTTCTGCTTCGGCTCGGCGGCGACGGTGATCTGTGGTCGCAACACCTCGAAGGTCTTGTCGCCGATACCTTGCACCTTCTTCAGATCCTCGACGGTCTTGAACGGGTCGGCGGCACGGTACGCGACGATCGCTTTGGCCTTCGACTCGCCGATGCCGGGCAACGCGGTGAGCTCGGCGACCGAGGCGGTGTTGATGTCGATCGGGTGCGCGGGCTCGGCACCGAGGACGAGCCGCGCGCCGCCCGCGAGCGTGGCGCATAGGACCGCGAACATGGCCAGCGTCTGACGGAGGTGAACACGCATGATGAGTCCCTTCTGCGAGTCGAGGAACCCGGGGGTTTGGCATCATCAGTCGGATCGCGGCGGCGCGAGCTGGCGCTCGAGCGCATCGGCGATGCCGAGCCGCCCGCACCAATAGCGAAACTTGCGGAGCGCGAGGTTGCGACGCGCCTCGGAGATCGGCGAGCCGCTGACGGTCTCCTCGCCGGGTGACAAGTGGAACCCGAGGAGGACACCGGCCGCGGTCTTGTTGCCGGCGGTCGCCTGATAGGCCTGCAGCAGCGCGCGGCGCTGCACGTTGGCGGTGATGGCGTGAAAGCCGCCCGCGCTGACCGGCGGCGTGGTCGCGACCCAGGGGCGCTCCGCGGACTCCGCGACCAGGCCGGTGACCCGTTCGGGCTCCGTGCGCCGCGGGCGCGCGAAGCGCGCGAGCGTCGCGTCGACGGCGGCCGCGCTCAGCTGGCCGGGCTCGAGCCGCACGGCGACGCGCAGCACGGTCTGCAGCTGGCGGACGTTCCCCGGCCAGGCATACTCGGCGAGCCGCACCAACGCCGCCGGATCGACGCGCACCGCGGGATCGCCGGCCGCGAACGGCAAGTAGTGCAACGCCAGCACCGCGACGTCCTCGGGACGCTCGCGCAGCGGCGGGATCAGCAGCACGCCGTCGCGGATCAGCCGGTAGTAGAGGTCGTGACGGAAGGCGCCCTCGTCGGCGAGCGCGGCGAGATCCTCGTGCGCCGCCGCGACGACCGCGACGTCGACCGCGATCGGCCCGCTGCCCCCGACGCGACGAAAGCTCTTGCCCTCGATCGCGCGCAGGATCTTCGCTTGGTGATCACGACGCATCGCCGCGATCTCGTCGAAGAACACGATCCCGCCGTGCGCCCGCTCGAGCGCGCCCCGTTTGTCGACGGCGCCCGGGAACGCGCCGCGCGCGGTGCCGAAGAGCTCGCTCTCGAGATGATCTTCCGGCACGGCCGGGCAATCGAAGATCTCATATGAAGCGGCGGCACGCGACGACGCGCGGCGTAGTGCCTCGGCGACGACCTCCTTGCCGACGCCCGACTCGCCTTGCACCAGAACGGTGCGGAAGCCGGCCGCCGCGACGGCGCGGATCTCGGCGCGCAGGCGCGTCATCGCGGGCGACACGCCGAGCAGCTCCGTGCGGCCGTTGTGCGTCGACGTCACGCTTCCCTGCCCCACGCTCAACCCTGCCGGTGCCGCGATCACGCGCGCAGTCATGCGTCGCACCACCGCGCCAGTCAACGTCGCACCGCCATTCTCGCCGGTACGATGTCGCGCCCATCATAGGCGATCGCGCGCGCGACGACGTGATGCGCGCCGCGATTGCCGCGTGATTTCCGCGCGCCGCGCGCGCGACGCCGGTAGCATGGCGGCGGGCGACGATATACGGGTAGAGGTCGGAGGTGACGATGAGCAGCGACTTGGAGCGCGACGTCGAGGCCCAACTCCGCATGACCCACGACCGCTTCATCGCGGCGATGAACACGCGCCTGCCGGCGATGCCGCTCGAGCAAAAGGAGCGCTACTTCGCGGTGCTCTCCGCGCTGGTCGCGAAGCTCGAGGACGTCGACAAGCCGCTGCGCGACATCTTGCAGGAGATGATGGCGGAGGCGGCGAGCTACCTCTTCCAGGAGATGCAGGGCCGCTGAGCGCCCGTCAGTCGGCGCGCCGGCGCGCGGTCCGCGCCGGCGGTGCGGTGCGGCGCGCGAAGCGCGCGGGCGCGAACGGCGCGAGATCGACCGATGCGGCCCCGTCCACGATCAGCTCGCGCATCAGCCGCGCGGTGACGGGCGCGAGCAGGATGCCGCTCCGATAGTGGCCGGTCGCGTGGTAGAGGCCCGCGTACGACGCGTCGGCGCCGAGAATCGGCAGGTTGTCCGGGGTACCGGGACGGAGGCCCGCCCACGCCTCGACGAACGTCGCGTCGGCGAGCCGCGGTGCGACGCGAAACGTGCGCTCGAGGATGCCCTGCAGCCCGTCGCCGGTGACGCGCTTGTCGTACCCCACCTGCTCGTAGGTGCTCCCCGCCAGCACGCGCCCGTCGCGACGTGGCACCAGGTAGACGCCGTGCGAGTAGATCGCGTGGCGGAACGGCGCGCGCGGCAGACGGAGCGCGACCATCTGGCCGCGCACCGGATGCACGGCGAGCGTGGCGCTGCCGTCGACCTGGGCCGACCACGCGCCCGCGGCATTGACGACCGCGCCCGCGGTGACCGTGCCGCGCGGCGTGACCACGCCGGTCGCGCGCCCACCCTCGCGACGCACCGCGAGCACCGGTACGCCGCCACGCACCGCGACCCCGGCCCGCACCGCCGCGACCGCATACGCGCGCGTGAGGCGCACGTTGTCGAGACGATGATCGTCGGGAAAGCGGATCGCGGAGCGCACCGCGGCGCCGACCGACGGCTCGAGCGCGCCGACGGCGTCGGCGGTCAAACGCTCGACCGCGAAGCCCGCGCGCCGCTGCCAGGCTGCCCGTGCGAGCAAGATCGCCTCCTCCTGCTCATCGAGCGCGACGTAGAGGATGCCGTCGCGGTCGAGCTCCGGATCGATGCCGGTCTCCTCGTGCAGCGCCGCGACGGTCTCTGGATAGAGGGCGCGGCTGGCGATGCCGAGCGTGAGGAGCGGGCCCGCCGCATCGCACTCGGCCTGCGGTCCGAGCATGCCCGCGGCCGCCGACGAGGCCTCGCGCCCCGGCTCACCGCGCTCGAGAACGGTGACGCGGACGCCAGCGCGCGCGAGCTCGCGGGCGACGGCGCACCCGATGATGCCGCCGCCGACGACCACAACGTCGGCGAGGCGCTGCGCCGGGCGACGCGACGAGCGCGACGGAGGCCGTGCCGGCGGCTGGTCGCGTGGTCGCGTGCCGACCGGTGCGCGCCGGACCACCTTCTCCGGGACCGCCTTGCGCCTCCGTCGCGTGCCTTCGGTGGTGCGCCGCGGTGAGGACACCAGCGCGTCTTACGCGAGCATCCGCGGGGGCTCAAGGCGCGATCTCCCGCGTCACCGCCGCGTCCGTTCCGAATCCGCGCCGACGACTTGCACGTTCCGGATGGCACGATATGGTCGATGGTGATCGGCGCTCGACCGTGCTGCGACCCATTCCATGCGTATCCTGACGGCCAGCGCGGGCTCCTACCCGCGCATCGGCGAGGAGCCCGGCCAGCAACGCTGCCGTCGCGCGTACGCCGCCTTCGAGGTGGGTGCGATCGCCGAAAGCACGTTCCACACCGTCGAGGATCAGGTCGCCGCCGACATCGTGCGCGAGCAGACCGAAAGCGGCCTCGACGTCGTCACCGACGGGCTCGTACGCTGGTACGATCCGGTCTCGCACACCGGCCGCAAGCTCGCCGGCGTCACCATCAACGGCCTGCTGCGCTACTTCGACAACAACTTCTACGTGCGCCAGCCGGTGGTCCGCGATCGCATCACCCGCACCTCGTCGATCGTCGCGGCGGAGTACCGCTTCGCGGCGCGCAAGTCGCCGCGTCCGGTGAAGGCGGTGCTCACCGGGCCGTACACGCTGGCGCGCCACTCGGTGATCGAGACGCCCCACTATCCCGACGTCGCCGCGCTGACGCTCGCCTATGCCGACGTGCTCGCGGTCGAGATGGACGAGCTGCAAGCGGCGGGGGCGAGCCACGTCCAGATCGACGAGCCGGCGATCATCCGTCACCCCGAAGATCTACCCATCCTCGCCGAGGCGCTGGCGCGGGTGAGCGCGCAGAAGGTGAACGTCGAGCTGACCCTGGCGACTTTCTTCGGCGACGTCGCACCGCTCTTGGACGAGCTGGCGCTCTTGCCGGTCGACGTGCTCGCCCTCGACTTGCCCGCGAGCCCGACGCTCGCGGAACGCCTGCGTCGCGACCCGCCGCAGAAGCGGCTCGCCCTCGGGATCGTCGACGGACGCAACACCCGCATGGAGGACGTGCCGGCGCTTGCCCGCCTGGTCGAGCCGATCGCGGCGGCGGCGCGCGAGCCGCTCTACGTCACCTCCTCGTGCGGCCTCGAGTACCTGCCGCGCGAGCATGCGCGCCGGAAGCTCGGCATCCTCGTCGGGCTACGGCGCGCGCTCACCGGAGCACGAGCATGAGCCGCGCCAAGCTCGCGCGCCTCGACGTGACGCTGCCGCTGCTCCCCCTCACCACCTGCGGCAGCTTTCCGAAGACCGCGGCGCTGATGCACGCGCGTGCCGCGTTCGCGCGCGGCGAGCTCGCGGCCGAGGAGCTCGACGACGAGGCGCGGCGCGCGACCGAGTATTGGATCCGCGTCCAGGAGCGTCTCGGTCTCGACGTGCTCGTCGACGGCGAGATGTACCGCGGCGACATGGTTACCTACTTCGCGGAGCACCTGCACGGCTTCGCCGCCGGCGGCTTGGTGCGCGCCTACGGCAACCGCTACTACCGCAAGCCCATCATCGTCGACGAGGTGCGCTGGACCGCGCCGATCACCGTCGCGTGGTGGCGCTTCGCGCAGTCGCTCACCAAGCGTCCGGTGAAAGGAATGCTGACCGGCCCCTACACGTTGATGGATTGGTCGTTCGTCGAGCACTACGCCGACCGGCGCGACGCCTGTCTGGCGCTCGCGGCCGAGATCCGGCGTGAGCTCGAAGCGCTGGTCGAGGCGGGCGCGCGCATCGTCCAGATCGACGAGCCCGCCCTCTCGGTCCGCCCCGAAGAGCTGCCGCTCGCGACCGAGGCGCTGCACGTGCTCACCGACGGGCTGCCCGCGTACTTCGTCATCCACGCCTGCTACGGCGCCTTCGAGACGATCTACCCCGGCGTGCTCCAGCTCCCCGCCGACAACCTCGATCTCGCGATCTCGCATTCGAGCCTCGACCTGCTCGAGATCTTCGCGCGCGATCCGTTCACCAAGGACATGTCGGTCGGCGTGATCGACGTGCACTCGCACCACACCACCTTGCGCTCGGAGATCGCCGCCCGTATCCGCCGCGCTGCCCGACTGCTCGCGCCCGAGCTGCTGTGGATCGGGCCGGATTGCGGCCTGAAGACACGCACGCTCGAGGAGGCCGAGGAGAAGCTCGCGGAGATGGTCGCGGCGACCCACGACGTCCGCCGCGAGCTCGCCGAGTCGCGCGGCAACGAGGCGGCACGGTGAGCGGGCCGCGGATCCTCGTTCTCCAGCACCATCCGCTCGAGCATCCGGGCGCGCTCGCCGCCACCCTGCGCGAAGGCGGCGCCACGCTCGAGACCGTCGCGCTCTTCGACGGCGCCGGCTCTCCGTCGAGCCTCGCCGGCTACGGCGGTCTGATCGTCATGGGCGGCCCGATGAACGTCTACGAGGATCATCTCCATCCCTGGCTGCAGGCCGAGCGTGCCCTCATCGCTCGAGCGGTCGAGGCCGATCTGCCGACGCTCGGCGTGTGCTTGGGATCGCAGCTGATCGCGACCGTCGCGGGTAGCGAGGTGTCGCGCGGCGACGAGGCCGAGGTCGGCTGGTTCACGATCCGCGCCACGGACGAGGCCGCAGAGGACCCCGTCTTCGCCGCGATGACGACCTTCGCCGCGCTGGAGTGGCATCGCAACGTCTTCACGCTGCCGCCGTCGGCCGTGCCACTCGCGTCGAGCGCGCGTTGCCCGCTGCAGGCCTTCCGTGTGGGCCGTCACGTCTACGGGCTCCTCTTCCACCTCGAGATCGACGCCGGAATGGTGGCGGCGTGGTGTGAGGCGTTCTCCGCCGGTGCGCCGCTTCCCGCGGGGGACGCCGCGCCGGATTTCGCCCGCGCCAACGCCCGCGCCGCGACGATCGCGACCCGCGTGTTCCTCGAGCGCTGAGCTTCGGGATCAGCGCGACGAGCGGGCGCTCGCCGGCCGGTGTCGCTCCGGACCCAAGAAGAGGAGGAGGTCCCGCTCGACCCGCTCGGCGGGCTCGCCGAGACACTCGCGCTTGTGGCAGGCGAGATCGGCGCGGAGTCGCACGGGAAACGGCGGCCGGCCGCGGCGGTAGCCGACGCGATACGCAAGCGACGCCGCGGGCAGCGTCGCTGCCGCAAGCACCGCGCTCCAGAGCAGTCCCGTCATACCCGTGCTTCCGGCCGGATCGTGCGACGGCCGCGGACAAGCGGCTCGCGCCGGCGCAAGAGCTCCTGCCAGGCCCAGGACGGAATCTGCAGCTCGGCCGTGATGCGCGCGCGGACCGCCGCGGGGTCTTCGCCGCGGCAGCGCGTATAGTGATCGACCAGCTGAAAGATCGGACGCCATGGAATCGTCTCTCTCTTTCCAGCCACCCGGCCGGCCAAGTATGACGCCACGACGACGAGCACGGCAGCGATGATCGCGATGATGGGCAGTGCGGCCACCTCGATGAGACGCCTGGACGCGGTGGATCTGTCGGCACGCGCCCGGCCACGATCCGTGGAAGTGATGATGGATGATGCCTCGGCGGACGAGCCCCTGCTCGCAGCGTACTGCGCCGGCGCGGACGGTGCGGCAACGCGCCTCTTCGTCGCCTACGCGCCGACCGTGCGGGCAGTCATCGCGCGCTACCTCGCCCGCCGCCTGCCCGGACGCAGCGAGCTCGCCGAGGATCTCACGCACGAGGTGTTTCTCGCCCTCTTCGCCGATGACGGCCGGCGCCTGCGGCACTTCGAAGGCCGGAACGGCTGCTCGTTCGCCGGCTGGCTGCGGGTCGTCGCCGTCCGTCTCGCCATCGATCTCTTGCGGCGCGAGCGCCGCCTGGTGGCGCTCGACGACGAGACGCCCGCCATGATCGAGCTCCGGCGCTCGCTCCGCAGCGACGCTCCCGATCCCGCCGACAGCGCCGAGGCCGCGGAGACCGCGGCGCGGCTCGCCGGCGAGCTCGACGCGCTCGGCGCGAAGGACCGTCTCCTGGTCGAGCTGCACCTGGTGCGCGGCGTCGGGCTTCCCGAGGTCGCGCGCGCGCTCGGCGTGAGCGCGAACGCCGCCTACGTCCGCAAGAGCCGCATTCTGAAATCGCTCCGGCGATCGCTCGAGGAGCGACGATGAGCCGACATCCGGTTGCCGACGCGTGTCCGGACGCGGAGCTGGTGGCGCAGCTTCTCGAGGACCGTCTCGACGCCCCGGCGCGAGCGGCGGTCGAGCAACACCTCGCGCACTGCACGCTCTGTCTCGACGTGGTGGCCGCGGTCGTGGAAGCGAGCGCCGAAGCCGCGGCGATCGAGCCGAGCGTCGAGATCAGGTCCACGAGCGGGCGGACCTCGGAGCGCCGGGTGCTTCGCGGCACGATCGCCGCGGGGCTCGCCTTCGTCGTGACCGCCGCGATCGCATATGCCGGCGTCCAGCTCGCGCTTCGCGGGATGGCCGGTGTGCTCGCGGCACGGGCGACCATCGCCGCCGGTGACCCGATCGACATCGGCACGCTACGGATCGCGCTCGCGCCGAGCGCGGGGACGGTCGATATCGCTCTCGACCGCATCGCGATCGGCGACGCGGCCACCGGCCGCTCGGCCGCGGACGCGCTCGAGATCTCGCTCGGTCTCGCCCCGCTCGTGCGCGGCGACGTGCGCGTCGACCGGCTCCGACTGGTGCGGCCGGTCCTGCACGTCCGTCTCCCCGCGGACGGCGGAGGATCGGACCCGCCTTCTGCGCGTGACGTCGCGCGGGTCACCACCCTCGCGACGCTCGCGCCGGTCGACGTCACCGGCGGCACGTTGATCGTCGAGCGGCAGGCGCTGCCGCCGATCCGCATCGACGCCGTCGAGGGAACGATCACGCCCGGCGCGGATGCCGTCACGGTCGCGCTCCATGGGAAGATCGGCGCGGGCGAGCTCACCGTCAGCGGCACCGCCGGGCTCGACGCCGCGACGACACTCGATCTCGGCCTCCGGGCCCGCGGTGTCGACGCCGCCGCCCTCGCGCTCCTCGCACCGGGCGGCCCGGTCACGAACGCCAGCGACGTCGCGCTGCGGATCGCCGGACCCGCGGCGTCGCCGCGCGTCACGGCGGGCGCCACGATGCCGCTCTCGCGCTGAGCTCGCGTCGGACACCGCGGCGCGATCGCGAGCGCCGGGCGTGCGTGGAGGCCGTTACTCGATCGGGTCAGGTGCGGCAGCGAGACGGCGGAGCGCCGTGATCAGCGCTTGCGTCCCGAGGCGCCCGCCGCCGGCGGCGCTCACCGCCCGGAAGAGCTGCTCCACCAACGCCGCGCCCGGAAGCGGCGTGGCGGCGCGCCGCGCCTGATCGGCGACCAAGCGCAGATCCTTCAGCTGCAAGTCGACGAAGAACCCGGCGCGGAAATCTCCGGCCAGCATCCGCGGTCCCAAGTGCTCGAGCATCCACGACGCCGCGGCACCGGCGCTGACCGCGCGCAGCACGGCGGCGGCATCGACACCGGAGCGCTCCGCGAGCACCAGGCCCTCGCTCACCGCGAGCAAGGTGAGCGCGCCGACCACCTGATTGCAGAGCTTCGCCGATTGGCCGTGTCCCGCCGGACCGATGTAGATCACCGCGCGCCCGAGCGCCTCGAGCACCGGCAACGCGGCGTCGAAGTCGGCGCGCTCACCGCCGACCATGATCGCGAGCGTCCCGGCGATGGCGCCGGTGTCTCCACCCGAGACCGGCGCGTCGAGGCTACGCACGCCGACCGCACGCGCTTCGGCGGCAAGCGCCGCCGCGAGCGCCGGGTCGATCGTGCTCATGTCGATCCAGAGCGTGCCGGCGCGGGCGGCGGCGAGCAGCCCGGCCTCACCGCGCGCCACCGCGGCGACGTCGGGGCCGTCGGGGAGCATGGTGATCACGACGTCGGCGCCGGAGGCGACGTCGGCGACGCTCGCGCCCGCGCGCACGCCGGCGTCCGCAACCGCGTCGATCGAGGCGCGCGTGCGGCTGAAGCCGACGACGGTGTGCCCGGCGCGCGCGAGATTGCGCGCCATGGGCTTGCCCATGATCCCGAGTCCGATGAACCCGATCTTCACGACGCCTGCTCCGCCGGAACGGTGAAGCGCACCGTCGTACCGTGCTCGAGCGTGCTGGCGATCTCGAGGCGGCCGCCGTGCGCCTGCACGATGTGCTTGACGATCGCGAGGCCGAGGCCGGTGCCGCCGAGCTCCCGCGAGCGCGCCTTGTCGACGCGGTAGAACCGCTCGGTCAAGCGCGGCAGGTCCTCGGGCGGGATGCCGATGCCGGTATCGCTCACCGCCACCTCGACCATCGGCGTGTCGCCGTCCTGAATGACCCGCGCGCCGATCGTCACCCGCCCCGCGGGGCGCGTGTACTTGACGGCGTTGTCGGTGAGATTGATCAGCACCTGCTGCAAGCGATCGGCATCGGCGACGAGCATCGGCAGGTTCGCGGGGATCTCCTTCGCGACCACGACGTTCCCGCGTTGCGCCTTCTCGCGTACCACGTCGAACACCTCATCGACCAGCGCCGGCAGCTGCACGAGCTCCTTCTTCAACGAGGTCTTGCCGAGCTCGAGGTCGGAGAGCGTCAACAGATCATCGATGAGACGGCTCAGGCGCTCCGAGTGGCGGTCGATCACCGAGAGGAACTTGCGGGCGCGGGTGCGGTCCTCGAGCGCGCCGGAGAGTAGCGTCTCGGCATAGCCGCGAATGGCGGTGAGCGGCGTCCGCAACTCGTGGCTGACGTTGGCGACGAAGTCGCGCCGCATGGTCTCGAGCTTCTTCGTCGCGGTGATGTCGTGGAAGACGAGCACGATCCCTGCCACGCCGCCGCGCGCGTCGCGGAGCGGCGAGACGCTCACGGCGACCCAGCGGCGCTCGGCAGACGCCAGCATGATCTCCCGCTCGTGGACGGCCGTGGGGAGGTCGGCGACCGTCTCGCGCAGCAGCGCCTGCAGCTCGGGATCGCGGCACATCTCGACCAACGGCCGGCCGCGGGAGTCGACGCCGGCCGCCAGATCGAAGAGCTCCTCGGCACGGCGATTGATCAAGATGATCTCGCCGGCCTGCGACAATACGACCACACCCTCGACCATCGCGCGCAAGATGCCGCGGACTTTCTCGGCGTCCTTCTGGATCTCCTCGAAGGCGTCGCGCAGGCGCGTCGCCATCTCGTTCAAGTTCTCCTCGAGCGCGCCGAGCTCGTCGCGCTGTACGATCGGCAGGCGGCCGGAGAAATCTCCGTCGGCGACGGCGCGCGAGAACTCCGTCATGCGCGCGAGCCGACGTCCCAAGCGCCCACTCAGCCAAGCCGCCGGGACGAGCCCGATGACGAGCGCGAAGATCGTCGTCGCCCAGACGATCGCGTCGATCTCGTTGAAGCCGCGCGCCAGCACGTCGATCGGAATCGCGACCCGCACCACCGAGGCCGACTCGCCCTCCCCCACGCGCACCGCGCCGTACAGCATCGGCACGTGGATCGTCGCGCTCACCCGGCGGTCGACGCCCGCACCCGAGTGCAGCGCGTCTTGAATCTCGGGCCGGTGCAGGTGGTTCTCCATGTCGATCGCGTGGGCGTGAGTGTCGCACCGGATGGTGCCGTTGGCGGCGATCACCGTCAGCCGCCGATCGCTGCCGCGCACCTCCTCGGCGCAGCGCCCCTCGAGCTCGTCGGTCGGGGCGTCGAGCGGCAGGCGCGCCGCGATCGTACGTGCCTCTTGCACGGCCGCCGAGCCGGCCAGGTCGGTCGCGACGCGGGCGACGGCGCGATGCGCGAGAACGTACGCCAGCGCGGCGACCGGCGGAACCGTCACCAGATACGGCAGCAGGAGATACAGCACGAGCCGCGGCGGGCGACGGAAGAGCCGCTGCGGGGCGCGGCTCCCGGACGACGGAGACCGGGCGGAAGCGTCAGGCGTCGAGAGCGGCATCGTTGAACTTGTAGCCGACGCCACGCACGGTCAGGATCAGCTCGGGCCGCGAATCGTCGCGCTCGACGCGCATGCGCAGGCGGCGCACGTGCACGTCGACGGTCCGGGGCTCGACGTAGGTGTCGCGGCCCCACACCAGGTCGAGGAGCTGGGCGCGCTCGAAGACGCGGTTCGGATGACGCGCGAAGAAGGCGAGGAGCTCGAACTCGCGCAAGCTCAGCTTCAGCTCCACGCCGTCGAGAAACACCTGGTAGGTGTCGAAGTCGATGCGCAGGCGGCCGCGCTCGTAGGTCTCGTGCGGGCGCTCGATCTCCGGACCCAACGCCCGGCGCAGCACGGCTTTCACGCGCGCCAGCAGCTCGCGCGGACTGAACGGCTTGGTGACGTAGTCGTCGGCGCCGACCTCGAGCCCGACGATCTTGTCGACCTCGGCCGCCTTGGCGGTGAGCATGAGCACCGGGACGCGCGAGACCTCCTCGTCGTGACGGATCACCCGGCAGATGTCGAGGCCGGACATGCCCGGCAGCATGATGTCGAGGATCACCAGGGCCGGACGCTCGCGGCGCACCAGCGCCAGCGCCAGCTCGCCGTCCTCCGCCTCGAGCACGGTGAAGCCGTCCTGCTCGAGATTGTACCGCACGAGGTCGCGGACGTCTTTCTCGTCCTCGACGACGAGAATCTTCTTCTTGGAGACCGCCGCCATCACACCGTCGGCGGGATCTCGCCGATGTGGCGGATGCTCTTGCCCTTCACCATGTAGATCACCATCTCGGCGATGTTGGTGGCATGGTCGGCAATCCGCTCGAGGTACTTGGAGACGAAGAGGATGCGCATGGCGCGGGTGATCGTGGTCGGGTCCTCGATCATGAACGAGAGCAGCTCGCGGAAGATCTGGCTGTTGAGCTTGTCGACCTCGTCGTCCTCTCGGCAGACCTCGAGGGCGAGACCGGTATCCTCGCGCACGAAGGCGTCGAGGCTGCGGCGCAGCATGGTGAGCGAGATGTCTGCCATGCGCGGCAAGTCGATGTAGGGCTTGAGCTCCGGCTCGTCGAGCAGCTCCAGCGTGCGCTCGCAGATGCTGACGGCGCGATCGCCGATGCGCTCGAGGTCGGTGGTGATCTTGAGCGCCGTCGTGATGAAGCGCAGATCGCGCGCCGCCGGCTGGCGCAGGGCGAGGATACGGATGCAGAGCTCGTCGATCTCGACGTCGAGCCGGTTCACCGCGTGGTCCTTCGGGATCGTCGCCTCGGCGAGGGCCCGGTCTTTGGTGGTGAGCGCGCGCACCGCGTCGGCGATCTGCTTCTCGACGAGCCCGCCCATCTCGAGGATGAAGCTCCGCAGCTCACGGAGCTCTTCTTCGTACTGGCGATCGGTGTGGACGGTCATGCTCAGCCGAACCTACCGGTAATGTAGTCCTCGGTCTCTTTCTTTTCCGGGGTGGTGAAGACTTTCTCAGTACGGCCGAACTCGACGAGCGCGCCGAGGTACATGAAGGCGGTGAAGTCCGACACCCGGGCGGCCTGTTGCATGCTGTGGGTCACGATCACGATCGTGTAGCGCTGCTTCAGCTCGTGAATGAGGGCCTCGATCTTGGTCGTCGCGATCGGATCGAGCGCCGAGCAGGGCTCATCCATCAAGATCACCTCCGGCTCGACGGCAAGCGCGCGCGCGATGCAGAGTCGCTGCTGCTGGCCGCCGGAAATGCTGACGCCCGGGGCGTCGAGCGTGTCCTTGACCTCCTCCCAGAGCGCCGCCTGCTTGAGGCTGCGCTCGACGATAGCGGGGAGATCCCCGCGTCGCCCGGCACCGTTCAGCCGCAGGCCGGCGGCGACGTTGTCGTAGATCGACATGGTCGGAAACGGGTTGGGGCGTTGGAACACCATGCCGACCTTGGCGCGCACCTGCACCGGGTCGACGTCGGCGCCATAGATGTCGTCGCCGTCGAGCAGCACCCGCCCCGTGACGCGCGCGCCGGGCACCACCTCGTGCATGCGGTTCAGGCAGCGGACGAACGTCGATTTGCCGCAGCCCGACGGGCCGATCACCGCCGTGACGGCGCGCTCCGGAACGGCCAGGTTGATGTCGCGCAGCGCGTGCGTCCCGCCGAACCAGGCGTTCAGATCGACGACCTCGATCTTGTCGGCCATCGCGCCCTATCGGCTCACGGCGAATCGACCGCGGGTGAGCACGCGCACCGACAAGCTCGCGAGCGAGATCAGCGCCAGCAGCACCAGGGCGCCGGCCCAGGCTTGGCGGTGCCAATCGTCGAACGGCGAGATCGCGTAGGTGTAGATCTGCACCGGCAACGACGAGATCGGCCCGTTGAGCCCGCTGTGCCAGTACTGATTGCCGAAAGCGGTGAAGAGCAGCGGTGCCGTCTCACCCGCCACGCGCGCGACCGCAAGCATGATGCCGGTGATGATACCGCCGCGGGCGGTGCGAAGCACGACGCGCACGGTCGTCCGCCATGCCGGAATGCCGAGCGCCAAGGACGCCTCCCGCAGCGACACCGGGACGAGCCGGATCATCTCCTCCGTCGTACGGGCGACGATCGGCAGCATCAGGACCGCCAGCGCAACCGCACCGGCGTAGGCCGAGAAGCCCTTCATGGGCAGCACGATGAGCGTGTAGGCGTAGATGCCGATCACGATCGAGGGCACGCCGGTGAGCACGTCGGCGGAAAAACGGACGATCCAGCCGAAGCGGTTGTAGCCGTACTCGGCGAGATAGATCCCGGTCATGACGCCGACGGGGATACCGAGCACGCAGGCGAGGCCGATCAGGATCATCGTGCCGACGATCGCGTTCGCCATGCCGCCGCCCACCTCGCCGACCGGCTTCGGGAGGTGGGTGAAGAACTCGAGGTTGAGGGACGTGACACCCTTGGTCATGAGATAGCCGAAGATCAGCACCAGCGGGATCAGCACCGCGATCGTCGAGACGATCGCGAGAAGCTCGGCGCAGCGGTTCGACATCTTCCGTCGTCGATAGCTCACGGATTCACCTCGCGGCGGCGCGGAGGTCCGCGCCGCCGACCCGCCACACCAGCAGCCGCGCCAGCACGTTCACCACCATGGTGACCAGCAGCAGGACCAGACCGATCTCGATCAGCGCCTGGACGTAGAGCTCGTACGTGGCCTCGGTGAACTCGTTGGCGATGACGCTCGCCATCGTGCTCGCGGGCGCGAAGAACGACGCCGAGATCGCCGGCCGATTGCCGATCACCATCGTCACCGCCATGGTCTCGCCGAGCGCCCGGCCGAGTCCGAGCATGATCGCGCCGATCACGCCGGTGCGGCCGTAGGGCAGGACGGCGAGGCGGATCATCTCCCAGCGGGTGGCGCCGAGCGCGAGCGCGGCCTCACGCTGCGCCGAAGGGACGGAGAGGAACACCTCGTGCGCGACCGAGGTGATGAACGGGACGATCATGATCGCGAGGATGATCGACGCGGTCAGCATCCCGACGCCGTAGCTCGGACCGTCGAAGACCGGCAGGAAGCCGAGCGTGGTACGGAGGCCGGGCGCGATGTACGTCCGCACCCACGGCACCAGAACGAAGATCCCCCACAGGCCGTAGACGACGCTCGGAATCGTCGCCAGCAGCTCGACCAGGAACGCCACCACCGTTCGCAGCCGGTTCGGCGCCAGCTCGGTCAGGAAGAGCGCCGTGCCGAGCGCGAGCGGCACCGCCTGCAGCAGCGCGAGCAGCGACGACACCAGCGTGCCGTAGATGAACGGCAGCGCGCCGAAGTCCTTGAACACCGGATCCCACTTCGAGGTGGCGAGAAATCCCCACCCGAACGTTCGGATCGATCCGCTCGACTCGTAGGCGAGCACCACGACCACCGAAACGACGACGCCGAGAAGGACGAGCGCGAAGAACGCGGTCGCGGCGCGGAAGAGCGGATCGCCGCGCCGCCGTCCGCGCGGCAAGCGCGAGGGCGGCGGCGCGAGCGTCCACTCCGGGCCGCCCTCGGCATGCAGCGTCTCGGGAGCCCGTGTCACGTGGTCTCGATCCGCCATGTCCCGTACGGGCATCGTCATCCGTCTCTCCGCCGAATCGTCGCCGTCACCTCATGCGCGCGGCTCCTCGCGCGGGCGCGCAGGTCGCAGCATGCGTCACTTCGCCGTCGCGAGCAGCGGCGCGCCGTCGCCGCCGACCACCTTGCGCAGGGCAGCCTCCTCTTTGGCGACGATCGCCGCCGGCAGCGGGGCATAGTGGAGGTCGGTCGCGTTCTTCTGCCCGTCGTGCAGCATCCACGCGAGGAATTGCACCAGCTTCTTCCCTTTTTCCGGATCCTTCTGCTTCTCGTAGACCAGGAGCCACGTCAGACCGGAGATCGGGTACGCGTCGGCGTTCGGGGCGTCCGTGATCGAGACCCGGAAGTCGTCCGGCAGCGTGTCGATGAACCCGGAAGCCGCCGCCGTCACCGACTCGAGCGAGGGGGTGACGAACTTCTCGGCGCGATTCTTGACCGCAGCGTAGGCCAGATTGTTGGACAACGCATAGATCAGCTCGACGTAGCCGAGCGAGTACGGCGTCTGCTTGACCAGGCCGGTCACGCCCTCGTTGCCCTTGCCGCCGAGACCGACCGGCCAGCTCACCGACGTACCCTTGCCCACCTTGTTGCGCCACTCCCGGCTCACTTTGCTCAAGTAGTCGGTGAAAATATAGGAGGTGCCGCTGCCGTCGGAGCGGTGCACGACCACGATGTCCTGATTCGGCAAGGAGACGCCCGGATTCGCCGCCACGATCGCCGGATCGTTCCACTTCGTCACGTTGCCGAGAAACACGTCCGAGATGATCCCGGGGGTGAACTGGAGCGGCTTGGTGAGGCCCTGCACGTTGTAGGTCATCACCACCGCGCCCATCACAGTCGGAAAATGCAGGATCGGGCCGGGTGCCGCCTTGAGCTGCTCGTCCGTCATCGGCCCGTCGGTTGCGCCGAAGTCGCTGGTCTGGTCGGTGATCTGTTTGATGCCGCCACCGCTGCCGATCGACTGGTAGTTGAACCGCACCGTTGGATCGACCTGGGTATAGAGGCTGAACCACTTGGAATAGATCGGGTACGGAAAGGTCGCGCCGGCGCCGTTCAGCTGCAGCTGCGCGTGTGCCGAGCCGGCGCCGCACCACAGCGTGAGTGCCGCCGCCAGCACCGCCACTCGAAGTCGGGTCGTGAGCACCATGATCTCTCCTCCTCGTCAGAACTTGAAGACCGCGTCGAGCTGCGTGCGAATGAGCGTACTGTTGCCGACCAGCGCCGCGTTCGAGTCGCCCCGATCGAGCGCATTGATGAAGTGCGCCTTCGCGGTCAGCTGGAAGCTCGGCAGCAGCACGTAGTCGATTCGGATGATGCTCGCCGAGACGTTGGTCGACCCTTTTTGCGTCGCCCCCGGCTGCACGTAGTCGATATCGCTATAGCTGAAGAGCGCCAGCACCGCGTCCTTGCCGACGCGCTCGTACGTGTAGGAGATCGCCCAGTCACCCTGGTTCTTGAGGTCGTTGTGATACCAGTCGCGCCCGCCTTTGCCGAAGCCGAAGCCGGTCGCGAAACCGGTGCTGCCCGAGCTCGCTTGCGTGTTGTACGCGACCTCGCCGAAGAGACCGGCGCCGAGCCCGGTCCCGAACACGTCGCTGAAGTTCACCTCGCCGCCGCCGTTCACGATGTTGAACGCGGAGTCGAAGCCGGTGATCTTGCCGTCGGCGTCCTTGGTGAAGCCGTTGCTGTTCGCGAGCTGGCCGTTGAAGCTGCTGCTCGACTTCTCGAGAAACTTCCGCGCCACCTTGTCGAGGGCATCGTAGTGGTAGTCCGCGAACGCGACCGTCATGAGCGGGCCCTTGTCGGAGAACGCCGCGTCCGCGACGATCTGGCCGCCCGCCATCCACGGGTCGCCGGCGCTGGCGATCTCGTCGACGACCCACTGGAACGCGTTGACCTTGAGCCCGCGGAGGAAGCCTTCCTTCTCCTCGACCAGGTTGAGCGTCTCGGTCGCGCCCTCGGGCTGGAGGTCGTCATCGAAGACGAGCTCCGACACGCGATAGGCGCCCACCGGCATCTTGCCGCCCCGCACCATCAGCCAGCCCGGCTCGATCCCCAAGCTCTTGCCCGGCTTCAGGGTGAGATACGCCTGGTCGAGGTTCACGGGCTTGCGCGTGAAGGTGCGCTCGAAGGACTGGTTGGTGCTGATCGGATCGTCCGGGTTGCCGCTCGCGAGACGGAACGTCGCACCGATCTCCGGGTGCGGATTGATGTTGAGCCCGAAGCGCGCGCGCATACGGCCCCGGTTCCGCGCATTGAGGTCCTCGGAGTAGAACCCTTCCTCCCGCAGGCGAATGTCGCCGAAGGGCGTGATCATCTCGAGCCACTTCGGCAGCTTCGCCGCGATCATCTCACGCCGCGACTCCTCGGCCGCGGTCTTCTGCTTCTCTTCCTCGCGTGCCTGCTTGAGCTCGTCCGCCGTGATGAGCCCCTTTTCGACCAGAATGTCGCCGAGCTCCTTCGCATGCGCCACGCTGCCGACCCAGACGCACGCAAGCGCCGCGGTACAGCAGATGGCCCCCCATGACCCGCGTCTCGTAACGGTCCGCTTCATACCTGCCCCCCTTTCACGCTCGTCGAGAGCGCAGGTGATCCCTAACGCGACGCTCGTTACGATTCCGTGACGGCGAGATGACGCGGTCGTGAAGTACGCTACATGGGGCGCCGGCCGTGTCGGGGGCGCTACGAAAGAGTTACGGCTGCGTTACGGACCCCTCCGCCGCCACCACCGATGTGCAAAACGAGCGTCGGCGCACGATGGGTCGGCCCGCGCTCACGAGCGCGCGTGGGCAGCGGACAACCGCCGCAGCTTGCCCCCCGGACCACGCACGCGCTGCGGGCGAAGCTCGCCCGCGAGGTAGCGCTCGATGTGCGAGCGCAGCTGCTCTTGGATCGCGTCGATCGGCTCGTGCGCGTCGACGGTGACGAACGCGAACTCCTCCGCGATGCGGTTGTACTCGGCGATGAGACGCGTCTGGTAGCGACGGAACGAGTCGAAGATGTCGTTGCCGAGCCGCAGATGCATGCCCGACTCCCAGTAGTCCATGCCCTTCGACTCGAGGACGCGCGGCACGAGATGGCGCACGTCGATTTTGAGGTAGAGCACGAGATCGGGCACGAGCGCGAAGCCGAAGAGCTTGCGGGTCCATTCGGGATCGGCACCCATGACGGCGTTCCGCGCGAACGCGGTGTACATGTAGCGGTCGGCGAGGACGATGAAGCCCGCGCGCAATGCCGGGATGATCTCGTTCTCCAGCCGATCGGCGAAGTCGGCCGCGTAGAGCAGGCTGAAGGTCGTGACGTTGAGCTCGTGGCCGGCCTTCGCCTCGTTGATCGTGTCGGCGAGGAGCGGCGAGCGCGTCCAGCCGGTGTTGACGACGCCGTAGCCGCGCACCTCGAGCCAGTGCGTCAGCTCGGTGATCTGCGTCGAGCGCCCGACGCCGTCGGTGCCCTCGATGACGATCAGGCTGCCCTTCAAGGGTCCGATCTTCAGATATGGCAGCCCGTTTCCGTAGAAGCGCTTATCCGCGTCGTGCATCGCGTGCCTTCTTTCCGTTCATGCCGAGCACCTCCATCACCATTTGCCGTACCTGCTGCTGCTGTTGGTTGATGTCGCCGGTCGCGTCGACGACGCGCAAGCCGAACTCGCGCACCAGCTCGTCGTAGATCACCAGCACTTGGCTCTGGAAGAGTCGGAAGCTCTCGGCCGGATCGCGGCTCAGAGCGAGGTCCATCCCGGCCTCGTGGTACTTGAGCTTGGTGCGGCCGGTCAGGATGCGCTGCAACGAGACCTCGATCGGCACCCGGAAGTAGATCGCGAGATCCGGCTTGGGCGCGAAGCTGTAGAGCTCCCGGACCCACTCGTTGTCGACGCCGCGCGCGACGTCGCGGCCGAACGCGGTGTAGACGTAGCGGTCGGCGAGGACGGTCATGCCGGCCTTCAGCGGCGGGATGATCTTGTAGGTGAGGCGATCGGCGAAATCGACGCCGTGCAGGATGCTGAACGTCGTCGGCGTGAGGAGATCTTTCTTCTTGCCGCGTTTCACCGCCCGGCGCACCAGGATCGACGAGTTCCACTCGGTGAAGAACACCTTGTGCCCCTGCGCCACCAGCCAGCGGTGCAGCAACGAGATCTGCGTCGACTTCCCGGAGCCGTCGATGCCCTCGACGATGATGAGCTTGCCGGGATACGGGTGCGGGACGCGCAGGTTGCTCTGGTCGTCCTCTTTCATTCCTTCACCTCCAAGATGAGCCGGGTGTCGAACGTCGCCTCGAAGAGGTCGGCCTTGCGACGCGCCGCCCACAGCTCGAGCTCGGCGTCGTGGCCGGCGGTGTCGATGCGCACCGTCACGTGCCCGCCGGCGCGCGCGACGTCGAGGTCGCGGACGAGGCCGAAGTGGCTGCGATCGAGACCGTCGGCGATGCGGAGGATGGCCGCGAGACGGGTGACCACCGGCCGGAGCGCGGCGGGCAGCGCCTGCATCTCCTCCGAGTCGTCCTTGGGACCGCCCTTGCGGTGGAAGCGCGCGATCGCGGCGATGACACGGATCTCGTCCGGCTCGAAGCCCATGAGCTCGCCGTTCACGATCAGGTAGTACGAGTGTCGGTGGTGGCGCGAGTGCGCGATGTGATTGCCGACGTCGTGCAGCAACGCCGCGTACTCCAGCCACTCGCGCTCGGCCGCGGCGAGCTCGTGGAGCTCGGCGGTCTTGTCGAAGAGCGCGAGGGCGAGGGCGGTCACGTGCTCCGCGTGCGCGAGGTCGTCCTGCAGCCGGCGCGCCATGTGGAGCACGCTGCGGCGCCGCGGATCGGGGATCGCGTCGCTCTCGGCGATCTCCTCGCGATGGCGGCCGATGAAGTCGAGGATCACGCCCTCGCGCAGCGCCCAGTCGCAAGCGGTCAGCTCGCGCAGGCCGAGGCTGCGCATCAGGTGCTCGATCAGGACCGCGCCCGGGACGATCAGGTCGGCACGGCGGCGGTCGAGACCGGGCAGACGTTTGCGCTCCTCGCGATCCATCCGCACCAGACGGTCGCGCAGCTTGGCCACGTCCTTGTACGAGACGGTGACGGCGTTGAGGCGCTCCGGAATCTCCTGATGCTCGAGCTGGTGCGCAATCGCGACCAGATTGAGGACGGTGCCGGAGGTGCCGATCAGGCGGCGCGGGCCGCGCGGCTCGACGGCCTTGCGGACGCGCGCGAGCTGGCGGTCGAGATAGCGCTCGGCCTCGTCGAGATCGTCGCGTTTGGCGCGGTCGCCCGTGAAGAAGCGCTCGCCGAGGCGGATCACGCCGAGCTTCAGGCTCTCTTGCATGCGGACGCTGCCGCCCTCGGCGAGCACCAGCTCGACGCTGCCGCCGCCGACGTCGGCGAGCAGGACCGTCTCGTTGCGGAGGTCGAGCGCGTTGCTCACCGCGAGATAGATGAGTCGCGCCTCCTCGCGGCCGGTGATGACGTCGACGTGGATGCCGAGCGTGCGGCCGATCTGCGAGATGAAGTCGCCGCCGTTCTTCGACTCGCGCACCGCGCTGGTCGCGACCGACAGCACCTTCTCGACCTGCAGCGTGTCGGCGAGCCGCTTGAAGGTCGCGAGCGTCTCGAGCCCGGCCTGCATCGCCGCCGCCGAGAGCGCGCGCGAGGTGAGCGTGCCGCGTCCCAGACGCACCGGCTCCTTGGCGCGGTCGAGCAAGGTGAAGTGGCCGCCGGCGTCGATCCGTGCCACCACCATGTGGATCGAGTTGCTACCGATGTCGATTGCCGCGATCTTCATTGCGGCGCGAGGCGTGATCTCATGCGTGCGGGCAGGTGACGGGTCGTAGTTGAAACTGTACTCCGCATCGCTGGAACCGACAAGGAAAGCACACCGATGACTTCGGAATGGTGACGAGGATATGACGGCACGATGACGACGCCCCCGAGCTGGCTCGCGATCCACCGGGGCAACCGCCCGCTCGTCCTGTTCGCGCCCCACGGCGGCCGCCGCCACGCGCCGCGCGAGCCCGGCAAGCACAAGGTGAACGACCTGCACACGGCGGAGCTCACCCGCGAGCTCGCGGCGCGCTGGGACGCGACCGCGCTCGTCAACGACAGCCGCGATCGGAACGAGCTCGATTTGAACCGCATCAGCGAGGTGCGCCGCCACGCGCCCTGGCTGCCCGAGCTCCTCGCCGAGCTCCTCGCTGCGATGGTCGACGAGCACGGCACGGCGACGCTCCTCGTCATCCACGGCTGGAACGCGGTGCAGACCGTGTGCGACGTCGGCATGGGCGTCGTCGACCGTGAGGGCCGCTGCGTGGTCGCGACCGGCGGCGGCTGCACGGCGTCCGCGGATTTCATCGCGAGCAAGATCCGTCGGCTCCAGCAACGCGCCGCCGCCGCGGAGATCGCGGTCACGATCGGCGCGCGCTATCCCGCCGCGCACCACAACAACCTGCTCCAGCTCTTCACCGCCGCGCATCGCGACGACGAGGACGGCGCGATCCGGACGCTCGCACGTCTGGCCGGCGAGGGCCGCGTCGCGGCGGCGCAGCTCGAGCTCGGGATCCCGCTGCGCTGGCCCGGCCGCTTTCGGAATGCCTTCGCCGCAGCGCTCGAGGACGTCTTCACGTCGGCGCCCGACCTCGACGTTCCGGCGACGGCGCGTACCCGCGGCACGGCGACGATCGCCGCACCGACGACGTCGGCCGCACCGGCACGGCGCGCTGGCGAGCCTCGGTCGGCGGTGAGCCTCGCCTCCATGCACAGTCGCGGCCTGCAGTTCGTCGCCGGTGATCTTCTCGGCTTCACCAGTATCGACGCGAACGGATCGCGGAGCACGGGTGGACGGCTCCTGCTGAGCCCGCGGCCCGGCACGCTCGCGCTCTTCACCGGCGAGCTGATCCGCCGCCGTGACCCGCCGTGGACGGTTCCCGGCCTGCGCTACGTCGACGAGCCCGGCGGCGGCTGGCGCGTACGCTACGACGGGCCGATGCTCGACTTTCCGACGCTCACGCCGTTCCTCGACCTCGAGCAGGGGCTCGCGCGCGGGGCGTTGATCGAGACCGCCGTCGATCTCGCCTTCACGCCCGCGCGGCCGGACGCGCGCGAGCCGCGACGATTCGGCACCGTCGCCGGGACGATCGTGCTCGGCGGTGAGCAGTGGGAGGTCAGCGCGGGCGCGGTGGCCGGCGAGACCGGCCTGCTGCTCCCGCGGCGCTACCCGTTCTGCCGTCTGACGCTGCCGGACGCGGGCGGCGGCGTCGAGCTCACGTCGACGACCGCCGTCGAGGAGTCGGCGACGGGCGGCACGGACGCCACTCATACGAGCGTCCCCCTTCCGGACCGGCGCTTCCGCTTCGAGCTCGCAGGTGCACGTCATGCTGGTCGGTCGGAGGAGAACGTGGGCGCGACCTGCACGCTTGCCCTGTCGGCCGACGGGGGAAGACTCGAGCTCGCGGCGGGCGACGGCATCAGCGCGCTCGAAGGCGCCTGCGAGCGGCTCGTCCCGGTGCGACGGCCCGGACGCGCCGGGGCCGTCGTGCACACCATCTTCGCGATCGTGCGCTTCGCAAATCGGCCGAGCGGTTGGCTCGAGCTCGCGACCGAGCATCACGCCGACCCCGGTGCCGCCGAGGAATGACCGGTACCGTTCCGGAGCGCCGGCACGATGCCGCGTCGTAGAAACGAAAACGCCGGCGGCCATGAATGACCGCCGGCGTTTCGCGAAACCGCGCTCGCCTCGGCACGTCGCACGACGGCCGAAGCGCGTGCCGCTGACTACTTCTTCGACATCTCCAGCGAGACCTTGCTGTCCGCGCCGGATTTGACGCTCGCCTTGCCGGTCTGCTTGCCGAGCGTCTCGTGCCACGCCTCGATCTCGTAGTCGCCCGGCGGCACGTCGGCGATCTTGAACGCCCCGTTGGCGTCCGTCACCGCGTAGTACGGATGATCCTGCGAGATCCACCACGCGTGCATCCAGCCGTGCGCATCGCACTGCACCTTGATCGGCATCTCCGGATTGTCGACCTTCTGCTCGATCTTCTTCTTGAACTTCGGCTGCGCGACGTTGAACGACGGATTGGCGGTCGAGGTGGTGTGGATGTTGTGGAGGATGCCGTCGCTATTCAGGATCTCGACCGTCGACCCGGCCGGGAACGCGAGGACGTGGGGATGGTACTCGCACTCCTTCTGATCGAAGGTCACCGTCGCCGGCTCCATCTTCTTTCCCTTGGTGATGCCCTTGATGTAGACGACGACGTTCTTGATGCCCTTGTTGCTGCCGACCTCGAGGTCGGGTGAGGTCTTCTCCTTGCCGCACACCTCGGCGTCCTTGGTGACCGGGATCTTCGCCGGTACCGGCGGATCGCCCTGAAATTTCACCTCGCCCGAAATGCTCCCCCCATCCTTCACGTCCACCGCCTCGTACGCTTGACCCGCGGTCGCGACCGCGAGGCTGGCGCCGAGCAGCGCCGCACTGAGCTTCCAAGCCTTCATGACTTTCGCCTCCTTTGGGTAAGCGGCCGCACCCGCGGCCGCGCCTTCCAGTAAACCCGTCCGGGTACTTTCGTCGCTATTGGGCGTGCACCGGCGGGGCCGATTGGCCCGCGCCGCCGGCACCGTCGTTCTGTCGCGCCATCTGGACGCCGCCGTGCTCCGCCGGCGTGCCCATCACCATCAGATAATCGCGAATGGCGTGGATCTGCCGGTCGTCGTCGCCACCGAGGATGTCCTCCGGTCCGCCGGGATAGAACGACGGCATCTTGGTGCCGGGCTGGATCTTTTGGGGATCCCGAATCCAGCCGATGATCCAGTCGGGATTGAGGCGGTACTTGGCGTTGGCGAGATCCGGCGCCCAGCCCTCGGGCGGTCCCTCGGGCTTCTTCTCGCCCTGCACGTGGCACGAGAAGCAGTTGAAGTAGTCGACCGACATCAGCTGCTTGGCGGCCTCGATGTTCTCGGCGGGAATGGCCGCAACGTCGACGTAGCTGAACGGGATGTCCTTGCTTGCCATCGCCGTGAAGTACTCGACGATCGTGTTGGCGTCCTCGTCGGAGAGGTTGAAGGTCGGCATGCGGAGGGCCAACCACGGCCGGATCGGCGTCGGCGACTTCAAGAAGCCGAACAACCAATCGGGCTGCACCTTCGCGCCCTCGCCGTTCAGGATCGGCGGCGCGAACGACGGATTCTGCTCGTAGAGAGCGCGGATGAAGCCGCCGCGGCCGTCGATGACGTGGCAGCCGGTGCAGTTGTACTTCGCGACCAGGCGCTGGCCGTCGAGGATGTGCTTCTGGCCCGGGTCGTTCGGCTTGTAGCGGTACTTCATCGGCACCACGTGCTCGCTGCGGCTCTGGAGATAGAGACGCAGGGCGTTGATGTCCTCGTCGGGCAGGTCGAACTGCGGCATGACCTGCTCGATGCGCTCGGTCGCGTAGGTGCGCGGCGTCTTGATCTTGTTGAAGGTCCAGTCCTCCCAGCTGTGCGGGACGTCGTAGCGCTCGCCGAAAAAGAGCTCGTCGACGGTCTTGGCGCCGAACGACGAGAGCTCGACGCCGATACGCGACTCGTTCTCCATGCCCGGAATGTCATGGCAGCCGGCGCAGCCGTACTTTCGCACCAGCTTCTCACCAGCTTTCACCGTGTCGGGCTGAGCGAGCGCCGCGAGACGCTCCGCCGGCTCCGACTTCTGCGTGCCCAAGGTGAGCAAGTACGACGTCACCGCGGCGGCGTCCTCGTCGCTCAGGCGGAGACTCGGCATGCGCGAGACCGGCGAGAAATGGCGCGGGTTCTTCAGCCAGTGGAAGATCCAGCGGCCGTTGGTCTTCTCGGCGACGTTGGCGAGGTTCGGAGCGATGTCCTTCTCGTGACCGAGGAGCGGCTGCGGCTCACCGGGCGCGAAGGCGTGACAGCCGCGGCAGCCGATGTCCTGCGTGATCTGCTTGCCGCGTGCGACCAGTGCGGCGTCACCGGGATTCACGCCGGCCGGCGTCGGATGCGCGGCGAGCCACTCGGTGCCCTCCTTCGACGACGCGTTCAACAGATAGGCCGCGATCGCCGTGCCCTGCTCCGGCGCGAAGAGGAAGTTCGGCATCTTCGTCATCGGCCGGTACTCGTGCGGGTTCGTCACCCAGCGCGTCAGCCACGACGGATCGACCTTGGCGCCGATGCGGCGGAGATACGGGCCGACCTTGGGAAGCTCTTCCAGACCGTCGACGAGATGGCAGCCGTGGCAGCCGAGCTGCTCGAAGAGCTGCTGGCCCGCGGCGATGCTCGACGCGTGTTCCATGCCGGCGACGTCCATGTGGCATTTGCTGCAGCGGGCTTCCACCTTCTCGCCCGTGAGCAGCGGGTGCTCCCAGAACGGCACGTTGCCGTGCGCTTGCTTGACGCTGTTGACGGCCGCGCCCTGGCCATCGTGGCAGGGCGTACAGCCGAACTTGTCGGGCGGATGCTTGCCGAGCAGGCGGTCGCGATCGGGGTGGGTCTTGAACGGGTTCGGCTGGTCCTCGAAACCGGGCTTGTCGATGCCGACGTGACAGGAGACGCAGCGGTCGACGCGGGCGACCGGCTGGTTGTAGGCGTTGCGATCGAACTCCTCGATGACGGTCTGCTCGATACGCGGGACCTGCAGCAACTGCACCGGTCCCGCCTTCAGCACGACGAGGCCGTCGAGCTTCTGCTCGAGCTTGGTGCGCTCCGCCGCGGCGTCGGCGATCTGGTCCTCGATGCTCTTCACGCCGGCCTGGATCTCCTTGATCTCGCCCTCGAGCCGCGCCTTGTCTTGGTTCAGCTGGTTGAACTCCTGCTGCGTCTTCGCCTTGTGCTCCTCGAGCTTGTCGACGCGCGCGCGCGGGGCTTCGATCGGCTTGCCGATCTCCTTGGTGTGGTCGAGCTCGTACCAGGCCTCCTCGAGCTCGCTCTTCACGAAGCGGAGGTCGAGGTCGACGATC
>JBGPIT010000015.1:0-28272 GCA_041485125.1 Binatia bacterium | reverse complement strand
GAGTGCGAGCGGCGCAACATCGACCGCGCCGAGTACTGGAGCGTCGCGACGGCACCGAATGCCGCGCACGTCGTCCGGCTCGCCGCCGGCGCCGCCGAGCACCCCGCGCCGGCGCGCAAGGTGATCTGCATCGTCCACGACATCGAGGAGAACGTCGACACGGAGGTCTCGCCCGCCGAGTGCCGCGCCGCGCTCGTGCGCATGCTCGAGATCGAGCGCGAGCACGGCGTGCGTGCGACCTACACCATCCTCGGCCGGCTGTTCCGCGACAAGGCGGCGATCATCGCCGCGCACGGCGATCACGACCTCGCCTTCCACTCGTTCGACCATCGCCTCGACGATCTCTCACAGCTGGCGCGCGTTCGCGAGGTCGATCTCCAGATCAAAGGCTATCGGACGCCGCGGTCCAAGATCACCGCCGAGCTCTCCGACTACGCGCTCGTGTACTGGAACTTCGAGTGGATCATCTGCTCCGAGCGCACCTTCGAGTGCCAGGCGCCGAAGGTCGAGAACGGATTGGTGAAGGTCCCCATCTACATGGACGACTGGATGCTGCACACCGGCGAGCTCACACGCGAGCGCTGGGAGCCGCGCCTGCTCTACGAGATCCGCGCTCGCGACTTCGTCGCCTTCGGCCTGCACGACTGCTACGCCGCGCACTGGCTCGACTGGTACGGCGAGCTGCTCGAGACCCTGAAAGGCATGGGCGAGCTCTGGACAGTCGACCAGGCGGTGAGCCAGGCATGGCTGCGGAGCACGCTCACGCCACCGCGTGATGCGCCGGGGCGATGAGCGGAGACGAGGAGCCGTCGTAGCGCGCCGCGGGCGGACGCACGCCGCGGTGTCACACCCGCCGCGGTCGTGGGTCAGTTTCAAGCCAACGGCCAGAAGCGATGAGGAAACGGCCAGAGGCCCCGACTCCGCTGAGTCAGTAGACCGGTACGTCGAAGGGACGGGCCGCGGAATCTCATCGAAGTACGCAACACATCACGGGGGCCATTCGTTGCGCGAAGCTTCAATTACCTTTGGTGCTGTGCGCTGCATCCGGTGTTCTCTGCCCGTTCGGGTGTAACGCTTCAAGATCATACACGTACCATGCATCGTCTCGCCTGTCGTAACGCCATACGCGACCTGTTTTAGTATCGAGAACAAATGTCCCTTCGGTGATTGGCTTCCCGAATACGTACCGTTGCTCGCCTGGAACCAGTACGGCCGTGGCGAACAGCATGACAAGTCCTGCCAGTCGGCAGTGTGTCAACGTTTGTGCTCGTTGTGTGCTCGATTCACGGGCGCTGCCAGCATGCTTTGTGCAGGTACTCATCGGCTAGCGACGACATGCGATGTTATCTCACCGCCAGATGAATTGACGGACTACAGTGAAGTTGCGCGACTTTCCGTACGAGATCCCTGGCGATGGTGTCTTTACCAGCCCCGGCGAGTGTCACATCCAACCGGACCAGTACGTGACCAGAGCTACACGCATTTTCTACGGCAACGCATAGCTGATCAATGGCGTATGGGGTGGCCGGGCCCCAGACGGTATAGGCGGGTGTGCCTTTGTCGGAGTTCCCAGTGTGAATTACTGCATAGTACTGGGCTGTTGGCACTCCAATACTCTCCGCCCTCGGCAGTGTCGGTGTCTGAGCAATCTCGAATCCATGCTGCAAGTCGCCGCCGCTGAGCCGCAGTGCGAGTTCCTCAATGGCGCGGTACGACGACGCGCTCGCGATTGCGATGATGACTGCTATGGTGTCCGTGGATATGTATGCCGACGACAGCGCGCATAGATGGTGCTGTTTTGCCCGCAATGTGCTCCCGCAGGACGCCGACTGCAAAGCGAGCCGCCTGATCACTGGGGTCTACAATAACTGCACGCCGGAAGTATCGGAGGGACTTCCCTAGCTCACGTGTCCGTAGACAGATCGTGCCAAGCGCCCGGAGCGGCGCCGAGTCGTCGCTCAGCACCTCAGTCGCACGCACGAACAACCTCATGGCTTCCGCATACTCGGCACGTGCATAGTACGCTTGACCGAGCCTGCTCAACGCGGCCCCGTTGAGTGGAAACAATGTCAGCGCGTTCTGAAGCTGATCCATCGCCGCCTGCCGGTGCCCGCGCGCGGCAAGGCGAGTGGCGATGCGCACACGCTCGTCGCTTCGTCTTTCCTCGAAGTCAGAAGATGCGACACAAACCTTCAGCTGCGATGCCTCGATGCGCACTCGAATGATACTGAGCGTCACACCCAGATATGTGCGTAGGTGACGGCGGAGCTCGCGAGCGTCGCATGCATCGCGAAATAGGTGCCCGATGTCGTCTCGTTCGTGATCCGCCTTGTGAATCACGATGTTCAGCATCTTCCTCGTCATTTGCTCGATCGACGGCTTAGAATGAATGCCACTCTCTCGCGTGATTTCCAGAGCCGCCGCCGTCTGCGCTATGCCCGCCGCATGCGCGTGCAGACGACGCACGTCGCCACCGCGTTGATTCAAAAGACGCTTTGGCCCTCGCTCACCGCTAGCATCGTTCGGCAGTCTTGGTGCGGGCTGTTGCGACACGAGCGTACCGTTGACCTTTGGGGTTGATGGCTCCTTGCTCTTCAACGGCGCTCCACGGAAGCGCCATTTCCCAAGCTGTCGTCCCAGCCGCTCGATGTCAGGGAGCCAGCGCGGCTCCATATCATCGCGCCGCGATTGCGGAACGCCAGAAGGACCTCGGGCGAGATGCCCCTGCAGCCCACGAAGTACGAACCCGTCAAAGCTGCATAGTCGAATTGCGCGTCGGAGAGATCGCATAAGACAAACCAAGACCTCGTCAGGAGTGCGGCTCTGAAGTCAGCGCGGGATAGATCGACATCGACGAACCGGGTATCGCTACAGTCGGATCGGGCAAAAACTACATCAGTCAAGTCGACACCTGTAAACCTGCGACCCTGTAGGGCCGCTGCGCACAGACAGGTCGCCTTTTCTTGATTTGTCAAAATGCGAAGCCGGCCGGGACTGTTCACCTGAGTGTGTACCATGTCGCACATGCTCGCATCTTTCCGGTCACGTTGGAGAAGTCCGAACCACGCGATGTCCCGACAGGGTCAACGCAGGTCATCGATCAGATCGCTCGCTCACGGTTGCAACGGTGGCATGCCGACTCGGTACCTGCCCATCGGCTCCTCATTGAGGCGCGCGACCAGACAGGTTAGTTGATCGATATCCGCCGAACCGAGCCATCGCGGGGCGCGTGAGGTCAACGTCGCAATCGACTCACGATGTTCATGGAAATACCGAGAAAGCATCAGTACTGCCCCGGAGACGTAGCGCGATAGACGGCGACCATGAAATCGGCGCTTCGGCATCTCCTGTCCCATCCCGGTCACTAATTGCTCGTATGCGGATATGTACGCGTCGCTCGCGCGGACTGCCAAACTCACGAGCAGAGTGGCGGGGCTTTCACGCACCAACGCCGGCGCGTCTTGGAGAAGAGTATCCAATAGCGGCTGGAAACGGCAACTCGGCCGGTGAACGGTCACAATCGCAGTCGGACCGAGGCACACCTTGATCTCATGCATTCGAAAGGACAGTTGATCAGGGGACGGGTCCTGTACCCGTGAGCAGACGGGAACCTGCCATGCGCAGTAAAGCCATGTAGCACATGGGACAATTTTCGGCCTGCGCTGATTCAGGAGGCAGTATGTGACGAGTTCAAGCGGAAGACCTATGTGCCGTCCTATGTCCCCGAACGCGCCGCGGTCCACCATCGGAACATCCATCCATCTCGCCCGCGATGTCTCTCCGGTTCGCGTGACTGGACGGCTCCTGCGCAAGATCGGATTTACTGCAATGTTCGTCGGTGACACGTGTGGTACTTCGTCACAACTCTGGGTCTCCTGGGACTGAAGGCACGAACGCGGCGAGGTCTCGGATGATCGTTTCATTGGCCAGCCAGTGCGACCGCTATGATCCGCGCTGCGACGCGACTCGCATCCGGCTACCTCTTATGCGTCTCAGCCATCCCGCGCGTCGTTCCATTACGCGGCTGAACCGCATGGCGTGCGTCCGGGGGATTTGCGGGTTGCGACACAGATGCCATGATCATCGGCTTCCCGCAGCACGACGGCGTCGCGCCTGGGGCCCAAGAATGTTCCCGCTTTGGGTGGGAACTGTTGACCGCACACTGATAGATGAAGTTCGCCATTGTCACGCTCCTTCGGCGCGCGTCGGGTGTGCAAGGCCACCTTCATCCTCACGCGCCGCGTACTCTCTGTTCGTTTGCGCTTGTGGCGACACCACGCCTCGGTGCCGTTCCATACTGATGTCAAGCAACAGTCAGACCACGCCAACGTTGAGCCCAACTGATAACGGGATCGCTGCGCCGGCGCTTTTTGCCGCTACTTGGATGGAGTTCGGTTTCTCCGTGATGCCATGTCAGCACTCGTATGGTGTACGATAGGGGTCCTAAATTGCCGATTCTGCACTCTAAGCCTCCGCCTCGCGGCAGAGGATGCGATATCTGCATCGTGGACTGTCCCACCGTTGGTCTTCTGTAGTACCCCCAACTCGGCGGAACTCCTGCCGCTCGATCGCGCGAAGCACCTTTGCCTGACAACGAAGCCCCATCTCGCCAACTTCGTCGAGAAAGAGCGTCCCGGTATCGGCGAGCTCGAAAACGCCCGTCTTCTGCTCGTTCGCGCTGGTAAATTAAAGGCACCGCGCTCATGCCCGAAGAGTTCGTTTTCCAGGAGGTCGTCTGACAATGATGCGCAATTGAGCGGCAGGCCCCAATGGCCCCAAGCCGCACACGTGATCGCTCGACAACTAAAGAGGACCATCGACACACCGGCGAAGCTCACCGCGAGCCGCTCGATGGTCTCGACGAATGTCTCTACACCCGGACGGCGAGCACGATCGGCACCGCGTTCAAAGTCCACGACCGAGAGACTTGCTAACCCTGGTTCCGTGCAAACGAACAATGTGGCGCACTCACGCCAAGACAAGTTCGCCCAATCCGGCGCGGCCCAGTTCGTCATCCAGCATCTTCCGGACGGTTTCGGCGCTCTCCATTCGCATGGCACGGTAGAGGACTTGTTTCGCGCGCTGGCTTGAGAAGCTCCTGATCACCCACTTGATCCGCAGAACCGCGGACGCGCTCATGCTGAACGTTCCCAAACCCATGCCAAGGAGGAGGATCGCCGAGCCGGGATCGGCGGCCATCTCGCCGCAAACGCTCACCGGCTTGCCGCAGCGCCGAGCATCACGAATTACGCCGCGCAGCGCTCGGATGACCGCGGGGTCCAGATGGTTGTACAAGTGCGCAACGTTGGGATTGTTCCTGTCCACCGCCAGCAGGTATTGGGTGAGGTCGTTTGTGCCAATCGAGAAGAAATCCACATAACGGGAAAGAGCGGGAATCGAAAGCAACGCCGAGGGCACCTCCACCATTATTTCCGGGCCAATACCGTCGCCACGGATTACTGCAATCGCCCGGTCCATAGACTCCTGCTCGTGAGGATGGACGGCAAACAGGCTGCCGACTGCCGCCGATGTGCCCGGGGCGTCATTGGCTCCCGGTCGCGTCGCCGCCGCTCCAATGCGCTCTCGAGCGCGCCGGGGTCCGCGTCGTTTGCTTTGTCAGGAGATCAGTCCACGAGGGCCCCGCCCCGCCTGAGAACCTCGAGCTGCTGTACGCTCAGCCCCACGACCTCCTTGCAATCGGCGCCCTTTACGAGCGCATCGGAGAGCGTCGCGCCCTCGAGCTCCGCGGCTCGCAGGTTGGCCCCCACCAAGGTAGCAAAGCGCAGGTCGGCACCCCGGAGATCGCTCCCCCGCAGATTCGCGTGGCTCAGGTTGGCGCTCCGGAAATCCACACGTCGCAGATCGATGCCGGAGAGATTCCAGAAGCAGAACCACATCGAGCGCAAATCCGCCCCCGGAACACCCTCTCTCCGACGTAACGAAGCGATGATCTGTTGCGCTCGCTTCTGACGCGTCGCCGGCGTGGCCCGTACCCGGCCACGTGGTTCCGGCGCGCTCCCCCGAGAAGACTGGTCTTCCTCGACGCGCGGACTCCTCTTTTCACTGTGTCGGTTGGTGGCCATCACGTCTCTCCTTGTTGTCAATCGAGCATTCCGTCACGCAAGCACTTCGACGGCGATTCCGTGCGACGCGAGGGGCAGGAGCTTGCGTCGCACTTCCGATACCAGCCCTTCTCGTCTCCCGCCCATCACCCTCACTTCGAGGCGTACTGTGCCACCTTCGAATTGACGCAGTCCGATCGCCAATTCGTACAGTCGCCGTATTCCGTCTGCCGTCAATTCTCCGCGCAACGAGTAGTGCGGCTCCCTGTCGCTCATGACACCTGAGGCTGCCGTCATCAGCAGGGCTTGATAGATCGTGCCGCCTCGGTTTCCTTTGCGGCGAGGTTCTCGCACCGCGAGCCCTCGCTCATCCCTCTGATTGATCGTCTTCATATCCGCAGCTCGTACGAGCGATCCGACCGTCGGGGACCAACCACGCGCAATAGATCCAGTCGCCGCAGGGCACCACTCGTGGCCCGTGCTCTTTGAGGAGACAGTAGGTGATCAGCTCCGGCGGTAGGCCCGTGGTTGCGCGGACGCGCGTGAGCTTGGCGAGATTGGCCGAAGCGATATGCACCCAGATTGGGCGCTTCGTGTTCTGAGCATGCAGGTCTCTCCGCATGTCGGTGCATCTAGCAAGCACCTCGCCACGCCGGCCGGCGCAACGCTCCCCTGCAAGCGCAAGAACTTAGGGATTCGAGTTCCACTCGACGGTCGGCGTAGTGCCGTTTCGGCAATCCGCTGGGCGACGGGGATCATCCGAGTGCCGAATCGACATCTCCGTCCGCTACCGATGTGAGGACTGCGCGTCCCCATGCGCCGTCAGAGCCCGCAACGCTTCGCTTTGGCGTGGAAGGTTCTCAGGGGGATCTCGAGCGCCTTCGCCGCTCCCTTCTTGCTGCCATACACCCGGATATAGGCTCGAAAGAGCTCGCGTTCGATCTCCGCCATCGGGGCGCCGACGGTGATGGCCACGTCGCGTTTCGCCTCCGCGTCTCGTATCGTCGATGGAAGATCCTCGAGCTCGATCCGCGAGCCCAGCGACGTCAGAGCCAAGCTCTCGAGGACGTTTCTGAGCTCTCGCACATTCCCCGGCCAGTCGTAGTTGACCAGCTTGGTCAGAGCCTCGGGGCTGATCCCTCGCATACGGCGAGAGGTCCTCGGAGCGAACTCGGCGAGAAAGCTCTTCGCCATATCTGGGATGACTTCGCGCCGCTCTCGAAGCGGCGGGATCCGCAGGCTCACGACGCTCAGGCGATAGTACAGGTCTTCGCGGAACAACCGGCTTGCTACCGCTGCCGGAAGGTCTCGATTGGTGGCCGCGATGATCCGCAGGTCCACTTTCACCTTCTTCGTGCCACCCACGCGCCGGAATTCCTTCCGTTCGATTACCCGGAGGAGTTTGGCTTGACAGCGGAGCCCCATCTCGCCCGCTTCATCGAGGAAGAGTGTGCCGCCGGCGGCAAGCTCGAAGACGCCAGCTTTGGCCTCGTCCGCGCTGGTGAACGCCCCGCGCTCGTGCCCGAACAGCTCGTTTTCCAAGATGTCCTCGGACAGCGAGGCACAGTTGATGGGCACGATCTCTTTCGTGGCTCGCGGGCTGATCCCGTGGATGTACCGGGCCACGACCTCTTTCCCGACGCCGCTCTCCCCGTACAACATGACGTTGGCCTCGGAGGGACCGACCCGCCGGACTTGCTGCATGAGGTGCTGCATTGCCGCGGACCGCTCGATCAACTCCGCGAGCGCGAGAGGTCTCGCGGCCTCCGCGACGTGAAGCGTCGAACGGACAGTCTCGAGCAGCACGGCCGGATCGAGAAACTTCGCAACGTAGTTCGCTGCACCACGGCGCATGGCCTCCACCGCGTACTCGAGACGCGGAGGCTCCTGCATCGCGATCACCGCAGCGAGAGGGTGGCGCGTCCGGATCGTATCGAGACCCGCCCACATCGCTCCGGCGTCAGGAATATCGAGGAGCGCGACCGCCACCCGCGACCGCGCGACCGCCGGCACCGCACCGTTCGGTGAAGCGACGGCGACCACCTGGTAGCCCTGCCGCTCGAGGATCTGCCGGATGATCTCGCGGCGCTCGCGGGCCGGTTCGACGAGCAGGATGGTAGGCTTAGCTGGCACAGATCAGAGGAATCACCCTGCCGCAGGTTGCAGAAGGATCGTGAGGCGTACCCCGCAGCGGATCGAGCCTTGCCGGACCGGAGACATCGTCGGACGAGCGCGACACGCCGAGGCCTCACGACCCATACTCGGCAATTCCACGGAACTCAAGAAGCGAGCTTTCTAGAAGCGACACGAAAGGGTGGCAACGAACCCTCGATCTGCGTCCCGTAGCGGCGTCACGAACGTGCGGCGGGTCAAGGCCAGCGAATGCAGTATCGGCACGCGATGGATCACCGAGACACCATGACAATGCTGAACCTGCATCCCTCGGTCCCCCATTACCGCCACCCTCCGCCAAGGAAACACCGCGAAGTAGCGGGTCCAGAGGTTTAGTTTGCCGGTGTTGACGGCCCGATCCTTGCTGACCAGATGACGGGGAAGCGACCCGTTGCGGCGATTCTGGATGTCAGCTCGGCGAACCGGGAGCCCCCCTTGAATGTTGTTGTGGGAGGGCTCGGCCTGCAGATGGTCATGTACCACGCCGTCATCAAGACCAGCGAAAGCAACTTGGGCGTTGCACCGTACTCGGTGTGGGGTGAGGCGACGCCCGATGCCATCGCAGCGCTCTGCGATGCGGCACGCAGCAGCCGGCGGGGAAATACGGATTCGGTGGAGCTCGAGGTAGCGTTCTCGGGAGAGGGCAAGGACGTCATCGTCCACGAGCTAGAACGAATGGGTCGGCAATTGGCGACACAAGGCGTCCGACTTCGTGTTCTCTAGAGGGCCCTCGGATCTGGAGCCTGGGGGAGCACCGCCTGGGTCGACAACGCAGCCGGTGCTCGAAACGCCGCGCGGTGAATCGTGAGGGCCGACGATGCCTGGTACCTCTACGATTTGGAGGCGCTGACTCCCGCGCGAGCGGACCACCCCACAATCAGCCACGCCCCCGCGGGCACTACTCAGCTCCCGCCCCGGAGTCCGGATATGAAGTGAAGCGCCAGAGAAATCGGACCGCTCTCGCATCGCACAGTCCTGCAGATTCCCACCGATCGTTGGCTGCGAATCCTCGGACCCTCGAAGCCATCCCCCACCAAAAATCGGAGGTAGCGAATGAACAAACTCGTTGAGGAGCAGATCGTCCAGTGGATCAAGATGGTGGCCGAGCAGACGAAGCCGCAGACGGTACACTGGTGCGACGGGACCGAGGAAGAGGCGCGCCGCTTGGAGCAGGAGATGGTCAGTCGGGGCTCGTTTCTCCCGCTGAACGCCGAGCGCTACCCCCACAGTTTTCTCTACCGATCCGACCCGAGCGACGTCGCCCGCACGGAGCACCTCACGTTCATTTGCGCGGAGGACGCGATCGACGCCGGACCGACGAACAACTGGATGAGCCCCAGCGATGCGGCGCGCACCGTCTGGCCACTGTTCGATCGGAGCATGAACGGGCGGACGATGTACGTCGTTCCCTACCTCATGGGTCCGCCGGGCTCTCCCTACAGCCGCGTCGGAATACAGATCACGGATAGCGAGTACGTCGTACTGAACCTCAGGGTGATGACCCGCATGGGTCGTGTCGCCCTCGATCATTTGGGCGCCTCGACGGATTTCGTTCGCGGCATCCACAGTCTGGGCGACCTCTCTCCGGAACGACGTTACATCTGCCACTTCCCATCGACCCGCACCATCTGGAGCATCGGCTCTGGATATGGCGGCAACGCGCTCTTGAGTAAGAAGTGCCACGCCCTTCGCCTCGCCAGCGTCCAGGCCCGTGACGAGGGGTGGCTCGCCGAGCACATGCTCATCCTGGGCCTCACCAATCCCCAAGGAGCGACGCACTACATCGCCGCAGCGTTCCCGAGCGCCTGCGGCAAGACGAATCTCGCATTGCTCATCCCGTCGCTGCCGGGGTGGAAGGTCGAGACCATCGGCGACGACATCTGCTGGATGCATCCCGGCGAGGACGGACGACTGTGGGCGATCAACCCTGAAGCGGGCATGTTCGGCGTCGCGCCGGGGACGAGCGCCACGACCAACCCGAACGCGATGCGTGCGCTGAACCACGACGCGATCTTCACCAACGTGGCGTTGCGCAGCGACCAAACCCCGTGGTGGGAAGGCATGGATGAACGGCCGGGCGCGGGGCTAACGGATTGGCGAGGCCGGGCCTGGCAAAAGGAATCCCAGGAACCCGCCGCACACCCCAACTCGCGCTTCACCGTCCCGCTCGCGAATTGCCCCAGCATCGGCCGCGGGATGCTCGATCCCCGCGGGGTCCCGCTCTCCGCGATCCTCTTCGGCGCACGACGCCGCACGTTGGCGCCGTTGGTCTACGAAGCCTTCGACTGGCAGCACGGTGTCTACGTGGGGGCGACGATGGCGTCGGAAACGACGGCGGCGGCGACCGGCGCGCTCGGCGTGCTTCGGAACGATCCAATGGCGATGCTGCCATTCTGCGGCTACAACGTCGGCGACTACTTCGGCCACTGGCTCGCGATCGGGAAGCGGCTTGCTCGTCCTCCCCGTATCTTCCATGTCAACTGGTTTCGCCGTGATGCCACTGGCAAGTACCTCTGGCCCGGCTTTGGAGAGAACTGCCGGGTCTTGAAGTGGGTCACCGAACGCGTCGACGGGGCACGCGAGGCCGAACGCACGCCCATCGGATTCTTGCCGCATGAGCGTGATCTCGATCTCGGTGGCAGCGGAGTGTTCCAGGACGACCTCACCAAGCTCCTCGAGGTCGATCGCGAGGAGTGGCTCCGCGAAGCGACGCGCACCGGAACGTTCCTGACGAAAGTCGGCCCCCGCCTGCCCGTGGCTCTTCGTGCCGAGCATGAGGGGCTCCTCCGGCGACTCCATGGATAACTCGAATCGGCAGCCGAGAGCCGATGCCCGATGACGGACTCGCCCGCGATCCTCGACATAGCCAACCCATTCGCTCCGGGATACGAGCTACTTCGTCTGCTTGAACCTGCCGACGCAGATCGTACGGTTCTCCTGGGGAGACTGCTGAGCGGCACCTACGACAAACCGTTCATCGCGGAGGACGGTGATACGCGCGCGCTCTTTTTTTCGTGGGCCTACGTGCAAAGCCGGATGCGCATCAATGAGCCCGTTGCGCTCGACCTATGCTACACGCGCAAAATGATGAGCTTCTTGCTGTTCCACACGAATCCACGGGCCCTGCTGATGCTCGGTCTGGGCGGTGGATCTTTGGCCAAGTACTGCCATCATTACCTCCCGCAGGCCCGGATTGCCGTCGTCGAAAGCAATCGCGACGTACTGGCCTTTCGGAATCAGTTCGCCGTTCCACACAATGACAGCCGGTTCCAGGTCGTCGAGGGCGAGGCGGGGGAGTTCATCACCGCATGTCGCGATCAGTACGACATCGTCTTGATGGACGCCTTCGACCGTCATGGCCTGGCGCCCGCTCTCTGCAGACGCGAATTCTACGATGAGGTGCGAACGAGACTCCTCCCAGATGGCATTCTGGTCGCCAACATCGCCGGCTTGCAGGACGAGCGGTCAGGTCACATCGACACGATGAAGCTGGTGTTTGGCGACAACATGCTCGTCCTTCCGGTCGAGGAGGATGACAACGACATTGTGTTTGCCTTTCGAGACCCGACGTTCGAACCTCGATGGCGTTGGATAGAAAACCAGGTGGAGGCCATGCGCCGTCGATATGGCCTCGAGTTTCCAATGTTTGCGCGCAAGCTGAAGCGCAGTCGCCAAACCACCTTGGCGCTCTCGCCGATCTCTCGGTGCGAAGTACGGTTGCGGCGTCGATAGTCGACATTAGCGGCTTGTCTCCGCAAGATAGAAATGTCCTGTTCTCTCCAAAGTAGAAATGTCCTATTGGGCCGGACGCGCTAGAGCGCGCGGCCTGATCGTAGTGACGCTCGACGGAAAGCAGCGTCGTATTGCGGAGGTGGCGGGAACTACGTTGCGCCTGCCCAACGGGCAAGGAACAGGAGGTGGACATTCCGTAGCGGCTTTGTCGGGAGTACCAGGACGAGCACCTCCGAAACCTGCCGTGCAAGCGAGTGCAGTGCGACGAGATCTGGTCCTTCGTCTACGCCAAGGACAAGAACCTGCCCGAGGAGAAGCGCGACCAGTTCGGCGTCGGCTCGGTGTGGACCTGGACCCCAATCTGCGCCGACACGAAGCTCGTTCCCTCGTTCCACGTCGGCACGCGTGACGCGGGCTGTGCGTACGAGTTCATGAACGACCTGGCGAGCCGCCTGCAAGGACGCGTGCAGCTCACGACGGACGGCCCATCGCCTACCTGAACGCCGTGCGCGACGCGCTCGGCCGCGACATCGACTACGCGATGCTGATCAAGCTCTACGGGGAGTCCGCCGATAAGGAAGGACGCTACAGCGCGCCGACGTGTATCGGCAGGCGCACCGAAGAGATCATCGGCTTTCCGAAGGCCGAGCACATCTCGACCTGTACGTCGAGCGCCAGAACCTTTCGATGCGCATGGGCATGCGCCGCTTCACGCGGCTCACGGACGGCCTTCTCAAAGAAGATCGAGAACCACCAGCACGCGATCGCGATCTACTTCATGCACTACGACTTCGTGCGGGTGCACCAGACCCTGCGTTGCACGCCCGCGATGGCGGCGGGCGTCGTCGAAACGCACTAGTCGATGGACGACATGCTGCGCGTCGTCGCGGAGTGGGAAGCCCGGCAGCCGAAGAAGACGGGCACGGATCAAAACTGACCGACTACCCCCGCCGCGCCGGAACGCGCGGTCCGGTGCGCGGCGTGATAGCAACGTGCGGATGTGGCGATCCGTGGCGGTGGCGTCGTTGGCGCTCGTGCTCTCCCTCGGCAATGGTCCGGGCTTCGCATCCGACTTCCCGCGTTTTTTCATCAGCGGCACGGGGAAGCTCGCGGTGGTAAACGCGCACAGCGACGAGAAGGTCGCCGTCACGTACCGGCGACCCGACGGGTCGTACGACCGCGCCGCGCTCGATCAGCTGCGGCACGTCTTCCGCTCGAGCGGTGACGCGCGCGAGACGACCATGGCGCTTCGCCTGGTCGAGGTGTTGAGCCGGGTGCAGCAGCTCGCGGGCGGCAAACCGCTCGTCCTGCTCTCGGGCTACCGCAGCCCCGAGTACAACGAGAGCATCCGCGCCAAGGGCGCGAAGGCCGCCGCGGGGTCGCTCCACACCGAAGGCCTCGCGGCCGACATCGCGCCGCCGCGGCCGCTGCTCCTCGGTCTCTGGAAGAAGATCCGCGACCTCGACTGCTGTGGCGCCGGCTACTACGCGCAAGACGGCTTCCTTCACGTCGACGTCGGACGGCCGCGCTTCTGGGAGCCGGCGACGTCGCGGGTCGAGGAGAATCTCTCCGCATCGAACGCGCGGCTCTTCGCCCGCAGCGAGTTCGACCGCTACCGTCGCGACGAGGAGATGGTGGTGAGCGTGTACTCGCTCACGGTGCCGCCGGTGCGCATCGCCCGCACGGCGCGACTCGAGAGCGACGGCGGCGCGACGATTCCGCTCCGGGTCGGCGACGACGGCGAGGCGGGCACCTGCTTCACCCTCGACGCGTCGGGCGCCGCGCTCCGCGTCGCGGGCGTGAAAGACGCCGCGCGCGGACGCCTCGTGCTCGCGACCTGCGAGCCGCGCGAAGGCCGGACGCCGGAGACGGTCGAGACCAACCCGATCGAGGTGCGGTGATCGTCGCGCGCACGCCTTGCACCGGCGCGTGAATCGCAGCATGACCGGAGCATGCGGTTCCTGCGCTGGCTGCTCGTCGCGATCGCCGGTCTCGGCGGCATTCTCTTGATGGTTGCCGTCGCGGCGCGCTTCGCCGACGGCCCGATCGGGCCATTTCCCGGCGGCAAACTCTCCGGGGTGCGGGCGACCGAGCCGGTCTCGGATTGGACCGCCGTTCTCGCCGGCGTGCCGCGCATCGAGCTCGAGGTGAGCCCCGAGCACCCACGCTCCGTGACGACGAGCTACCTCCTGCACGACGGCACGCTCTACGTGCCGTCGATGTTCGCGGCGCGGAAGAGCTGGCCGCAGCAGGTGCTCGCCGACGGCCGCGTGGTGCTGCGCATCGGCGGCAAGCTGTATGAGGGGCGCGCGGTTCGCGTGACCGATCCCGCCGAGGTCGACCCGCTGGTGCGGAGCTTCGACCAGAGCGCCGCGCCGGCGAGCGACCCTACGACGCTGTCGACCTGGTACTTTCGGATCGATCCGCGCCGCTGAAGGCGGCGTCGGCCGGCAGCGCCAAGACAGCCGCGACTCGCTCCGGATGGCGCGGCAGCCGCCGCAGGCCTCGGATGATCATCGACGCGCCCAAAGCTGCGACGATCGCCGCGAGGCCGAGCCCCGCCGCGAGCGGCGGCGCCACGTCGGAGGGATCCTCGCCGCCGACGAGCCGCGCCAGCTGGAAGACGAGAAACGCCGCGGCGTTCTGCAGCATGTGGAGGGCGATCGGCGCACCGAAGCTGCCGGTCGTGAGGAACGCGATCGCCCACCAGACGCCGCTCAGGAACGCGAACGGTGCCTGCCAGCTCCAGTGCAGGATCGCGAAGATGGCAGCGCTGCCGAGCACCGCGGCGGTCCGTCCCCACCGATAGAGCAGCATGCGGAGGATCAGCCCGCGCACCAGGAGCTCCTCGATCACCGGCACCGCGATCGCGATCGCGACGAATGCAAACGCGAGCTCGCGCAGATCGTTGGTGTCGAGGAGATCCGCGAACGCGGTCTCCGGCTTGGCGCCGAGAAGCGAGATGACGATCAGCAAGGCGGTATCGAAGATGAGATTGCCGAAGCCGATCATCAGCAGCGGACGGACCGTCGCGCGCGAGAAGCCGAGGCTTGTGACGATGCTCTTCCACGGCCAGCCCGCGATGCCGACCGCGAGGACGATGCCCAAGCCCTCGCCGATGAGCGCCGCGGCGAGCAGCGAGACCGTCGGCGAGAGGAAATCCTGTAACGGCGCCGTGGCGATGGCACCGACGAAGGTCGCGCCCAAGAAGACGAGCAGCGCGGGGACGGTCCGAGCGAGCGTCGGCGCGGTCGTGTCGGGCGTGGCGGGAGCCGTCTCGCCGTCCGCGGCGCCGTCGTGATCCGGACGAGGCGGGTCCACGTCGGCGCCGGCGGGAGGATCAGTCGACGAGGTGATCGAGGTACTCGGCGAGGCCGTAGCCGACGCGGTCGCCCCAGCGCCACTCGGTCATGCCCTCGGCGATGCGCGTGACCTTCCCGTCACGACGATTCCGGAGCGGGATCATCGACAGCACCTTGCCGGTGATCTCGACGGTCTCGCCGTGCTCGGTCGTGGCGCGGACGCGGATGCGGTCGTGGAGACGCTGCTCGCCGCTGAAGTCGGTCTCGATCTCGGTCCGCACGATGCGCTCGTTCGCGCGACCCTTGCGGAAGACGTAGCCGGCGTGGATCTCACCGCCGTCGCGGTTCACGGTCACGACCGGCACCGCGCCGAGGTCCTCGCCGAAGCTCATCGTCAGCCAGCGGTAGTACTTCGGCGCTTGCCAGTAGCGCGGGCCCCACGACCGGTCGCGCAAGCCCGGCGCGTCGAGCTCGAAGCGCTCGCCGTCGACGGTGAGCGTGCCGACCGCTTTGCCGTGCTGCTCGAGGTGGCCCTTGGCGAACTCCTGCCCGGCCTTCTCGGAGCGCACGCTGACCCAGCGCTCGCCGTCGCGACGACGAAGCTCGCCGCCGTAGCCGGGCGAGAGGCCGAGGTAGCGGACGTCGAGCTCGACCGGCACCAGCGGATTGGTCGTGAACGCGGTCTTGGGATCGGCCATCTCGAGCGGGTTCACCAGCAGGCAGCAGCGCCCGCGATAGGTGAGTCGGTGCTCGACGAACGGCCGCACCACCTCGAAGCGCAGACCGCCCGCGTCGTGGCCTTCGTTCGAGCTGATCGACGGGCGCTTGAAGATGAACGCGACCCGGCCGTCGGGAAGGTAGAAGCACGTCGTCATTTCCGCGTAGCCCTCGTTCGGCCGGTTGCCGAGCCGCACGAAGCCGCCGGCGCGTCGCGCCGGATCGAAGAAGTTGTAGTACGCGCTCTCGTTGAAGTTTTCCTCGCCGCCGTTTGCGTGCATGAGGTCGTCGCTCTCGAGGAGCGTGATCTTCGCGTCTTCCATCGTCCTCGTGTACGTGAAGGTGGACCGCGCCGGCAAGACGCTTTGCCGCGTGACACAAGCCGGCGGACGAGGCTACTCTGGTGCCCATGAACGACGAGAGCGGTGCGTACGATCCAGCGACGCTCGACATCATGACGCCCGAGCACTACGAGCGGAACGGATACCCGCACCCGGAGTGGACGTGGCTTCGCCGCCACGACCCGGTCTTCTGGTACGACCGCCCGAACGTCGATCCCTTCTGGGCGATCACCAAGCACGCCGACATCATCGCGATCGGCAAGCAGCCGGAGCTCTTCCTGAACGCGCCGCGCCTGGCGGTCTTCACGCGCGATCTGCCGCCGCCGCCCGAAGGTCAGTCGCGACACCTCCTCAACATGGACCCGCCCGATCACGGCCGCTACCGCCGCGTCACCAGCAGCTGGTTCACGCCGCGCGCCATCCACGGCATGGACGCCGAGGTCGAGCACGTGACGCGCGACGTGCTCGACGAGGCCGCCCGGACGCAGGACGGCGATTTCGTGCGCGACGTCTCGGCGAAGATCACGATCGCGGTGATCGCCGCGATGCTCGGCGTGCCGCGCCGGGACTGGAACCTGCTCTTCCGCTGGACGAACGAGATCATCGCGCCGCAGGATCCGGAGTTCCAGCACGGCGCGACGGCGTTCGAGACCATCGAGCGCTCGCGCATGGAGCTGTTCACCTACTTCAACGACCTGGTCGCGGAGCGGCGCCGCCAGCCGGCCGACGACATCGTGAGCGTGGTGGCGAACGGACAGGTGAATGGCGAGGAGCTGCCCGTCCTCGAGCTGCTGTCGTACTTCTTCCTCCTGGTGGTCGCGGGCAACGAGACGACGCGCAACGCGATGACCGGCGGCATGCTGGCGTTCGTCGAGAATCCCGGCGAGTGGCAGAAGCTCCGCCGCGATCCCGCGCTCGTCGACGACGCCGTCGAGGAAATCGTCCGCTGGACGACGCCGGTGATCCAGTTCGCGCGCACCGCGACCCGCGACTACGAGCTGCGCGGCAAGACCATCCGCGAAGGCCAATCGGTTTGCCTCTTCTACGGCTCGGGGAATCGTGACGAGGAGATCTTCGCCGATCCGTTCGCCTTCCGGATCGATCGCGACCCGAACCCGCACATCGGCTTCGGCATGGGCGAGCACGTCTGTCTGGGCGCGCACCTCGCCCGTCTCGAGCTGCGCCACGCCTTCGCGCAGCTGCGCGAGCGCCTCGAGCTCTGCGAGCTGACGGGGCCGCCCGTGCGCGTGCGCTCGAGCTTCGTCGGCGGCATCAAGCGCGCGCCGATGCGCTGGCGCATCGCGCCCGCCGCCTCTCGCTAGCGATATCGCGGCGGCGCCGCCGGATCGCGACCGGCAAGATCGCGGCGGGCCGTTACGGTACGGTCCGGGGTATATTGACTTCGGCGCGACCACGATTCAATCGTACATATGAAACGAGTATTTGAATCGTGTCTGCCGTCCCCGCACGCTCGACCGCCACCCGCCAGCGACTCCTTGAAGCTGCCGGCGAGGTGTTCGCCGAGGACGGCTTCCGCAAAGCGACGATCCAGCGGATCTGCGGCCGCGCGCACGCCAACATCGCGGCGGCGCACTACCACTTCGGCGACAAGGAGCGGCTCTACACCGCGGTGATCGAGTACTCGGACCGCCTGGCGACCGAGCCGCTGCCGGCACCGGTGACGGCCGGCCGGCCCGAGGAGCGCCTGCGCAAGCACCTCGTGAGCTTCCTTTCGCGGCTCCTCGATCGCGGCAGACCGGCGTGGCACGGCCGACTGATGGCGCGCGAGATGATGGAGCCGACCGCCGCGCTCGACCGTCTGGTGCGGACGAAGATCCGCGCCAATCACGAGCACCTGGCAGCGATCGTCCGCGAGCTGCTCGGCCCCGATGCAGGTGAAGACACGGTGCGGCGCTGCGTGCTCAGCATCGTCGGCCAGTGCATGTTCTACCGGCACTCCGCGCCGGTGATCGCGCGACTCTACCCGGACCTCGTTCCCGCCGAGGAGATCGAGCGCATCGCGGACCACGTGACGCGCTTCTCGGTCGCGGCGATTCGCGGCCTGCGGGCACGGGCGCGGAAAGTTGGAGGCTCGCCATGACCGACGCCGTCGACGACGCACCGGAGCGGCCGCCGGCACGACGACGTTGGCGCATCGCGCTGGTCGCATCGATCGTGATCGCTGCCGGCGTCTATTTCTTCACGCGCGGATCGCATGACGCTGCCGGCGACGCGCATGCGCCCGCCGCGCGCCAGGTCCCCGTCGTCGCGGCGCTGGCGCGGACCGGCGATATCCGCGTCTACGTCGGCGGGCTCGGCTCGGTGACGTCGCTCAACACCGTGACCGTGCGGCCGCGTGTCGACGGCGAGCTGATGAGCGTCGCGTTTCGGGAAGGGCAGACGGTGAAGGGCGGCGACCTGCTCGCGCAGATCGATCCGCGTCCGTTCGAGGTGCAACTGGCGCAGGCCGAGGGCCAGTTGGCGCGCGACCAGGCTCTGCTCGCGAACGCCAAGGTCGATCTCGAGCGCTATCGCGTGCTCCTCCGTGAGGACGCGGTTGCGAAGCAGCAGCTCGACACGCAGGCGTCGCTCGTCCGGCAGTACGAGGCAGGGATCAAGGTCGACGAGAGCCAAGTCGCGAACGCCAAGCTCCAGCTCGTCTACTGCCGGATCGTCGCGCCGTTCGCGGGCCGCGTCGGCCTCCGCCTGGTCGATCCCGGCAACCTGGTCCACGCCAACGACACCGGCGGCCTGGTCGTGATCACGCAGCTCGACCCGATCGCGGTCGTGTTCACGATTCCGGAGGACAGCCTGCCGCCGGTGATGGCGAAGCTGAACGCGGGCGAGCGGCTCGCCGTCGACGCGTTCGATCGCGCGCAGCGGAGCCTGCTCGCGAGCGGGACGCTGCTCACCGTCGACAACCAGATCGATCCGGCGACCGGCACCGTTCGCCTGAAGGCGGAGCTGCCGAACGCGGACGCCGCGCTCTTTCCGAACCAGTTCGTGAACGCGCGCCTCCTCGTCGACGTGAAGCGCGACAGCACGCTGGTGCCGACGGCCGCGATCCAGCGCGGCAACCAGGGCACCTTCGTCTTCGTCGTCAAGCCGGAGCAGACCGTCGAGATGCGCGCCGTCCACGTCGACGTCACGCAAGGCGACGATACCGCGGTCACCGACGGCGTCGCGGTGGGCGAGCTCGTGGTCGTCGACGGCGCCGACGGACTGCGCGACGGCGCCAAGGTCGCGGTCGAGCCGGCGCACAGTCCCCCGCCCGCGGAGCGGCGCTCGTGAATCCGTCGCGCCCGTTCATCCTGCGGCCGGTCGCGACGACGCTCTTGATGACGGCGATTCTTCTCGCCGGCATCGTCGCCTATCGCCAGCTGCCGGTCTCGGCGCTGCCGCAGGTCGACTACCCGACCATCCAGGTGCTGACGTTCTACCCGGGCGCGAGCCCCGACGTGATGGCCTCGGCGGTGACGGCGCCGCTCGAGCGCCAGTTCGGGCAGATGCCGGGGCTGAACCAGATGACGTCGCGCAGCTCGTCGACGAGCTCCGTCGTCACGCTGCAGTTCAGCTTGGACCTCGACCTCGACGTCGCCGAGCAGGAGGTGCAGGCGGCGATCAACGCGGCGACCACGTTCCTGCCGCGCGATCTCCCGAACCCGCCCATCTACAGCAAGGTGAATCCCGCCGACACGCCGATCCTGACGCTCGCGCTGACCTCGGACACCTTGCCGCTGCCGCGCGTGGAGGATCTCGCCGACACGCGCCTGGTGCAGAAGATCGCGACCGTGCCGGGGGTCGGCCTGGTCGCGATCAGCGGCGGGCAGCGTCCGGCGGTCCGCATCCGCGTCAACCCGACCGCGCTCGCGGGCCGGAATCTCTCGCTCGAGGACATCCGGACCGCGGTCGCGGCGGCGAACGTGAACCAAGCGAAGGGTGGCTTCGACGGCGCACACCAGGCGTACGTGATCGGCGCCAACGACCAGCTGCTATCGAGCGCCGACTACCGGCCGCTCGTCGTCGCCTACCGGAACGGCGCGCCCGTCGCGCTCTCGGACGTCGCGCGCGTCGACGACGACGCCGAGAACGTCAAGCAGGCGGCCTGGATGAACGACGAGCCGGCGGTGATCGTGAGCGTCCAGCGCCAGCCCGGCGCGAACGTCATCGAGGTCGTCGACCGCATCAAGCGCCTGTTGCCCGACCTCGAGCGCGCGCTCACCTCGTCGGTGCATCTCACGGTCTTGACCGACCGCACCACGACCATCCGCGCCTCGGTCTCCGACGTCCAATTCGAGCTCGTCCTCGCCGTCGTCCTGGTCGTCGCGGTGATCTTTCTTTTTCTCCGCAACCTCGCGGGCACCGTCATCCCCGCGGTCGCCGTGCCGCTCTCGCTGGTCGGCACGTTCGGCGCGATGTACCTCCTCGGCTTCAGCCTCAACAACCTGTCGCTCATGGCGCTCACGATCTCGACCGGCTTCGTCGTCGACGACGCGATCGTGATGATCGAGAACATCGCCCGCTACGTCGAGCAGGGGAAGCCGCCGCTCGAGGCCGCGCTCGAGGGCTCGGAGCAGATCGGCTTCACGATCGTCTCGCTCACCGTGTCGCTGATCGCGGTGCTGATCCCGCTGCTCTTCATGGGCGACGTCGTCGGCCGGCTCTTCCGCGAGTTCGCGATCACGCTCGGGGTGACGATCCTGATCTCGGCCGTGGTGTCGCTGACGTTGACGCCGATGATGTCGGCGCGGCTCTTGCGCCACACGCCGGAGGAGCAGCAAGGCCGCTTCTACCGCGCCTCGCAGCGCGTCTTCGACCGCACCATCGAGCTCTACGGTACGTCGCTGCGCTGGGTGCTCGCCCGCCAGGGCGCGACCCTGCTGGTCGCCGGCGCGGTGTTGGTCGCGACCATCGTCCTCTACGTCGTCGTGCCGAAGGGCTTCTTTCCGGTGCAGGACACCGGCGTCATCCTCGGCATCGCCGAGGCGCCGCAATCGATCTCGTTCGCCGCGATGGCGGAGCGCCAGCAGCAGCTGGCGCGGGTGATCCTGCGCGATCCGGCGGTCGCGAGCCTGTCGTCGTTCGTCGGCATCGACGGCACCAACACGACGCTCAACACCGGCCGGCTCTTGATAGACCTGAAGCCGCTCGCCGAGCGCGGCGCCAGCGCGAGCGCGATCATCGACCGCTTGCAGCCGAAGCTCGCCGACGTCGCGGGCGTCACACTCTACCTCCAGCCGGTGCAAGACTTGACCGTCGAGGACCGGGTGAGCCGGACGCAGTATCAATACAGCCTCGAGGACGCCGACCCGGCCGAGCTCAACCGTTTCGCGCCGAAGCTCGTCGAGGCCCTGCGCCGGCGTCCCGAGCTGCGTGACGTCAGCAGCGATCAACAAGACGTCGGGCTCCGCGTGACCTTGGTGATCGACCGTGACACCGCGTCGCGGTTCGGGATCACGCCGCAGCTCATCGACGACACGCTCTACGACGCCTTCGGCCAGCGCCAGATCTCGACCATGTTCACGCAGCTGAACCAGTATCGGGTGGTCCTGGAGGTCGACCCCGACGTGCAGCGCCATCCGAGCGGCCTCGACAAGATCTACGTCGGCGGCACGACGGGCGGGCAGGTGCCGCTCCAGGCCATCACGCGCCTGGTCGAGACCACGGGGCCGCTGGCGGTGAACCACCAGGAGCAGTTCCCGGCGGTGACGATCTCGTTCAACGTCGCGCCGGGGGTGGCGCTCGGCGAGGCGGTGCGCGCGGTCGAGGCGGCGACGAGCGAGAGCGGTCTGCCGCCGAGCATCCGCGGCAGCTTCCAAGGCACCGCGCAAGCGTTCCAGGCCTCGCTCGCGAACGAGCCGCTCTTGATCGCGGCGGCGCTGGTGACGGTCTACATCGTGCTCGGCATCCTCTACGAGAGCTACATCCATCCGATCACGATTCTCTCGACGCTGCCGTCGGCGGGCGTCGGCGCGATCCTCGCGTTGCTGCTCTGCCGCACCGAGCTCAGCGTGATCGCGCTGATCGGGATCATTCTCTTGATCGGGATCGTGAAGAAGAACGCGATCATGATGATCGACTTCGCGCTCGAGGCGGAGCGCGAACATGGGAAGCCGCCGGAGGAGGCGATCTACCAGGCGTCGCTGCTGCGCTTTCGGCCGATCATGATGACGACGATGGCGGCGCTGCTCGGCGCCTTGCCGCTGGCACTCGGCCACGGCGTCGGCTCGGAGCTGCGCCGTCCGCTCGGGATCGCGATCGTCGGCGGCTTGCTCGTCAGCCAGGTGCTCACGCTCTACACGACGCCCGTCATCTATCTCGCCTTCGATCGCATGGCGCGTCGCGCGCGCGAGCTCGTCGCACGCCGGCGCGCGCCGGCAGCGGCGCCCGTCGTTCCTTCGAGGGCACCATGAACATCTCGGCGCCGTTCATCCGCCGGCCGGTCGCGACGACGCTCCTCACCGCGGGCCTCGCGCTCGGCGGCGTGCTGGGGTTCCGGCTCCTTCCCGTCGCGCCCCTGCCGCAGGTCGACTTCCCGACCATCTCGGTGTCGGCGGCGCTTCCGGGCGCGAGTCCGGAGACGATGGCGAGCTCGGTCGCGGCGCCGCTCGAGCGTCAGTTCGGACGGATCGCCGGCGTGACCGAGATGACCTCGACGAGCTACCTCGGCACGACCTCGATCGTTCTACAGTTCGATCTCGACCGGAACATCGACGGCGCCGCGCGTGACGTGCAGGCCGGGATCAACGCCGCCCGCGGCTACCTGCCGACGAACCTGCCGAGCAACCCGAGCTACCGCAAGGTGAACCCCGCCGACGCGCCGATCCTGATTCTCGCGATCACCTCACAGACGCTCGGCACCGGCCGCATGTACGACGCCGCGTCGACGATTCTTCAGCAGAGCCTCTCGCAGGTGGATGGCGTCGGGCAGGTCATCGTCGGCGGCAGCTCGTTGCCGGCCGTGCGTGTCGAGGTGAACCCGTCCATGCTCTCGCGGTACGGCGTCGGTCTCGAGGACGTGCGCCGCGTGCTCGCCGCCACCAACGCCAATCGCCCGAAGGGGCAGCTCACGGACGGCAACCGCGAGTGGGAGATCGAGACCGACGACCAGCTGCACCGAGCGGAGCAGTACGCGCCGGTGATCGTCGCGTATCGCAACGGCGCGGCGCTCCGGCTCTCCGACGTCGCGACCGTCGAGGACTCGGTCGAGGACCTGCGCACCGCCGGGCTCGCCGACGGCAAGCCCGCCGTCATGGTGATCATCTTTCGCGAGCCCGGCGCGAACATCATCGGCACGGTCGATCGCGTGCGCGCGCTCCTGCCGGAGCTGCAAGCGTCGCTGCCGGCGGCGATGGATCTCTCGGTCGTCCTCGACCGGACACCGGTCATCCGCGCCTCCCTGCACGACGTCGAGCTGACGCTGGTGATCGCGGTGCTGCTCGTCATCTTCGTGGTCTTCGTCTTTCTCCAGAGTCTCCGCGCGACGCTGATCCCGAGCGTCGCGGTGCCGGTGTCGCTGATCGGCACGTTCGGTGCGATGTACATCTGCGGCTACAGCCTCGACACGCTCTCGCTCATGGCGCTGACGATCGCGACCGGCTTCGTCGTCGACGACGCGATCGTCGTGCTGGAGAACATCACCCGCCACATCGAGGACGGCGTGCCGCCGCGCGAGGCCGCCCTGCGCGGCGCGCGCGAGGTCGGTTTCACGGTGCTCTCGATGAGCGTCTCGCTGGTCGCCGTGTTCATCCCGATCCTGCTCATGGGCGGCATGGTCGGCCGGCTGTTCCGCGAGTTCGCCGTGACGCTCTCGATCGCGATCGCGATCTCGCTGGTGGTGTCGCTGACCACGACGGCGATGATGTGCGGCACGCTGCTCAGGCCCAAGCCCAAAGACGCGGGCGCCGCCGCGCCCACCCGCCGGCGGGGCGTCGACTGGATGACCCGCCGCTACGCGACCAGTCTCCGGTGGGCGCTCCGCCATCCGCGCACGATGGTGCTTCTCACCGCCGTCACGATCGCGATCAACGTCTATCTCTACACCGTCGTGCCGAAGGGCTTCTTCCCGCAGCAAGACACCGGACGGCTCACCGGCAACATCCAGGCCGCGCAGGACGTCTCGTTTCAGGCCATGCGCGAGAAGCTCGCCGCGATCGTCGACGTCGTCCATCGCGATCCGGCCGTCGAGAGCGTGATCGGCTTCACGGGCGGCAGCGGCGGTGGCGGGTCGAGCCGCAATACGGCGCGGCTCTTCGCGAGCCTCAAGCCGCTCGACCAGCGAAAGCTCAGCGCCGACGAGGTGATCGCGCGGCTGCGGCGCGGCCTCGGGGCGATTCCCGGCGCGCAGACGTTCCTCCAGGCCGTGCAGGACGTGCGCATCGGCGGCCGGCCGAGCGGCGCGCAGTACCAGTACACGTTGCAAGGCGAGAGCGTCGACGAGCTCGCCGAGTGGGCGCCGCGCGTGACGCAGAAGCTCCGCACGCTGCCGCAGATCGCCGACGTCAACAGCGATCAACAAGATAAAGGCCTCGAGGCGACGTTGGTGATCGATCGCGACACGGCCGCGCGGCTCGGGATCTCGACCCAGCTCATCGACGACACCCTCTACGACGCCTTCGGTCAGCGTCAGGTGTCGATCATCTACACCGCGCAGAACCAGTACCACGTCGTGCTCGAGGTCGAGCCGCGGCTGCAGGAGCGCCCGGAGACGTTGCGCGACATCTACGTCGTCTCGCAGGCGGGCGTCTCGGTCCCGCTCAGCGCCTTCACGCACTACGAGCCGACGGCGACGACGCTCCAGGTGAACCACCAGTCGCAATTCCCGGCGGTGACGATCTCGTTCAACATCCCGCCGGGTTTGGCGCTCGGCGACGCGGTCGCGGCGGTCGCGGCGGCGACCCGCGAGATCGGTCTGCCGGCGACCATCCGCGGCAGCTTCCAAGGCACCGCGCAGGCGTTCCAGGCCTCGCTCGCGAACGAGCCGATGCTCATCGCGGCAGCACTGGTGACGGTCTACATCGTGCTCGGCATCCTCTACGAGAGCTACATCCATCCGATCACGATCTTGTCGACGCTGCCGTCGGCGGGTGTCGGGGCGATCCTCGCGTTGCTGCTCTGCCGGACCGACCTCAGCGTGATCGCGCTGATCGGGATCATTCTGCTCATCGGGATCGTGAAGAAGAACGCGATCATGATGATCGACTTCGCGCTCGAGGCGGAGCGCCACGAAGGAAAGACGCCGGAAGAGTCGATCTACCAGGCGTCGCTCTTGCGCTTTCGGCCGATCATGATGACGACGATGGCGGCGATGTTCGGCGCCTTGCCGCTGGCACTCGGCCACGGCGTCGGCTCGGAGCTGCGCCGTCCCCTCGGCATCGCGATCGTCGGCGGCCTGATCGTCAGCCAGGCGCTCACGCTCTACACGACGCCGGTGATCTACCTCTATCTCGATCGCTTCCGACTCTGGGCGGAGGCGCGGCGCGCGACACTCGCGCGGCGCGTGGCACATGCGTTCAGCTGAGCCGCCTCGCCTCGCTCAGGGGCTCGTGCGCCTGGCCGCCGTATCGATGCTGTTTGTCGCGCCCGCGTGCGCCGTCGGTCCCAACTACGTCAGGCCGGCCGCGGAGACGCCGCCCGCCTACAAAGAGATCCAGGGCTGGAAGACGGCCGAGCCGCGCGACGCCGCCGCGCGCGGGTCGTGGTGGGAGCTCTTCGACGATCCCGCGCTGAGCGCCCTCGCGGCGCGCGTCAGCGTCTCCAATCAAAGCGTCGCCGCCGCGGAGGCGCAGTTCCGCGCGGCGCGTGCGCTCGTCGCCGCGGCGCGGGCGAGCTACTTCCCGACCGTCACGATCGGCCTCTCCGCCGCACGCACCCGCCGCCCGACGTCGGTCTCCGGGAACGGCGGGACCGTAGGTGGCGGCACGACGATCGGCGGCGGCGCGAGCGGTCCCCAGTCCGAGTACGTGATGCCGATCGAGGTCTCGTGGGAGCCCGACCTCTGGGGCCGCATCCGGCGGAGCGTCGAGGCGAGCGCGGCGAGCGCGCAAGCGAGCGCCGCCGACCTCGAGTCGGTGCGCTTGAGCCTGCAAGCCGAGCTGGTGAGCGACTACTTCCAGCTGCGCGCCCTAGATGCGCAGAAGCAGCTCCTCGACGACACGGCGGCGGCCTTCGCGCGCTCGCTCGCGCTCACGAAGAACCGCTACTCTTCCGGGATCGCCTCGCGGCTCGACGTCGCGGAAGCCCAAACGCAGCTCGACACCACACGCGCGCAGGCGATCGACGTCGGCGTCGCGCGCGCCCAGCTCGAGCACGCGATCGCCACGCTCGTCGGCGAGCCGGCGTCGAGCTTCAGCTTGACCTTCGCACCGATCGCCAGCGCGCCGCCCGCGATCCCGGTCGGCGTGCCCTCGGATCTTCTCGAGCGCCGCCCCGACATTGCCGCCGCCGAGCGGAGGGTGACGTCGGCGAACGCGCAGATCGGCGTCGCCGAGGCGGCGTACTTCCCGACCGTCACCTTGAGCGCCTCGGGCGGCTTCGAGGCGACCGATGCGACGGAGTGGTTCACCTGGCCGAGCCGCTTCTGGTCGCTCGGCCCGGCGATCTCGGAAACCGTCTACGACGGCGGCCTCAGGGGCGCGCAGACCGACCAAGCGCGTGCCGCCTACGACGCGAGCGTGGCGGCCTACCGCGCCAGCGTCCTCACCGGCTTCCAGGAGGTCGAGGACGATCTCGCCGCGCTCCGCATCCTCGACGAGGAGCGCGGCGTGCAGCACGACGCGCTCGCGTCCGCGCGCGACGCGGTGGCGATCACCACCAACCAGTACAAGGCCGGCATCGTCAGCTATCTCAACGTGGTGGCGACGCAGGCGTCCGCGCTCGACAACGAGCGGACGGCGGTCGACATCCTCGGCCGGCGGATGGTTGTGAGCGTCCAGCTCTTGAAGGCGCTCGGCGGCGCTTGGAACGCCACGGATCTCCCGCCGACCGCGCAGCTCGCTGCCAGCGTCGGGCGTGCCTCACCGCATAGCGGCGCGCAGGCGCGAAGCGACTGATTGGTCTTCTCCATCGAGCCGCGTCCGCGTGCTACGTTGACGACATGCATCGACTCGTCCTGATCCCCGCCGCCGTTCTCTTTCTCAGCGTTCCCGCCGTCGCAGCACAGGGTCCCGGACCCGGCGAGCCTTTCGGGGGCGATGATGCCGGCTGCGTTCCGGCCAACCGCGCCGAGCGGCAGTGCGGCGACAAGATCGGCAAGACGATCGGCCGTCTCATCGCCGACGTCGCGAAGTGTCACGTCAAGCAGGCCGACGCGCGATTCTCGACCGTCGTCGCGGGCAGCGCGCGGAGCTTCGACGAAGAAGCGTGCGAGACCACAGCGCGCGCCAAGCTCGATCGCACCTTCGCGACGGTCGGTCTGAACGGGCTCTGCACCGGCGCCGCGCTCGCGGCCGCGACGACGTACGTCGACGGCGTGCTCACAGCCGCGGGCGTGCCGACCTCGCTCGATGTGTTGAACGGCGCGTTCTACTGCGACCCGACGACCGGGGTCGCGATCGATCCCGCCGGCGACGACGCCGGCACGGTACCGAGCACCGCCGCGCACCTGAAGTGCGGCGATCAGCTGGAGAAATTTCTGCTGAAGCTCGAGGGCGACGTCATCAAGTGTCACGCCAAGGCGGCGAAGCTCGGCCTCGCGCTCGCCGATCCGCCGTTCGACGAGGAAGGCTGCGAGGCGAAAGCCCTCGCGAAGCTCGACCGCGCGAGCGCGGGACTCGTCGCCAAGGGCATCTGCCCGCCGTGTCTCGACGCCGCCGCGCAGCACACGCTCGGCAGCGCTGCCGTCACCCGTCGTGACGACGGCAACGGCGCCGTCCACGCCTGTCCCGATGCGACGCTGCATCCCGGCACCGTCGAGCTCGACCGCCCGACGTTGATCACGCTCGGCCT
>JBGPIT010000014.1:0-28921 GCA_041485125.1 Binatia bacterium | reverse complement strand
CGCTCGCCATGGTGGCGCTCGTCTTGGTGGTCGTGGTTTCGCGCAGCTCCGCGCTCCACCGCGACACCCCGGTGTTCGTTCAGGTGACTACCCAGGCCAGCGGTGACGTCGGTCAGATCGCCGCCTATACTCCGGAGTTTTGGGGCTTCACGGCGACCGGCGACGTCCTGGGGAACGGCAGCACCGGCTCCCAGGTCTTCTACTTCGACCTCACCAAGCGCGTCTTCGACCTATTGCAGGGAATCACGCAAGTCACCTTCGGTCCCTACAACGCGAGTAACCCCACGATGTCGACGCGCGGCTCCTCGGTCACTCCGCGGTTGCCGATCATGGTCTTCGAAGCCGACGGCGGGCTCTGTAGCGACCTGCGAAACAACTGCTACACGCGCAACCCGACCGGCGGGCGGCAGCTCTTCGTCTACGACACGGTGAGCGGCATCATCCGGCAGGCGACACGGATCAACGGCGAGGCGCTGAACCCACACGTCAGCGGCAGCGGCCGGTGGGTGCTCTTCGACTCGACAACCGACATTCTCGGCGACGGCGTCACCACCGGCGTCGTGCCCGAGCTGTACCAGGGCGACCTCAAGCGTATCGGCACTTCGTGTACGGCCCTACCCTGCGGCGCCGGCTCGCTCAGCGGCCTCACGAAGATCTCCAACGGTGGTGGCGCTCACGGCTCGCAGAGCTTCGGTGGAAACGTCATCGGCTTCGAGTCGGCGGGTGATCTCCTCAATCACGGTGCGAACCCCGGAACGTTGCAGGTCTACATGCTCCGCAAAGGCGTGCTGAAGCAGTTGACGAGCGGTACGGGGACGCCGGGACGGCGGCCGACCGTCAGCCAAAACGGCAAGTTCGTCGGCTTCGAGTGGGACCGTCCGGCGGCGGCTGGACCTCCCGTGAGTCAAATCTTCGTCGCCAAGGTGCGGTCGCAGACCGTCCAGATGACGCAAGTCACGAACGGCGCCAGCGGCAGTCACATCCCGTCGATCGATCCCAAGGCGCGGCGGCTGTCCTTCGAGTCGACAGCTGATCTTCTCGGCCTCGGTAGCATCGGCAATCAAGTGTTCTCATACGATGTTCGACGCGGCGTGCCCTTGCTGCAGGTGAGTGGCGGCCCCGACGGCGCGAATTGTTCGCAATCGACGACGGCGGCGATCCTCGGCTTCGCCTCCGCGGACGATTTCACCGGAAACGGCAACACGGCTCGACAGTTCTTCGTCGCCAACACGTTCAAAGAAGCGCCCGCCGATTTCGATACCCCGACGCCGACCCTGACGCTGACGCCGACCGTGACGCCGACGCCGACCCTGACGCCGACGCCGACCGTCACGGTCACGCCGACCAAGACGCCGCGGCCCGGCGATCCCGCGAACATCGGTCTCGCGCTCCTCATCGATCTCGCGGCGGACAACGGCAACGACACGCTGACGACCGTGATCGCGGGCACCGTGTCCGACTTCGTCGGCAATGCCGTTCCCGACGGGACGTTCGTCAACTTCCAAGTCGCGGACCCGACCGGCGGTGCCGTGATCACGAACGGATTCACCAATATGGACCCGGATCCGACTTGCGACATCGCCGAATTCATCGCGGCGACTGGCCAGCAGATCACCAATCAGCCAGGGGTCGCGAACGCCTGCGTCACGTATCCGCGTGCCCAGGCCGGGACGGTCCGGACGATTCGGGGCGTGTCAGGCGACGCATCCGGCGAGGATCTGTTCACGTTGCCGCAACCCGCACCGACCCCGACGGTGACCACGACACCGCCGCCTACGACGACGCCGACGGTCACACCGACACCCTGAGAACGGACGTTCGCTCGGCGCACCGATGCGAGTGCCCGCCGCCACGCCGCCGCGTGGTGGCGGGCACTCACGGTTGCATCACGGTACGGCTCACATCCCTCGGAGGACATAGAGAGCTCTAGTGAGGAACGTAAAGCTCGCCACCCGCACGACACGTAAGCAGGTCGCGGGTATGCACGCTGCGCGCTTTCTGTTATGTTCGGATGGCTCGGTGCCGTACGTCTCTTGTCTTGGACTCCTGACATGATCTTCCCTCATCTTCGCGTTCGGCGCGCTCGCGCGCTCCTCGGCAGCGCCGTGATCGGCGGCGTCGTGTTTCTCGGTCTCGCCTCGATCGCGTACGCGCTGCACCGGCATACGCCGCCGGTCGTGCAGATCACGGCGGCACCGCCCCAGCAGATCGGCGGCGCGTCGTTCATCGGCACGTCGAACCTCATCCTGTTCGATACTGACGCCGACGTGATCGGGAACGGCAATGCGACGCCGAACCTCTTCGTCTTCGACCTTCGGTACCGGGTGAACAAGAATCAGCCGGGCTTCTATCAACTGACGTTCGGCGACCAGCCGTGCCGCAATGCGATGGCGGTTCGCCGCGCGCGTGAGCTGACGTTCGAGTCGACCGGCGATCTGCTCGGCAACGGCAGCACCGGGCGCGAGATCTTCGCGTCGCGCAAGGCCAACATTCGGAGCGGCGAGGTGCCGCTGGTTCAGATCACCAACAGCGCCGGCGACAGCTTCGCGCCGGTATTGAGCGGCAACGCGCTGTACATCGCCTTCGCATCGACGGCGGACCTGCGTGGCGACGGCCTCGCGCCGGGGACGCACGTCTACCGCGCGCCCTTCAAGAACGGCGTCGTGGGAACCGCCGGCTGTCCGTCGTTCCCGTGCGCGGGCAATCCGGGCCTCGAGCTGGTCTCCACGGCGAGCGCCGGGAAGTTCGCGATGGACTCAGCCGGCGGGTTCGTCGTGTTCGAGTCGTCGGACAACGTCCTCGGAACCGGCGCCAACGGCTTCCAGCAGCTCTATCTGAAGGATCTGACGACGGGCGACGTCGAGCGACTGACGAACGGTCTCGGTGATTCGCGCAATCCGGTCGTCGAACGCAAGGCCGCGTCGATCGTGTTCGACTCGACCGCGGACTTGCTCGGTACCGGCGGCGGACACTCGCAGATCTATCGGTGGAACCGCCAGAAGCGGCCGCCGGTCCTGGAGCAAATCACGGCGGGAGTCGACGGTGACAGCACGGCTCCGACCCTGACGGCGAAAGCCGACAAGATCGCCTTCTCCTCGACCGCCGACTTGACCGGTACCGGGTCGAGCGGCACCAACGAGCTCTTTCTCTACGACGTGCCCAGCGCCCATCTCGTCCAGCTCACCACCGGAAGCGAGAACCTGACCGGCGTCGTCACGCAACTCCTGTTCAGCGCATTCATCGCCAGCTCCGACTTGGCCGGCACCGGCAACACGCATCCGCAGCTCTTCTTGGTGAACGCGTTCCACCTGCTCGACCCGCCTTAAGCGGGAACGGCCCGGACGCGTGACGCGTCTTGCCCCGGCGGAACCGGGACACGCAGGCGCTGCCGGTCGCTCAGGCGCAGCAGCACCGTCATCGACTTCTCGAACTCCTCGATGGGGCGTACCTCGAAGAGGCCCTCGGCAACCATGCGGTTGAAGAGCTCCTCGCCGTGCGCCGTGCGCAGGATGGTGATCGTCCAGTCCATCGCGCCGACGCCGCCGCAGGAGATGTCGGCGAGCTCGGCGGAGAAGTCGCCGCAGTGATGGCACTCGGGCCGCGCGTACTCCTGCGCCGCCTTGAGCTTCATCTCGACCAGGCTGCCGTCGTGCTTGTAGATGAGCACCTTCCCTTTGACGTTGAACTTCTTGATGTCGGAGAGCGGGAGCCCCATCTCGCCCTGGATCTTGTCGACCATCAGGCCCTGGTAGGTGAAGACCTCGGTGCAGAGCAGGCCGATGTTGAGCGAGACGCGGGCGCCGTAGCCCTTCAGGAACTTCGTCTGCCGCTCGATGTGCTTGTCCTTCTTCTTGCCGTTGACGAGGTAGGACGGATCGACGAGCTGCATCTTGCGGACCGGCGTGATCTGGCACGGCACGCCGACGAAGGCGACCTTCTCGAGGCCGAGGCGTTCGGCATCGGCGAGCACGAGGTTGTTCGGGCAGTAGGTGTACCAGGAGCCGGCGCTCGCGAGCAGCTCCTCGGCGCTCGTCACCATCTTCGGCATCGGCTGCGCCGGCGTGGTCGGATCGGCGACCGACACGGCTGCGCCGTCGATGAGGCCGCGTTCGAACGCCCAGCGCAGCATCGCGGTCACGACGCCGCCGTCCTGGGCGCGACCCAAGATGTCCTTGTCGACGCAGCGGGCGACGAGGATGCGGCGATACACCCCGAACGCGCCCTTGTAGGGCTGGTCGGCGCCGTAGAGCAGATCGGCGAGCTCGAACTCGCGCGGGTTCAAGCGCGGGCACACCTGCGCGCAGACGTCGCAGCCGATACCCTCACTGATGCCGCAGAAGTCGTGCGGCGCGCTCGCCTTTGCGACCTGCTTCGGCTTGCCGTCGATGTAGTCGATCACGTTGTGGGGACAGACGAGGACACAGGATCCGCATTCGCAGCAGCTGCCGTACTCGACGACCTCGTTCATCATGGCTTTGAAGCTGGGATTGGCCGGCACGCGCGGACCATAGGAGGGCCGTTCTGCCCTGTCAATTTGAACACCCGACATCCCGCGGTGTGCCCGTCGCTCAGTCGGCGCGGGTGAGGAGCCGCTCGATCATCGCCGTCGTCGTGACGTCGACGAAGCGCCGCTTCCACCCGGCGATCACCTGCTGCGCGTGCTCCGGCGTCGCGCTGCCGGTGGCGTCGAGCGCGACGTGCGTCCGGATGCGGCGGCGGAGCAAGGCGTCGACGGCGCGGTCGAGGCCATGCTCGATGCCGGCGCCGAGGACGACGGCGTCGCGGATGCCTGCGGTCACGTGATCGAGCACGCGCGCGAAGAGCGGCGGCGCGTCGGGAGTCGCGGCGCAACCGGACGCGACGTAGTCGGCGTGGGCGCGATCGAGATCGACCGCCGCGGCCGGATCTCGTCCCCGCGTCCAGCAGCGGAGCGGCTTCGAGGGATCGCACGCCGGGGCGCGCTGGGTGCCCTCCGTACCGGCAAGACAATGCGGTGGTGCGTCGGGTGTCGCGTCGACCGCGATCGCCTCCCCTCTTCCGCTCGCGCCGGCGCTCGTCGGTGCATCAGCGCCGACTCCCGGGTGCGCGTGCAGGCACACGGCGCCGCCCTGGCGGATGCCGAGGCGCGCCGCGAGCGCGAAGAGTCGCGCAACGTTCGCGGCCTCCTCCGCCCCCACCAGTGGCCAGGCGCCGCCCGGCCAGCAATCACGCTGCGCCGCGACGTCGAAGAAGAGCGTCGATCCGGCGTGCATGCCGACCGCTCAGTGCGGCGGCTCGCCGACCAGGCGGTCGCGGCACTCGAGCTGGATCGTGACGTGGGTGATGTCGAAGCGCGTCGCGAGCCGGTCGGTCATCTCGCCGAGCACGTGGTCGCGCTCGTTGCCGTCCTCGACGACCGCGTGTGCCGAGAGCGCGTAGCGCCCGGTGGTGAGGCTCCAGACGTGGAGATCGTGAACCTCGCTCGCGCCCGGAATGTCCTCGAGCGCCCGCCGCAGCTCGTCGAGATCGATGTGGCTCGGCACGGCCTCCATCAGGATGTCGACCGCCTCGCGGAGGAGCGTCCACGAGCTGAAGAGGACGAGGAGCGCGATCAGCGCGCTCGCGACCGCGTCGGCGCGCGCCCAGCCGGTGAGGAGCATCACCAGCGCGGAGGTCAGCACGCCGAGCGAGCCGAGCAGGTCGGAGAGCACGTGCAGCAAGGCGCCGCGCACGTTCAAGTTGTGCGTCGCCGACCCGGAGAGGAGCCGCGCGGCGACGAGGTTCACGACCAGCCCGACGCTCGCGATCACCAGCACGCCGGTGCTGTCGACGGCCGGCGGCGTCATGAACCGTTGCCACGCCTCCCAGACGATGCCGAGCACGAGCAGCCAGAGCACGATGCCGTTCAGGAACGCGATCAGGATCTCCGCGCGGTAGTAGCCGAAGGTTTTGCTGGAGGTGGCGGGCCGTGCGGCGATCCACACGCCGAAGAGGCCGAGGCCGAGCGCCATCACGTCGGTGAACATGTGCGCCGCGTCGCTCAGCAACGCGAGGCTGCCGGTCCAGAGACCGCCGACGATCTCGGCGCCGAGGTAGGCGAGCGTGATCAGCAACGCGCCGAGCAGCGCGCGTCGGTCCCGCTCGTTGGCCGAGACCGCGACTTCCATCGGATCGTCACGGTGCACGACGCGAGCCTAGCCCACCGGCTGCGCCGCCCTCAACGTCGGGCGGCTGTCATTCGCCGTCGTAGCGGATCAGTGCGAAGACGTCGGGAGTCTCGAGGCGCCGCCGGCCGTTCAGGAAGCCGAGCTCGATCACGAAGGCGCAGCCGGTGACCTCGCCGTCGAGGCGGCGCACCAGCTCGATCGCCGCTCCTGCGGTGCCGCCGGTCGCGAGCAGGTCGTCGACGATCAACACCCGGCAGGGATTGCCGAAGGCGTCGCGATGGATCTCGAGCGTGTCGGAGCCGTACTCGAGCTCGTAGCGTGCCGCGTAGGTCTCGTGCGGGAGCTTGCCGGGCTTGCGCACCAGAGCGAGGCCGAGGCCGAGCCGGTACGCCACCGCCGCGCCGAGAATGAAGCCGCGCGACTCGATCCCGAGGACGATGTCGACCTTGTCGCGGTAGCGGTCGGCGATGCGGTCGACGACCTCGCGCAGCGCCGGGCCGTCGGCGAGCAGCGGCGTGATGTCCTTGAAGATGATGCCGGGCTTCGGGAAGTCGGGAATGTCGCGGATGTGGCTCTTGAGCTCGTCGAGCGTCATGTCGGTTTGTCCTTCGCGCGTTGCGCCAGTTGGCTGGGCAGGAAATAGATCGGGTTGCGGGCGATGTTGTTCTTGCGCACCTCGAAGTGCAGGTTCGGTCCGGAGGTGCGTCCGCTGTTGCCGACGCGCGCGATCGGATCGCCTTGACGGACGCGGTCGCCGGTGCGGACCAGGTTTTCGTCGTTGTGGGCGTAGACGGTCGCGTACCCGCCGCCGTGCTCGACGATGACGACGTTGCCGTAGCCACGCAAGGTGTCGCTGTAGATCACGACGCCTTCGCGTGCCGCGCTGACCCGCGTGCCCGGCGGCGCCGCGATGTCGATGCCGTCGTGGAAGCTCTGGCCACGCGGGCCGAAGGACGAGGACAGCGTGCCGTTCGCGATCGGCCAGATGAAGACCGCGTTGCCGTCGCTCTCGTCGATCGGCTCCTCGGGGGCGGCGCTGATGGCGTTTTTCGGGGTGATCAACGACACCGGCAACGTGCGCTTCCCGCCGGGCACGAAGATGCGCTGGCCGATCTCGAGGCGGTTGGGGTCATGGATACCGTTCACGCGCGCGAGCTCGTTGTGGGAGACGCCGTAGGCCTTACCGATTCGGTACAGGTTCTCGCCCGACGTGACTTCGTGGTAGATCCCCGCGCCCCTCGGGCTCGACGGTGCGTGGGCGGCCGTGCAGCCCGCCGCGACGCCCATCATCACCGCGAGCGCGACCCCTCGCGTCCTTCGCCACCAGCCCACCGCCACGCCTCCCCGCCACCCGCTCCGCGTCCGCCGGCCGGATCGGTGCGGACCATCACCCGTCCCAACCGTAGCGTCCGACCAGCTTCACGAAACGGCAGTCGCCGAAGTACTCCTCGTGCAGCCCGCTGTCTTCCTTACGAATTCGCACCAAAGTCTGCAACTCTTCTTCACCGATGGGAAAGACCAGCCGGCCGCCCCGTTTGAGCTGCGCCACCAGCGGCCGCGGCACTTGCGGAGTGCCGGCGGTGACGAGGATGGCGTCGAACGGCGCCGCCTCGGTCCAGCCGAGCGTGCCGTCGCCGACCCGAATCGCGATGTTGTAGTAGCCGAGCGCGTCGAGGAGCTGCCTGGCGCCTGTTGCGAGCGAGGAGAGACGCTCGATCGAGTAGACGTTCGCGGCGAGCGCGCCGAGGACGGCGGTCTGGTAGCCGCAGCCGGTGCCGACCTCGAGCACGCTCTCGGTACCCGAGAGCTCGAGGCTCTGCGTCATCAACCCGACCATGAACGGCTGCGAGATCGTCTGACGCTCGCCGATCGGCAGCGGCCTGTCGTCGTAGGCGCGGCTCGCGAGCGCCTCCTCGACGAAGCGATGGCGCTCGATCTTGGCCATCGCCGCGAGGACACGCACATCGTCGATGCCGCGTGCGATGAGTTGGTCCTCGATCATCCGCTCGCGCGCGCGTGTGAAGCTCACGGCCATTCCACGGCGAGCGTCCGCAGCGTCTCGAACGAGGGATAGTGGGTGAGGTCGAGGTGGATGGGCGTGATCGACACGGCACGGTCCTGGATCGCGGCGAAGTCGGTGCCGGGCTCGTCGACGAAGCCGAGTTCGTCGCCGCCGATCCAATAATACTTCTTGCCGCGCGGATCGACCTTCTCGACGAGCGCCTCGCCGTAGCGCCGCTTGCCCTGACGAGTGATGCGGAAGCCGGTCATCTGCTGGCGCGGGACGGCCGGCACGTTGACGTTGAGCAGCGTGTTGGCCGGGAGCGCGCGCGCGATCACTTGCGCCACGAGACGGCCGGCGAAGTCGGCGGCGTCGGCGAAGTCGAACGGGCCGCGCCCGTCGGTGGTCGCGAGCGAGATCGCGAGCGACGGGATGCCGAGCAGCGTACCCTCGATTGCCGCCGACACCGTGCCCGAGTACGTGATGTCGTCGCCGAGATTCGCGCCCTTGTTGATGCCGGAGACGACCAGCCCCGGGCGGCTCGGCAGGATGCCCGAGACCGCGAGATTCACGCAGTCGGTGGGCGTGCCGTCGACCGCGAACTGGCGCTCCCCTGTCTCCTCCACCCGCAGCGGGCGATGCAGGGTCAGCGAGTGGCTGACGGCGCTTTGCTCGCGGTCGGGCGCCACCACGTAGACCTCACCGAGCGGCTCCATGGCGCGCGCCAGCGCCTGAACCCCCTCGGAGCGGATACCGTCGTCGTTGCACACCAGAATGATCATGCCGCGGGAGTAGGGGGAACGCGCTTCTCGCCCTCGGGCCGTCCTCCCCCACACCTCCGGGCGTCGTGCTCGACGGGACGCCCTGGCGCGCGACGCGCGCCAGGCAAACGCGAGGGCGGCTCCAAGTCGGGGCGGCCGGATTTGAACCGGCGACCACACGCACCCCAAGCGTGTGCGCTACCAGGCTGCGCCACGCCCCGTCACGGGAGCCGTCGCAAGATGCCGGTGGCGTACCACGGCGAGGACGGAGGCGCAACGCGAGCCTCGTGACGCGCGCGGCGCGCCACGCCTGTCAGGAATCTGACGACGCTGGATCCAAGTTGTGGCGGTGTGACGTGAGCGCGCTTTGTGTCGGTGCGGCGTCAAGTTTGTGCTCATGCGGCACCTCGCGAGTGTCAAGTTTGTACCGTTGCAGAGTGCTGTGCACTTCGAACACACGCGACAAGTCTTGTCGCCGCGTCTTTTCGACCCACGTCGATTCGATGGCCTGATGATTGCTGCTGCCGACTCGACCCCCGAATGCGCGGGGACTCGAGCCGTCCGGGGCGGACGACGAAGGAGCGGAGAGATGATGAAGAGCCAGGCAGGTGAGAGCGCGACCCTCGAGTCGTTGGCGGAGAATCTCGGTGCTTCGCGGCGCCTGCCGATCAGAGACAGCCTCACCGATCTGCTCGGCCCCGACGTCATTCTGCCGCAGCAATTTTTCGACGGTCCGCGGGGCGACAGCGACTTCTCTCCGGAGAAAGCGCTCATGCTCGCGGTCCTCGAGGATGCCATCCGCTGCTTTCAGGAGTACTTCCGGACCACGCGAGCGCGGCCCCGCATGCTGTCGCGCCAGGCCGAACGCTGGATCCGCACGCGCGACTGGAACTGGCCCTTCTCGTTCAACAACGTCTGCGACGCGCTCGGCATCGACCCCGATTGCATGCGCGATGCCTTGCTACGGATGAAGTACGAGCGGCTGATGGCCGAGTCGCGGCCGCGCAGCAGCGCCCCGCCGCGTCCCGCCCGCATCGTCAGGCTGAACGCACGCGCCAAGGGCGGCAAGCGCTGACGATTCTCCGCGCCGCGGGCGCGGAGGCGAAGACTCGATCACACACGGCGTGACGACGCGACGCTGCTCGGCGCCGGCGTTGCCGTTCCCGCTCAGGGGTTGATCGTCTTCTTCAGCACCTGGCTCGCTTTGAAGGTGAGCACCTTGCGGCCGGTGATGATGATCTCCTCCCCCGTCTGAGGATTGCGGCCCTTGCGCGGCCGCTTCTGATTGACCACGAAGTTGCCGAAGCCGGAGATCTTCACTTTGTCGCCGTGTTCGAGCCGGCCCTTGATGATCTCGAAGATCGACTCGACGACCTCCGAGGCTTCCTTCTTGGAGAAGCCGACCTTCTCGTAGATCCGCTCGACGATGTCCGCCTTGGTCATCGTCGTGCCCTTGGCGGCGGTCTGTACAGCGTCGTTCACCGGCGTCCCTCCAACGGTAAGCGCCGTAGCAATCGTGCGACGATCTCCTCGTGGACGGCGTTCACCTCGTCGTCCGTGAGAGTCCGGTCCGCCGCACGGTAGGACAGCGAGAAGGCGATGCTCTGTTTGCCTTCGGGGATCGGCGTACCCGTGTACTGGTCGAACACCCGGACCTCCTCCACCAGCGGATGGGCGATCTCGGTGATCGCGTCGAGAACCTGCTGCGCCTGGAAGTCGATGTCCGCGATGACAGCGACGTCCCGCTCGATCGCGGGGAACCGTGCAAGTGGTTGAAAAATAATGCGGCGCGGAAAGTACTGAACCACTCTTCGCAAGTCAAGCTCGGCCATCCACGGCTCGACCTCGAGGCCACGCGCGGCGACGAGATCGGGGTGGAGCGCGCCGGCGAGGCCGCAGAGGACACCCTCGATCGAGATCGTGGCGGCCTTGCCGGGATGCAGCCACGCCGCCAGGTCGGGCGCGGGCTCCCAGCGCGGGGTCACCAGGTGCATGCGCGCCAAGAGCAGCTCGAGGGCGCCTTTCAGATCGAAGAACGTCGCCGGCCGCGCCGGCTCGCGGAACGCGGGCGGCGGCCACTCGCCAGCGAGGAGGAGCGCGAGCGACTCGCGCTCGTGGTAGCGCTCGCTCTCGCGGGCATAGACGCGGCCGAGCGAGAACCCGGCCACGAGCGGCTCGCCGTGACGGCGGTTCTCATCGAGCGCGCGCAGCAGACCGGGCAGCAGGCTGCGACGGAGCTCGGCGGCGTCGGTCGACGGTGGATTGGTGAGCGCGACGGCGTCGCCGCCCATCTCGGCAAGACCGGGGAAGGTGCGGTTCTCCTCGGGTGCGACCAAGGCGAGCGTCACCATCTCGTTGAAGCCGGCGGCACGCAGCACGTCGCGCATCAGCTGCTCGCCGGTACGCTGCGCGCCGGGGCCGGGACCGCCGGGCACCATCGCCGGCAGCGTCGTCGCGATCCGATCATAGCCGGTGATGCGGGCGACCTCCTCGACGAGGTCGACCTCCTCGCGCAGATCGAAGCGGTGCGAGGGTGGCACCACGCGGACGACGCTCTTCCCCGCCGCCGTCACCGTGGCACCGACCGCGCGGAGCGGTCGCTCGATCTCGGACTGCGTCAGGCGGGTGCCGAGCAGCGCGTTCACCCGCGCGCTGCGCAGGCGGATCGCGTTCGGTGCGCGCCGCCCGGGCGCGCGCCGCTCGAGGACGCCGCGGGCGACCATGCCGCCGGCGTTGGCGACGATCAGCTCCGTGACCCGGTCGAGCGCGGCGACCGTGCCTTCCGGGTCGACGCCGCGCTCGAAGCGGTACGAGGAATCGGTCGTGATGGCGAGACGCCGTGCGGTGCGACGGATCGTCTCCGGCGTGAAGTACGCGCTCTCGAGCAGCACGTCGGCGGTCTCGGGCCGGATCTCCGAGTCGGCGCCGCCCATGATGCCGGCCAGCGCGACCGGCGCCTCCGCGTCGGCGATGACGAGATCGTCGGGCAGCAGCTCCCGTGTCACGCCATCGAGCGTGGTGAAATGCTGGCGGCTGCCGGCACGGCGCGCGGTCACCACCGACTGCGCGAGCCGCGCGCGGTCGAAGGCGTGGAGCGGCTGGCCGCGCTCGATCATGATGAAGTTGGTCGCGTCGACGACGTTGTTGATCGGGCGCAGACCGACGAGCGCGAGCCGCGTCCGCAGCCATGGCGGCGAAGGCGCGATGCGGACGCCGCGCACGACGCGGGCGTCGTAGCGCGGACAGAGGTCGACCGCCTCGACGGCGACCCGTGCGAGCTGCGACGCGGGGGTTTCGTCCTGCGCGACGGTGACGGGTCGCGCGTGCAGGCGCGCGCCGGTGAGCGCCGCGACCTCACGTGCGATGCCGAGCACGCTCAGGCAGTCGCCGCGGTTCGGCGTCACGCCGAGGTCGAGGACGGTGTCCTCGGCGCCGAGATACTCGACGAGCGGACGGCCGAGCGGCGCGTCGGCGGGGAGGATCCAGATTCCGTCGCCGCCCTCCTCCGCGAGGCCGAGCTCGGCGGTCGAGCAGAGCATACCCTCCGACGCCACACCGCGGATGGTCGCACGCTCGATGTGCCGCTCACCCGGCAGCACCGCGCCGGGCGGCGCGAGGGCCACCTTGTCGCCCGCCTGCATGTTGCGCGCGCCACAGACGACGTCGCGCTCGTCGTGCGCAGTCCGCACCCGGCAGAGCGTCAGGCGATCGGCGTTCGGGTGCGACGCGAGCGCGAGAATCTCGGCGATCTCGACCGCCCCCCATTCCGGCCGGTGCTCCTCGACGCTCTCCACCTCGATGCCGGCCATCACCAGCGCGTTGCAGAGCTCGCCGGTCGAGAGCACTACCTCGACGAGCTCGCGGAGCCAGTTGAGCGTGATCTTCATCGCTGCGGCACGCGCCCGCGCGTCGTGCGCGGGAAGCGCCTCGAATCGTGTCGGCGCGCCGGCATCGTCTCAGAACTGGCGCAGGAAGCGCAGGTCATTGGCTTGAAAGAGCCGGATGTCGTTGATGCCGTACTTGAGCATCGCCACGCGCTCGACGCCGAGACCGAAGGCGAAGCCGGAGACCGCCTCGGGATCGTAGCCGACGGCGCGGAACACCGCCGGATGGATGAGGCCGGCGCCGAGGATCTCGAGCCAGCCGGAGGCCTTGCACACGCGACAGGACTCGCCGTCCGCGCCGCGTCCGCTCGCGCCGCAGATCACGCAGCTGATGTCGATCTCCGCGCTCGGCTCGGTGAACGGAAAGAAGCTCGGCCGGAAGCGCAGGCGCGTGTCGTCGCCGAACATGCGTTGCACGAAGAGCTGGAGCACGCCCTTCAAGTCCGCGAAGGTGACCGTGCGATCGACGAGGAAGCCCTCGATCTGGTGGAACATCGGCGCGTGCGTCACGTCGTCGTCGTGGCGGAAGACGGCGCCCGGCGCGATCGCCGCGACCGGCGGCTCCTGGTTCTCCATCACGCGGATCTGCACCGGCGAGGTGTGCGTGCGCAGCACGTGGGTGTCGTCGACGAAGAAGGTGTCGTGCATGTCACGCGCCGGATGGCCGGCCGGAATGTTGAGCGCCTCGAAGTTGTGGTACTCGTCCTCGATGTGCGGGCCCTCGTAGATCGAGAACCCGAGGCTCACGAATACGTCGACCGCTTCCGCCATCACTTGCATCAGCGGATGGGGCGCGCCGAGCGCGATCCGCCTTCCCGGTAGGGTGACGTCGACGCGGTCATGCGCGAGGGCGCGCGCGCGTTGCTCGGCCTGCCAGCCGTCGCGCAGCGTCTGGATGCGCTCGTCGGTGCGCCGCTTCACCTGATTGGCGAGCTCGCCGATCGCCGGCCGTTCGGCGGCGGGCAGCGCTCCGAGGCCGCGCATCACCTCGGTGAGGCGGCCCTTGCGTCCCAGGAACTCGATGCGGACGCGCTCGAGCTCGTCCTCGGTGCGACAGGCGTCGAGGGCGCGTTCGATCTCGAGAGCGAGCGTCTCGAGCGCGGCTTTCATCGCTGGTGTGGGTGTGGCGTCGCGGCGGTCGCGGCGAAGGAGCCGAGGACGGCGCGCCGGTGTGCTGCGATCAGGCGGCGGCGATGCGCGCGAGATCCCCGAACGCCGACGGATCGCGCACGGCGAGGTCCGCGAGCACCTTGCGATCGAGGTCGACGCCGGCGACCTTGAGACCGTTCATCAGACGGCTGTAGCTCAGGCCGTGCAGCCGTGCGGCCGCATTGATGCGGACGATCCACAAGCCGCGGAAGTCCCGTTTGCGGACCTTGCGATCGCGGTACGCATAGGTGAGACCCTTCTCGACCGTCGACCGCGCCTGTCGGTAGCCCTTGCGCCGACCCCCGACGTTGCCCTTCGCGAGCGCGAGCAGCTTCTTGTGCCGCTTGCGACCCTTCGTCCCTCGTTTGACGCGTGGCATGTGCCCTTCCCTTTCGCGCGCTCACTTGTACGGAATCAGGCGCGCGATGTTTCTCGCATCGCCCGGTGTGACAATCGCGCCGTGGCGCAGCTGCCGCTTCCGCTTGCTGCTCTTGTGCGAGAGGATGTGTCGCCGAAAGGCCTTGGCGCGCTTGATCTTGCCGGTGCCCGTCTTCTTGAACCGCTTGGCTGCCCCGCGGCAGGTCTTGATCTTCGGCATCTGCTTGGAACCCTTTCGGCAGGTGCGCCGCGTCAGCGCGGCTGCAACAGAATCGACATGTTGCGGCCCTCGAGTCGCGGGCTGACCTCCATATTGCCCAGATCCTTCACTTTTTCAAACACCCGCAGAAGGAGCTCGCGGCCGATCTCGGGATGGGTGATCTCGCGGCCGCGGAAGAAGACCGAGACCTTCACGCGCTGGCCGCGCTCGAGGAACTTGCGGACGTGGCCGACTTTGAAGTCGATGTCGTGGACGTCGGTCCGCGAGCCCATCTTGACCTCTTTCATGGTCACGAAGACTTGCTTCTTCTTGGACTCGGCCGCCTTCTTCTTCTTCTCGTAGCGGAACTTGCCAAAATCCATGATGCGGCAGACCGGCGGATCGGCGGTCGCGGCGATCTCGACCAAGTCGAGCTCCTTCGACTCCGCGATGCGGAGCGCATCCGCCGTCGGCAGGACGCCGAGCTGTGCGCCGTCCGCATCGATCACACGGATTTCGCGCGCCTGGATTTGGTAGTTGATGCGCGTCTGAGCTTCTTTAGTCGCTATCGGACACCTCCTGTGCTTCGGGCCGTGCTGCGGAAGCGGGTTGCGCTTCGCGCCGGGTCTCGTGGATGAAGCGCTCGACGTCGAGCGGCGGTAGGCCGCGCGTGCCACGCCGCCGTGGCGCGACCGTGCCCGACGCGACCTCCTTGTCGCCGATTACGAGCACGATCGGAATCTTCTGCAGCTCGGCCTCGCGGATCTTGAAGCCGAGCTTCTCGTTGCGGAGATCGGCCTCGGCGCGGAGCCCGGCGGCGCGGAGCTCGGCGAGGACGTTCTCGGCATAGGTGTGCTGCTCGTCGGTGACCGTCACCAGGCGCACCTGCACCGGCGCGAGCCAGAGCGGGAAGTCGCCGGCGCAGTGCTCGAGCAGGATCGCGATGAAGCGTTCGAGCGAGCCGAGGAGCGCGCGATGGATCATGACCGGCCGCTCCTCGCGGCCCTCGCTGTTGATGAAGGCGAGCGCGAAGCGCTCGGGAAGCGAGAAATCGAGCTGGATGGTGCCGAGCTGCCACTCGCGCCGGAGCGCGTCGAGGACGCAGACGTCGATCTTCGGACCGTAGAAGGCGCCGTCGCCCGGGTTCACCTCGTAGGCGATGCCGCGCGAGTCGAGCACCGCCGCGAGCGTCCGCTCGGCACGCTCCCACATCGCATCGTCGCCGATCGACTTCGCCGGCCGCGTGCTCAAGTAGACGCGGCGCTCGCCGAAGCCGAAGAGGTCGTAGGTCGCGAAGATGGTCTCGATCACCGCCGCGACCTCCGCCTCGATCTGGTCGGGCGTGCAGAAGATGTGCGCGTCGTCCTGCGCGAAGGAGCGCACGCGCGTGAGGCCCGCGGTCACGCCCGAGCGCTCGTAGCGGTGGAGCCGTCCGAAGTCGGCGAGGCGCAGCGGCAGGTCGCGATACGAGCGCGTCGTCGCGGCATACATCAGGCAGTGGCTCGGACAGTTCATCGGCTTCACCGCCATCGGCCGCCCCTCGACCTCGGTGAAGTACATGCTGTCGCGATAGTTCTCGTAGTGGCCGGAGCGATGCCAGAGATCGACGTCGAGGATCTGCGGCGTCAGCACCTCGTCGTAGCCGTAGCGCGCGTAGAGACCGCGGATGTACGCGATCAACGCGTTGTAGACGATCGTGCCCTTGGGATGGAAAAACGGGCTCGCCGGCGCCTCGGGATGGAAGCTGAAGAGGTCGAGCTCGCGGCCGAGCTTGCGGTGGTCGCGACGCTTCGCTTCCTCGAGCAGCGCGAGATGCTCGCGCAGCAGCTTCGGGGTCGCGAAGGCGGTGCCGTAGATCCGCTGTAGCATCTCGTTGCGCTCGTCGCCGCGCCAGTAGGCGCCGGCGACGCTGGTGAGCTTGAAGGCCTTCAAGCGCCCGGTCGACGGCACGTGCGGGCCGCGGCAGAGGTCGGTGAAGTCGCCCTGGGTGTAGAGCGACACCTGGGCCTCCGGGATGCCTTCGATGATCTCGACCTTGTAGTGCTCGCCGATGGCGCGGAAGTAGGCGATCGCCTCCTCGCGCGCGAGCTCGCTCCGCGACACCGGGATGTTCTCCTCGGCGAGCTCCTGCATCGTCGCCTCGATGCGCGCGATGTCCTCGGGGCTGAACGGGCGGTCGCGCTTGAAGTCGTAGTAGAAGCCGGTCTCGATGACGGGGCCGATCGTCACCTGGGTGTCGGGGAAGAGCCGCTTCACGGCATGCGCCATGAGGTGTGCCGTCGAGTGACGGAGCACGTCGGTGCCTTCGGCCGAGTCCGGCAGCACCGGCGCGACCGTCGCGTCGGCGGTGAGCGGGCAGGAGAGATCGACCACGGTGTCGCCGACGCGCGCCGCGACCGCCTCGCCGGCACGCGTCGCGCGCAGCGCCTGCAGCGCCTCGCCGACGGCGGTGCCGCGCGACACGTACACATCCGCACCGCCGTCGAGAGCGACGCGAATCTGCGCTTCAGTCATGCCGGGAGATGAGGGTACCGGATTGGTAGGCACGGGCGGGATTGAACCGCCGGCCTCTTCCGTGTCAAGGAAGCGCTCTCCCACTGAGCTACGTGCCTGAGATCGGATAACAGGTTGATTCGCGTATCAATGGTGGTTGGGGGTGTCAAGCTGTGAACGCGCACAGCGACGCTCACTGACCGTCGCAAGTCCGCCATCGATGCGCATTTCGCTCCTCGTCGTGCTCGTCCTCGTCGCGATCGGCGTCGCGGTCGTCATTCGTCACGCGCTCTCGTCGCCGCCCGCCGCGCCCGCGCCGCGACCAATGACGAATCGCGAGCACGAAACGTTCAGCGTGACGTATACCGTCACCATCGAGACCGCGGATCCGGCGACGGCGCACGTCGAGTGGGAGCTCGCCGGCATCGACGAGATCGAGCGCGTGCGCCTCAAGTTCGATCCGAAACGCTTCGACGCCTTCGAGGGCAGCGGCACGCTCGAGCGGCGTCGCGGCGAAGTGGTGTGGCGGCCCGGCGGTCCCTACGCGCGGCTGCGCTACCGGGCGGCGCTCGCGCACCGCCGCGCGCCCAACAAGGGCTTCGACAGCTTCGCGACATCCGAGTGGGTGCTGTCGCGGACGAGCGATCTCTTCCCGCGCTCGAGCGTGTTGTTCCGCTTCGCGATCGAGCCCTCGCCGGAGTCGCGCGCGCGCCTCGCGTTTCGCCTGCCGGACGGCTGGCGCGCGGTGACCGCGATGGCCGACGACGGCGCCGGCGGGTTCATCGTCGAGAGCCCGAGTCGCATGGATCATCCGCGCGGCTGGCTCATGCTCGGCCGCTTCGACCGCGTCGACGCCGCGGTCGGAGGGACGGCCGTCACGGTCGCGTCCGCCGGCGCGACGAGCGTCGCAGCGACGGATGCGCTCGGGCTCGTGACGCAGGCGCTGCCGATGTTGAACACGCTCGTCGGGCGCACCTTGCCGAAGCTGCTCGTCGTGCGCGCGTCCGATCCGATGTGGCGCGGCGGCCTCAGCGGGGAGGAGTCGTTCTTCATGCATGGCGACCGGCCGCTCCGCACTCCCGACCGCACCAGCCCGTATCTACACGAGCTCTTTCACGTTCTGGTGCCCTTCCGCCCCGCCGAGGATGCGCACTGGGTGACCGAGGGCCTGGCCGAGTTCTACTCGGTCGAGCTGCAGCGCCGGCTCGGCCGGCTGACGCCGAGCGACGTCGCGCGCGCGCTCCGACTCTTCGCGCGCTACGGCGTCTGGGACGTCGACTTCACGCGCACCGGCGGTGCCAAGGTCAACAACAACAGCGCTCCGCTCGTGATGTACGTTCTCGACGGCCGGATCCGTGCCGCGACCGGAGGCGCGCACGGCCTCGACGACGTGGTCAAGCTGCTTGCCGGCGAGGGCGGCGTGATCTCCACCGCCCGCTTCCTCGGCGCGGTCGAGCGGGTGACGGGCAAGAGCTTCACGACCTTCTTTCGGCACCACATCTACCGGGGTGAGCAGCCCGAGCTGCACCTCCGCCCCTCGACGCCGTGAGCGGCGCCGCTGCCCTGTCGACGCCACGCCCCAGGGTTGCCCATCGAGCCCGCTTAAAGGCGGGGGTTGGTACCGATATGATGCCGCCGATGGCAAACGTTCCCCCCTGGCAGCGCTGGTTGCGTCCGGTGCGTATCACCGCGCCGTGGCGGTCGCTGCGGCTGCGCTTGATCGCGCTGCTCGTGCTCTCCGTGATCGCCGTCCTCACGGCGGCGACCGCGCTCGAGATCCGCCTGTCCACCCGCTTCGCGGAGCAGAACCTGCGCGAGCGCGCGCTCACCCTGGCGAAGGAGATCGACATCCTCCTCGGCTCGCTCTGGGGCCGCACCGATCTCCGCAACTTCCATCACCGGCTCGGCGAGCTCGCGCGCACCCACCGCAACGTCGCCGACATCGAGATCCTGCTGCCGATCCGGAACGAGTGGCACCTGCTCGGCAGCTCTGGACGGGCGCGGCCGACCGAGCCGATCGCGCTCGACCGGCTCGCGATCGAGCTCGACCGGCCGATCTGGCAGCTCTTGCCGGGCAGCTCGCACCTCGGCCTCGCCGTCGCCCCCTTTCACCTCGGGCCGCGGGTCATCGGCTCGATCCGCGTGAAGGCGTCGCTCGCCGAGGTCGAGCGCATCAGCAAGATCCAGGCGCGCCAGGCGGTGTTGCTCGCCTTGCTCTCCGTCGTCAGCATCTCGGCCGTGCTCGGCCTGATCCTGACACGCACGATCGCGCGGCCGGTGCGGACGTTGGTCGAGGCGATGAACGCCGCGCGCGCCGGTCGTCTCGACACCCGCGTCAACCTCCGCGGCAGCGACGAGCTGCAGCAGCTCGGCGGCCACTTCAACCGCATGCTCGCGACGATCGCCAACTCCGATCACGAGAACCGCGCCCTGGTCGAGCGCCTGAGCCAGTTCAACGACGAGCTCGAGACGCGGGTTGCGGCGGCGACCGGCGACATCGCCAACAAGAACCTCGAGCTGCAGCAGATCAACGAGCAGCTCTGGCACGTGCAGAAGCAGCTGCGCCGCGCCGAACGCCTGGCCGCCCTCGGCCAGATGACCGCGGCGATCGCGCACGAGCTCGGCACGCCGCTCAACTCCGTCCTCGGTTACACCCAGCTGCTCGGCCGCGAGGTCACCAGCCCCGCCGGGCGCGAGAAGCTCGCGATCATCGAGTCGCAGGTGCGGGTGATGAGCCAGGCGATCCGCAACGCCCTCGACCAGACCCGCACGCCGTCGCTCGAGCGCAAGCCGGTCACGGTGATCCCGCTCATCGAGGAGACGCTCGCGCTTCTCGATCCGGTGCTGCGCGCGAAGCGCATCGACGTCGGCCGCGAGCTCGCCGAGGCGCCCGCGGTGATCGCCGCCGACGCGCGCGGCCTGCAGCAGATCCTCTTGAACGTGCTCACCAACGCGGTCGATGCGGTCGACGCCGGCGGCCGCATCACCATCACCGCCGGTACCCAGCGCGACAATGGCGGGCCGCCCGGGTTGGTGCTGCGCATCGGCGACGACGGCAAGGGTATCCTGCCGGAGGACATCGAGCGGGTGTTCCAGCCCTTCTTCACGACCAAGAGCGTCGGCCACGGTACCGGGCTCGGCCTCACGATCACGCAGGACATCGCCCGCGCGCACAACGGCTCGGTGCGGGTGTGGAGCACGCCGGGCCAGGGGACGGTCGTCGAGATCACGATCGGCGGGGGCGAGGCGGCATGACGCCGAGCCTGCTGGTGATCGACGACGACGCCGTCACGCGCGAGCTCCTGACCGAGGTGCTGCAGGGCGAAGGCTACAACGTCGCGGCGTGCGACAGCGGGCCGCGCGCGCTCGAGCGCGCCGCGAGCGAGCACTTCGACATCGCCGTCACCGACGTGCGCATGCCGGAGATGGACGGCATCGCGGTCACGCGCGCGCTCAAGGCGAAGCACCCGCACATGCAAGTGATCGTCATGACGGCGTTCGGCTCGGTCGAGACCGCGGTCGAGGCGATCCGCCACGGCGCCTTCGACTACGTCAGCAAGCCGATGAACCTCGACGAGATCAAGACCACGGTGCGGCGCGCCTTGTCCGAGCGCATGCCGAGCGACGGTCCCGGCAATGGCGACGGCGCGCCCGACGACGACGACGCCGGCATCGTCGTCGGGCGGAGCCCCGCCATGGTCGAGGTCTACCGCACCTTGGCGCGCGTCGCCGGCTCGCGCAGCACGGTGCTGATCGAGGGCGAGAGCGGCACGGGCAAGGAGCTGATCGCCGCCGCCCTGCACCGCCACAGCGGCCGCCCCACCGACCGCTTCGTCGCCGTCGACTGCGGATCGCTGAGCGACACCCTGCTCGAGAGCGAGCTCTTCGGCTACGTGCGCGGCGCCTTCACCGGCGCCGTCGGTGAGAAGAAGGGCCTCTTCGAGGAGGCGAACAGCGGCACGATCTTCCTCGACGAGATCGGCGACATCGGTGCGACCATGCAGGCGAAGCTGATGCGCGTGCTGCAGGAGTACGAGATCAAGCGCGTCGGCGGGCAGGAATGGATCAAGGTCGACGTGCGGGTGATCGCGGCGACCAACCGCAACCTCGAGCAGCTCGTCCAGACCGGGACCTTCCGCGAGGACCTCTTCTATCGCCTCAAGGTCGTGACAATTCTATTACCGCCGCTGCGCGATCGTCGCGAGGACATTCCCCTGCTCGCGGAGCACTTCCTGCGCCGCTACGCGGAACGCAACGACAAGCGCATCTCGCATCTCACCGGCGAGGCGATGAGCCTGCTGACCGACTACGCGTGGCCGGGGAACATTCGCGAGCTCGAGCACTGCATCGAGCGTGCGGTCGCGCTGGCGAGCGGTCACGTCCTCGGACCGGACGACCTCGCACCGGAGCTGCGCTCGAGCCTGGAGGCGACGCTCCACCGCGGCTCGCCGACGCTCGAGGAGGTGAAGCGCCGCTACCTCGCACACGTGCTGGCGGAGACCGGCGGTAACATCTCGCGTGCCGCGAGCATCCTCGGCGTCGACCGGCGGTCGCTCTACCGGATGTTGCGGCGCTACGGCCTCCGCTCGGACTGAGGCCTTCTGCCACAGGCTGAGCGGCATCCGGCCTCAGTCCGCAACTCACTGCAATCACTACGATAATCGCGAAGTCGCCGTTGCGACTGGTGCGAAGCTGCAGAAGCGCGGACCGGACGACCACGAGTTTGCAGGGTTTCCGCGCTGGCACCGTCGTTGCTGATGGCTGGTGTGCGCGTCTTGGTCATCGACGACGATCCAACGTTCTGCCGCTACCTCGTCGAGGTGCTCGGGAACGACGGCCACGAGGCAGACTCCGCCAACGATGCGCTGGTCGGATTCGAGCGCTGCCTCAAGGAACGGTACGATGCGGTGATCTGCGACGTGCGGATGCCGTTGATGCTCGGGACCGAGCTGGTCGCCGAGTTGCGCCGGGATCTGCCGAATCTGCCGGTCATCCTGATCTCGGCCTTTGCCGACGAGCACGTCGCGGCGCAGGCCGTGTACTGCAAGGCCCGGCTGCTTTCGAAGCCGTTCGACGCCACGGCGCTGGAGCACGCGCTCGCCGAGATCACGGCGCACCCGGTGGTCGAGATCACCACATGAAGGAGCCATTGATGGAGAAATTCGAGCCCGCGATTCCCCTCGAACGTGAGCGCCGCCTGGTGCTCGCGATCCTGGAAGAGGCGGTCCGCAGCTACCAACACTACGCGTTCGCGACCAACCGCCGCGGCCGGCGCCTCTTCGGCGAGACCTGCGAGTGGTTCGACGCGCACAACGATCCCTGGATCTTCTCGTTCGAGAACATCTGTTGCGCCCTCGACCTCGATCCGACGTACATCCGCGAGGGTCTCGAGCGCTGGCGCCGCGAGGAAGCAAGGCGACGCCCCGCTGTCCTGCCCGGGCACTCTCCCTCGGCGTACCGGCTGCGCCGCGCCGCCGGCTGATCGACCCCGCCAGCTCTCGATTCGTCACGTCGAAGGCGATCGCCAGGGCGATCGCCTTCCGCGTCCTCTCCCCCAATCCAATCACAGCAGTGGTTCCGGCGTGCGCGAGGCGCCCGCGCGGGGGTCCGGAGCGCGTCCGATCGGGCGGGCGCCGGTTCCATTGCCGGTGCGGACCGCTCTCGCCTACAATGACGCCATGCCTTCAAGAGCCCGCACTGCTCGGAACCGTACGCAACAAACCACGATCCGCCGGTTGCTCGTCGTCGACGCGCTCACCTCGTGGGTCGTGCCGACGCTCGCGATCGGCGTCCTCACCCTCGCCGTCTTCCTGAACGCGCTCGACGTGATCGGGAACGCTCCGGCTGCGGCGGCGCTGCTGCTCGCGGTGCTGGTACTCGGCGCGTACAACGTCCTGACCCCGGCCCTGAAGGCCGACGAGGATGACCCGCCGATCGCGTGGCCGGCGCTCCTCGGTATCGGGCTGGTGTGGATCGCCCTCGTCTACGCGCCCTTCCACCGCCGGCTGTTCGCGGGACCCCCGCTCGCGCACGCGCAGCTCATCGACAAGACGGTGCTGCCGGTCAGCGGCCAGGGCTCGCGTTTCGACCTTTTGGTCGAAGGCCACATGCCGCTCGTCGACGCGCGCAGCGATCGCTTCCTGCACTACAATCTCGATGTCGTCGACGCGCAGGGTGCGTCGCAAGCGATCGAGGGCGAGTTCAGCGACCGCTGGCGGACGCGGCGGCTCGGACGTCGGGGCACCGCGCCGACCCATCTCGAGCACCTCTCCGCGATCCACGTCATCGACGATCCCGCGGGCGGTGACCTGCGCGTGCAGCACGTCGTCGTGAGCGGCGAGAAAGGCGAGCTCGTCGCGACCGTGTATCCGCATCGCGCGCTACCGCTGGCGGTTCTCCTCGTGGGCGGCGTCCTTCTCACGCTCGGCGCCTTGGTGTTCGATCGCTGGCTCGATCCGGACGGCACACCGTGGGCGACGTTGCTCACCACCGTCGCGGTCTCGGCGGCGGTGATCTTCAGCGCCAGCGGCGCCGGACATCCCGGCATACGCGACGTCATCGGCGCTGGGTTGGTCGGTGCGCTCATCGGCGTGCCGGCTGCGTTCGTGGCGGGATGGGCGGCACGTGCGGTGATGCGCTCCGGCGCGCGCCCGCGCCGCCGCGCCGGGTGAGCGCCGGGCTCGACCGCCCTCCTGACGCCGTGCCTGTGGTGGAGGACGCGGTGGACATCGTTCCGAGCCCGGAGACACGGCCCCGCCGCTGGATCATCCTCGCCGTCCTGATCGGCGTCGCGATCCTCCTCTTCGTCGTGTCCCGCGCCGATCTCCGTCAGCTCGCCGAGACGGCGCAGAACATCCAGCCCGCCCTCTTGCTGCTGCCCGCGCTGGCGACCGTCGGCAGCTACCTCACCATGGCGCGCTCGTATCAGCTCATCGCCGAGGCCGCCGGTTGGCCGATGGGCTTCATGGACATGCTGCGCATCACCGTCGTCGCCAACACCGCCAACTACCTGCTCTCGACCGGCGGGCTCTCCGGGTTCGCGCTCCGCATGTATCTTTTCACCCGCCGCGGCATCCCGGCGGGCAGCGCGGTCCTGATCTCGCTGGTGCAGACGGTGCTCACCAACTTGGTGCTGCTGGTCTTCGTGATCGGCGGCTTCATGCTGCTGCTGCTGTCGCACAGCCTGATGGGTCGCGACCTCGTGGTCGCGGGAACACTCCTCGTCGGCTTCACGATCGTCGTCCTTCTCACCATGATCGCGATCGTGCGCCGGCGCTGGCGGCGACGTCTGGTGACGCGCATGACCAAGCTCATCCAGCGCGGCCTTCGGCGCTTCGCACCGCAGCGCAAGGACGAGCGGCGGCGTCTCCTGCAGCTGCAGCGGAAGCTTCATGCCGGGCTCGACTTCCTGCTCGCCCGGCCGCACGAGATGCTGGCGCCGACGGCCTACATCGTGCTCGATTGGCTCTTCACGCTGCTGGTGCTCTACACCGCGTTCATCGCGATCGGCCATCCGGTCGGGATGAGCTACGTCATCGCCGGCTTCTCGATCGGCATCTTCCTCTCGATGGTGTCGCTGGTGCCGGGCGGCCTCGGCGTCCTCGAGGGCTCGATGACGGCGGTGTTCGCGAGCTTGGACGTGCCGATCGAGCACGCCGTGGTCGCGACGCTGATCTTCCGCGTCGCGTACTATGGGCTGCCGCTGCTCGCGAGCCTCATCTTCGCACGGGCGACGCTGCGAACGGCCGAGGAGCCACGGCAGAGCACGCGACCGGGCTCGGACGCCGGGTCCGCGGTGCGCCGTTAATTAACCTACCCCGCACCCGCAAGGTGGCGCGGCCCGCTGCTAGGCCGCGCGCAGCCTGTCAGGCCGCACGCAGCCTTTCAGGCCGCGAGCAGGCTCTTCAGCTTCTCGGCGATCGTTTGCGAGAGCTCGTTGTAGGAGTCGCTGAACTTCTTGACCCCTTCGTCCTCGAGCTCTTGCGCCACCGCGTCGAAATGGATGTCGAGCGCAGCGAGCTCATGCATCGCCGCGTGCGCCCCCGCGAGATCGTCGTTGATTCGGACCTTGGGATCGCCGTGATCGCGGTAGGCGTCGACCGTCTCGGGCGGCAGCGTGTCGACGGTGTCGGGACCGATCAGCGCTTCGACGTAGTACACGTCGGGGAGCGACGGGTCCTTGGTCGACGTCGAGGCCCAGAGCGGCCGTTGCCCGCGCGCCCCTTTGGCGGCGACGGCAGTGAAGCGAGGTCCACGACGGACCTCCTCGAACGCCTCGTACGCCAAACGGGCGTTGGCGATCGCGAGCTTCGACCGCAGTGCCGTCGCACGGCGCTTCTGATCATCCGGGGCCGCCGACTTGACGATCGCGTCGAGCTTCTTGTCGACGTTGGTGTCGACGCGGCTCACGAAGAAGCTCGCGACCGACGCGATGCGGTCGAGTGGCTGTCCGGCCGCGGCGCGCTGCTCGAGCGCGCCCAGGTACGCGTTCATCACCTCACGGTGGCGCGTCACCGAGAAGAGCAGCGTGATGTTGATGTTGATGCCCTCGGCGAGGCAGCGCTCGATTGCCGGCAGCCCGGCGCGCGTTCCCGGGATCTTCACCATCACGTTGGGACGATCGCACGCCTGCCACAGACGGCGGGCCTCTTCGATCGTGCCCGAGGTGTCATGGGCGAGCGCGGGGCGGACCTCGATCGAGACGAAGCCGTCGGCGCCCTCCGTCGAGTCGTAGACCGGACGAAAGATGTCGGCGGCACGCCGGACGTCCTCGACCATCACCGCCTCGACGACCCGGCCGACGGAGCGCGCGGCTTGGTCGGCCTGGCTCGCCGCGCGACGGATGTCCTCGTCGTAGTGGTTACCGGCCGAGATCGCCTTGGCGAAGATCGTCGGGTTCGACGTCATGCCGCGGAGGCCGTCGTCACTGATGAGCCGTTGCAGGCGCCCGCTGGTGAGCAAGGTCCGCTCGATGAAGTCGAGCCAGATGCTCTGACCGAGATCCAAGAGTCGCAGCAAGGGATTCTTCATGGGTTTTTCCTATCACAGCGACCGGACGAGCGCGCGGACCGCTTCCGCGACGTGCTCCGGTGTGAAGCCGAATTCCCGCATCACGACCTCGCCCGGCGCCGAAGCGCCGAAGCGATCGATGCCGATCGCGGTGCCGGACTCGCCGATCCAGCGCCACCAGCCGATCGTCGCGCCCGCCTCGATCGACACCCGCGCCTGCACGGCCTGCGGCAGGACGGACTCACGGTATTCCGCGCTCTCCGCCGCGAAGGCTTCCCAGCACGGCATCGAGACGACGCGGACTCGGAGGCCTTCGCGCATCAGCTGCTCTCGCGCCGCCAGCGCGACGTGCACCTCCGAGCCGGTCGCGATCACGATCGCCTGTGGCGCGCCGCCCTCGGCGTCCGCGAGCACGTATGCGCCGCGCGCGACGCCGCCCCCCGGCGCGAGCTTGGTGCGATCGAGCGTCGGCAGCTTTTGGCGCGTCAGCACCAGCGCGACCGGTCCGCGGCGATGCGCGATCGCCCAGCGCCAGGCCTCCGCGGTCTCGTTCGCGTCGGCGGGACGGACGACCGCGAGGTGTGGCATCGCGCGGAGCGCCATCAGGTGCTCGATCGGCTGGTGCGTCGGACCGTCCTCGCCGAGGCCGATCGAGTCGTGCGTGTAGACGAAGATCGTCGGCAGCTCGCTCAGCGCCGCGAGCCGGATCGCCGGCCGCATGTAGTCCGAGAACGTGAAGAAGGTCGCGACGAAGGGGCGGACGCCGGTGTGATAGGCGAGGCCGTTCGCGATCGCGCCCATCGCGTGCTCGCGGACGCCGAAGTGGATGTTCCGTCCGGCGCCGGTCTGGCCGTCGAACGAGCCGCCGTCCTTGATCGTGGTGTCGGTCGACGACGAGAGATCGGCATCGCCGCCCATCAGGTATGGGATGCGCGCCGCGATCGCGTTGATCGCCTTGCCGGAAGCCTGACGAGTTGCGAGCGCCTCACCGGCTTTCCAGCTCGGCAATCCCTCGTCCCAGCCCGCCGGCAGCTCGCCGGCGATCGCCTGACGAAAGGCGTCGGCGAGGTCGCGGTGCACGCGGGCATGGCCGTCGAAGCGTCGCTGCCAATCTTCCTCCAACCGGCGGCCGCGCTCGACCGTAGCGCGGAAGTGCGCGAGCACGTCCTCGGGCACCTCGAAGGATCGTGCTGGATCGAAGCCGAGCGCTTGCTTGGCGAGCGCCACCTCCTCCGGTCCGAGCGGGCTGCCGTGTGCCGCCGCCTTGCCCTGCTTGTTGGGCGCGCCGTAGCCGATCGTCGTCTGCACGACGATGAGCGACGGCCGTGAGGTGTCCGCTTCCGCCGCCAGCAGCGCGCAATCGATGGCGTCGGTGTCGGTGTCGCCGTGCTCGACGTGCTGCACCTGCCAGCCGTAAGCCTCGTAGCGGCGCCCGACGTCCTCGGAGAACGCCAGCGAGGTCGGTCCGTCGAGCGACACGTGGTTGGAGTCGTAGAGCCAGATGAGCTTACCGAGGTGCAGGTGTCCGGCGAGCGAGCTCACCTCGGCGGAGATGCCTTCCATGAGGTCGCCGTCGGAGACGAGCGCGTAGGTGCGGTGGTCGACGATCGTGGAATCGGGGCGATTGAAGCGATGGGCGAGCGCGCGCTCGGCGATCGCCATGCCGGCGGAGTTGCCGCAGCCCTGACCGAGCGGGCCGGTCGTTGCCTCGACGCCGGGGGTAAGAAGCGTCTCGGGGTGGCCGGGCGTGCGGCTGCCCCACTGGCGGAACGCTTTCAGGTCGTCGAGCGTGAGATCGTAACCGGTCAGGTAGAGCAGGCAATAGAGCAGCATGCTGCCGTGGCCGGCGGAGAGCACGAAGCGGTCGCGGTCGGGCCAGTGCGGGTCGCGCGGATTATGGCGCAGATGGCGTTGCCAGAGGACGTACGCCATCGGCGCGGCACCCATCGGTAAGCCGGGATGACCCGAGTTCGCGTTCTGCACCGCATCGATCGCGAGAACCCGGATGGTGTTGATCGCGCGCTGCTCGAGTGTCTTGTCGACGACGCTCACGTGGCCTCCTTCACCCAGCGTCGCCTCCCACCAGGCGGCGACAGTCCACGCATAGACGGCCGGCCGCGCGATCTCAATCGCGCTCGGCGCCCGCAACCTCCTCGGCGTCGTCGGCGGGAAGCGGATGCACCTTCGCGAGCTGGCGTTCCAGCACGGTCGGATCGGAGGTCGGGAGGGCGCAGACGCGCGCCTCGCACACGTACGCCGTCGCGACGCCGTCTTGTGCGCGCTTGCCCTCGACGAGCGGAATCAGCTCCTGCTGGCGCCCGAGGTCGGCGCCTTCGACCGTGGCGGTGAGCGCGCGGTTCGGCAGGTACGCCCGTCGTGCGACGGCGAGCAGGCGGTCGGCCCGCTCGTCGGTCGCCGTCGCGCGCACGATCACGATCTCGGGCGGTCGGTCGAGGAAGAACTCGAGCGCACCGAGGAGGCGCGGCGCATTCGTCGGCGCGCGCGTGAGAATCGACTGCAGGGCGCGCAGGGTCTCGGCGGCACGCTGCCGATGGCGCGCGTCGCCGGTGAGCTCGGCGAGACGGAGCGCGGTGTCGGCGGCGATCGCATTGCCCGAGGGCAGCGCGCCGTCATCGGCCGGCTTCGTACGCACCAGCGGCGCGTCGTGATCGGCGCCGGTGAGAAAGAACCCGCCCGCCTCGTCGGCGAACGCGGCGGCGAGGCGCTGCTGCAGGCGGAGCGCGTCGCCGAGCCAGCGCGTGTCGAAGGTCGCCTCGTAGAGATCGAGCAGGCCGGCGGCGAGAAACGCGTAGTCGTCGAGGAACGCCTCGGTGCCGGGCGCGCTGCCGTCCGAGCGCCGCAGCCGGGCGCCGTCCCACATCGTGTCGAGGATGCACTCG
>JBGPIT010000013.1:0-30549 GCA_041485125.1 Binatia bacterium | reverse complement strand
CCTCCACAACCTGGTGAGCCGCGCCATCAAGCAGCGCTACAAGCGCTCGGTCCTCGGTTTCGCGTGGACGATGCTGAACCCGCTCATCACGATGACGATCCTCACCATCGTCTTCTCGAAGGTCTTCGCGCCGAACGTGGCGCGCTACCCGCTCTTCGTGATCATCGGTCTGCTGGCGTGGAATCTCTTCGCGCTCGGCTCGACGCAGGGGCTCGCCAGCATTGTCGACTCCGGCCACCTGATCCGGAAGGTCGCGGTGCCGAATCAGATCTTTCCGATTGCCGCGGTCGGCGCGAACCTCGTCAACTTCGCGTTCGCGATGGTGCCGTTGCTGGGTATCTTGCTCGTGCTGCGCGTCGGGCTCACGCCGGCGATCCTGTTCGTGCCCTTCGGCGTGGCGCTGATCGCGATGTTCACGCTCGGGGTCGCGCTCTTCCTCGCGACCCTCAACGTCTTCTTCCGCGACGTCCGCTATCTCTACGAGGCGGCGCTGCTCGCCTGGTTCTACGCTACGCCGATCTTCTACCCGATCGACATCCTGCCGCCGGCGGCGCGCGCCATCTTGCGCTGGAACCCGATGTACGTCCTGGTCGACGTCTTTCGCATGCCGCTCTACGCCGGCGTCGCGCCGCCCTGGCCGACCGTCGCGATCGCCGCCGCCGAGGCCGCGCTCGCGCTCGCCGTCGGCTGGACGACCTTCCGGCGCTACCAAGCCCGCTTCATCGACTACGTGTGACGATGCGGCGCCACGACAGCCGTCTCGACGTCGACCGACTCTCGATCCGCTACGACCTCCAGAAGGAGCGGGTGATGTCGGTGCGCGAGTACGTCATTCGGCGGGTACGCGGCGAGCGCTTCCCGCGCGAGTCGTTCTGGCCGCTGCGCGACGTCTCCTTCACCATCGGCACCGGCGAGAGCTTCGGCATCGTCGGGCGGAACGGCGCCGGCAAGAGCACGCTGCTGAAGGTGCTGGCGGGGATCGTGCCGCCGACGCGCGGCCGGGTGGCCGTGCGCGGCCGGTTGTCGCCGCTGATCGAGCTCGGTGCCGGCTTCGACGTCGAGCTCACCGGCCGCGAGAACATCTTTCTCTACGGCTCCCTCCTCGGCTATCGCCGCCGCGAGCTTGCCGCCCGCATCGGCGCCATCGCCGACTTCGCCGAGCTGACCCCTTTTCTCGACGTGCCGCTCAAGAACTACTCGGCGGGTATGGTGGCGCGCCTCGGTTTCGCGATCGCGACCGACGCCGAGCCCGAGATCCTCATCGTCGACGAGGTGCTGTCGGTGGGGGACGCGCAGTTCCAGCGCAAATGCGAGGAGCGTCTGGCGACGTTCCGGAGCGGCGGCGTGACTTTGCTGTTGGTGACGCACAACATGGATCTCCTCACCGCGACGTGCACGCGCGCGTTGCTGCTCGAGCACGGCACGATCGCCCACGTCGGCACGGCGGCCGACGTCGCGGCCCGCTACGCGAGTCTGCCGTGAGCGCGACGTCGACGCCGCTCGTCTCCGTCGTCGTTCCGTCCTACGCGCCGGGCGCGATGCTCGAGCGCTGCGTCGCCGCGCTCGTCAGCCAGTCGCTCGCGGAGCCCTACGAGGTGATCGTCGTCGACAGCACCGGTGACGGCACCGCCGATCGTCTCGCCGCGCGCTTCCCAGTCTGTCGCGTGGCGGCGCTCTCGACCCGCACGCCGCAGGCGGCCGCGCGCAACATCGGCGTCGGCATGGCCCGCGGCTCCTTCGTCGCGCTCACCGACCACGACTGCGTGGTGCCGGCCGATTGGCTCGAGCGCTTGCTCGCCCGCCATGCGGCGGGCGACTACGCCGCGGTCGCGGGGGCGATGCTGAACGGTACGCCGCAGAGCGCGGTGGGAAGCGCGGCCTACTGGATCGAGTTCAACGAGTTCACGCCGGCGCGGCCGCCCGGCCTCGTCGTCGACGCGCCCCACTGCAACATCTGCTTGCGGCGCGACGTTCTCGCCGCGTCCGGGCCGTTTCCGGCCGTCCCGCCCTGCGCCGAGGACTTGATCTTCAATCATCGCCTGGTCGAGCGTGGCGGCCGGATCTTCTTCGATCCCAGCATCGTGGTGATGCACGTGAACCGGACCCGCTTCGGGGACTACGTCCACCACCAACGCGTCCTCGGCTACGGCTCGGCCGTCGCGCGCCGCCTGGCGCCGCTCCGCGGGCGGCTGTTCGTCGACCATCCGTCGCTGGCGCCGCTCCTGCCGATGGTACGCTTCTTTCGAACGGTGAAGCGCATCGCGCAGCGCCATCCGGAGCGCCTCGGCCCGACGCTCGCCTTGGTGCCGCTCTTGGTGCCGGGTTACGTCTCGTGGACGGCCGGCTTCCTCCAGGGCCGGCGTGCCGCGCTCAGCGACGTGCCACCCGGCGATACACCGCCAGCGTCGCTTCGGCAGTGCGGCGCCACGTAAACGCCTGCGCATGACGAATGCCGCGGGCACGGCGCGCCGCGCGCTCGTCGTCGTCGGTGAGGAGCGCGGCGAGACCGGCGCCGACGGCGTCGCGGTCGAGCGGATCGACGAGCAGTGCGCAGTCGCCGACCACCTCGGGAAACGCGCTCGTCGCGGAGCAGAGCAGGGGACTCCCGCAGGCGAGCGCCTCGAGCGCGGGCAAGCCGAAGCCCTCGTAGCTCGAGAGATTCACCGCCCCGCGCGCGAGGGTGTAGAGCGCCGGCAGCTCGTCGTCCGGGACGTGGCCCAACCGGCGCACGCGGGTGCGCGCGCGCGGCGTCGCGAGCACGCGCTCGAGCGCGCCGTTCTTCCACCCCGGCGGTCCGACCAGGACGAGCTGGGTGCCGCCGAGGACGGCATCGGGCAACGCGGTGAACGCCGCGACCAGCCGGTCGACGTTCTTTCGCGGGCTCGCAATGCCGACGAAGAGAAGAAAGTCGCCGGCCAGGCCGTAGTGCCGGCGCACCTCGTCGAGACGCACCGGATTCTCGACCGGCCGGAAGCGCGCATCGACGCCGAGGGGGATGGCGGTCACGCGCTCGGGCGCGAGACCGAAGTGCGCGCAGATCTCCGCGCGCGAGAACTCCGAGTCGGTGAGGATCGCGTCGGCGCGCGTGACCGCACGTGGCAGGATCGTGCGCCAATACCACGCCGCCGAGCGTGTCAGGCTCTGAGGATCGCGGAGCGGGATCAAGTCGTGGAGCGTCAGGACGTAGGGGCGGGGCGCACGCCACATGCCGGCGAAGATCGGCGTGTGCACCACGTCGGGCGCCGCGCGCCGCAGCAGCGCCGGCCAGTAGGTCTGATCCTGGAGCAGGACCTTCGCGATGAAGCGGGGCAGGGTGGCGACCGGCCGCAGCGCGACGCGCGGGGTGGCGGGCACGACGCGCGGCCCGTAGTGCCGCTCGGTGAACGCGACGTAGCGCTCGTCGCCGGGCAACGTCGCGAGCGCGGCGAGCAGCGAGGTCACGTAGCGCTCGTAGCCCCCCATCGGCGCTTTCAAACACGTGATGTCCAGGCCGACGCGCACCGCGGAGGCCGGAGCTACCAGAATCCTCGCCGGCGCGGAATGGAACGTCGCGTACGATGACGGCGGGCGCATCGCCCACGACCCTCGCCGGCGAGCCGACGTCGCGGCGGTCGTTGCAGCTCCTGATCGTGAGCGACCTGTGGCCGCCGCACGTGATCGGCGGCTATGAGCTCGGTGCGCACGACGTCGCGCGCCGCCTCGAGGCGCGCGGCCACCGCGTCACCGTCCTCACCAGCACCTTCGGCGTCGGGGCGCCGACCGTCGACGGCAACGTGCATCGTCTGCTCTTCGAGGAGGTTTACCCGCGCCCCTGGCGGACGGCGGAGGTGCTCGCCGAGACCGTCCGCAGCGCCGCTGGACTGCGCCGGGCCCGGCGCTTTCTCGCGGGCGGGCGGTGGGACGTCGTCTACCTCTTCAACCCGCAGGGTCTGAGCGCGGCGGTGATCGAGGCGCTCCGCGCGCGCGGCCGACCGGTCGTGGCCTACGTCTCGGACGATTGGATCGCCCGCTGGCCGCGCTGCGACCCGCTCCTCGACCGCTGGACACGACCGTACCCCGGGTGGCCGGCATGGCGTCGGGCGGCGCTCGCGGGCGGGCGTCGAGCCGTTGCCGCGCTCGGCCTGATGCCGCGCGGCAGCACCGCGCCCGTCGATCATGCACAGTACGTCAGCCGCCACATCGAGACGTTGAGCGCGCCGGTCGTGTCGCCGGCTAGCGCGGTGGTGATCCCGTGGGGGATCGCGCTGCCGCTCTTTCCCTTTCGCGCTCGGCGCGCCGACGAGCTCGCGCGCTGGGCCTACGTCGGGCAGCTCGAGGAGCACAAGGGGCCACAGATACCGATTGCGGCGATCGCCGAGCTGCGCCGCCGCGGTCATGAGGTCTCGCTGACGCTCTACGGTCGCGACAACACGCCCTTCGCGAGTCGCCTGCGCGCCGAGGTCGCGCGCGCGGGTCTCGAGCCGCACGTGCGGTTCGCGGGCGCCTTGCCGCGCGAGACCCTGTGGCAGGAGGTGCAACGCAGCGCCGGCCTGCTGGTCTTCGCGACGCTGCGCGAGGAGCCGTTCAGCCTGACGGTGATCGAGGCGTTCGCCTCGGGCATCCCGGTCGTGACGACGCTCACCGGCGGCACCGGTGAGCTGGTCCGTGACGGCGAGAACGCGACCGTTTTCCGAACCGGCGACGTCGCGCACCTGGTCGAGCGCTGGGAGGCGTTGGTGCGCGCGCCGGAGCAGGCGCTCGCCGCGACCGCGCGCGCGCGCGCCGCGGTCGAGGAGCGTCACGACATCGAGCGCATGGTCGACGGCGTCGAGGCGGATCTGCAGCGTGCGCACGCGCGGAGCACGGCCCTTCCTCTCAACAGGCGCTCCCGATCTTGATACGGAGGGCCCTCGTGCGGCACGTATCGCATCACGCCCTCGCCAAGCCCGCGACGACTCGCGGCCGGTCAGCGTGTGAGCGGTCTCGAATCCTCGCCGAGGCGCGTGTCGCGGCGTGACCGGCTCCGGGCCCGCTGACGTGCGTCGCGTGTGCTCCGCGTCGGCCGCGGTGACGACGACGGCGCCCGCCAGCGGCACGCACGCTTCGGGGGCGAACGAGGCCGGAGAAGCGACACTGCGGCGGAAGCTGGAGGCGACCGAACAATACGCCCGCGCGCTCGAGGCCGACCGCAACTACTACCGCCGCCGTTGGCCGCCCTATGTGCTGCGCCGTGTCCTCCAGATCGTCGCCCGCAAAGTGCGGCCGGCGCGGCGGACGCGCGCGCTCGCGCGCTTCGGCGAGCAAGCGCGGGTCGTGGTGGTCTGCACCGGCGTTCCGGACGGTGCGAGCGCGGCGGCGGTCGCCGGCGCGCTCGCACGGCAGAGCCGTCCGCTCGACGCCGTCGTGCTCCCGGTGCCGTGCGAGCAGATCAGGCCGGGCGCGGCCGTCGCGGCCGTCGAGCTCCGCGACTGGCGATCGGACGACGCATGGCTCGCGCGCGCCGACTACGTCCTGCTGCTGCAGCCGGAGCACTACGGAGCCGGGCCGCTGTACTCGCCGACGGCGGTCGAGATGGCGGTCGCGGCGCTCGCCGCCGACCCGGCCGTCGACGCGATGGTTCTCCGCGGCGTGCCGGACGCGCCGACGATCGGAACGCCCGATCACGTGGTCGACGCCAACGCGGCGACGCTCGCCGCGTCACCCGCGACGTCGCTCGCGATCTTCGCCCGTGCCGCCGCGTTCCGTGCCGTGGTCGCGGCCACGCAGAGCACCGCCGGTGAGCTGGTCGCGGCGATCCGCCCGGACCGCCTGCGACTCGTGATGGCGCCGCGCACGTTTCCGACGCGCGTCGAGGTCACGCCCGCGCCGCCCGGCGGGGCGCTTCCCACGGCGCGCGGAGCGATCCGAGCCCTCTACGTGACACAATTCATCGAGTGCGGCGGCGCCGACAAAGGCGCCGTGGATCTCGTGACCCGCGTCGATCCCGCGCTCGTCGACTTCCACTTCATGACCACGATGGCGTCGCGGCACTCCTGGGAAGATCGAGTGCGGCCGTACGTGCGTGAGCTCTGTCACCTCAGCGAGCATCTGACGGTGCCGAGCGACGGTCGCTACGCCGCGCTCCTCGTCGAGTACGTGCGTCGGCGTGAGATCGGGCTCGTCCACATCATGCACTCGTTCGCCGCCTACGACGCGCTGCCGCTCCTCCGGAAGATCGCGCCGCGGGTGAAGGTCGTCGATCAGTGCCACGTCCTCGAGCCGCCGGACGTCATCGAGGGCGGGCACCCGAGCTACAGCACCAAGCACTATCGGCAGTACCTCGATCACCGCACGGTCACGAACGAGTGGCTGAAGCGCTACCTGGTCGGGCTCGGCGTGCCCGCCGAGCAGGTGACCGTCATCTACACGGGGGTCGACTCGGAAGGGGAGTTCGATCCGGCGCACTATCCAGCGGGTGTGTTCCGCGCGCAGATCGGCGTGCCCGCCGGGGCGTTGGTCGTCAGCTTCATCGGCCGGCTGCATTGGCAGAAGCGACCGTGGCTCTTCGTCGAGATCGCCGCGGAGGTGCAGCGGCGCGCGCCCGATCTCGACGTCTACTTCGTCGTGGTCGGCGACGGGCCGGAGCGGCGACGAATCGAGCAGCTGCGGGCGAAGATGCCGTCGCCGGGGCGGCTGGTGCTCACGGGGGAGATGCCGCACGCCGGACCGGTCCTCCGCGATACCGATCTCCTCGTGATGCCGAGCGCGCACGAGGGGCTCGCGTTCGTCAGCTACGAGGCGATGGCGATGCGCGTGCCGCAGGTCTTCACCGACGTGAACGCGCAATCGGAGCTGGTGACACAAGAGACCGGCGTCCTGATCGCGCCCGATGAGCGCACCGTCGTCGAGGATGCGACGCGGGCGACCGTCGCGCTCTTGCGGGACGCGTCGCGCCGGTCGGCGATGGGGATCGCGGCGCGCGGCCGCGTGCGCGAGCGGTTCGGCATCACGCGCATGGTGCGGCAGTACGAGGCCCTCTACCGGCGCCTGTCCCAGTCATGAGGATCGCGCTGGTCTCGAGCGAGTACCCGCCGTTCCGCGGCGGCGGCATCGGTACCTACGTCAAGGTCGTGAGCGATGCGCTCGTGCGCGCCGGGCACGAGGTGCACGTCGTCACCAATCGCTACGGCTTCGGCTCGACCGACCCACGTCACTCGCAGCCGGTCCACCGCGACGGCGGCCTGTGGGTCCATCGCATCGACGCGATGACCGACGATTGGAAACCCAAGCCGCGCGGCGACGACGTCGGGTCGCAGCTCTGCACCTACTGGAGTCCCTTTCTGTACTTCGCGGAGCGCGTCGCGGAGGAGCTCGCCCGCATCCATCAGGAGCACACGCTCGACGTCGCCGAGTTCCCCGAGTGCGGCGCCGAGGGCTACGGCGTGATCCGGCGGCGTCGGCAGCGGCTCGGCTTCGAGGATCTGCCGATCACGGTGACGCTGCACTCGCCGATCGAGGACATCTACCGCTACAATCTCTACTCGCGCTACGAGGTCGGCTTCCAGCGCCGTTCCGCGATGGAGGAGTACTCGATCCGCTGGGCGGATACGCTGAGCTCGCCGAGCCGCCTGCTGGCGTCGATCATCCGCGAGCGCTTCGGGCTCGATGAGGACGGACCGCCATGCGCGGTCCTCGCGTATCCGATGGACTTCGACAACCTGCCCGCGCTGTCCGCGGAGACCCGTGCGGCGGGTCGCGAGACGCTGCTCTTCGTCGGCAGGCTCGAGCAACGCAAGGGCGTCAAGTCGCTGGTGGACGCGGCGGTGCGCGTGATGGCGACGCGTCCGACGCTCGAGGTCGAGCTCGTCGGCACCGATTGCCCGGCGGGCGAGGCGCCGGTGATGATGACCGAGCTGCTGCACTCGCGCATCCCGGACGCGCTGCAGGACCGCTTCCACTTCGTCGGATCGCTGCCGCGCGAGGCGATCTTCGCGCGCTACACCGCCGCTACCGCCTGCGTCTTCCCGGCGCCGTGGGACAACTTTCCGCTCACCTGCGTCGAGGCGATGGCCTCGGGCGGTTGCGTGATCGGCAGCGACTACTCGGGCATGGCCGACATGATCGAGCACGAGCGCTCCGGCCTGCTCTTTCGCGCTGGTGACGTCTCCGCGCTGACGGCGGCGATCGCGCGCGTGCTCGACGATCCGGCGCTCGCCGCACGCCTCCGTGCCGCCGCGCCGGGCCGAATCCGCGCCGTGTGCGATCCCGACGCAGGGGTCCGTGAGCACATCGCGCACTACGAGCGCACGATCGAGCGGCACCGTCGTCGCGAGGGTCTGCGGCCTCGCGCGGCGCTCTCGTCGGTGCGCGTCGCCGTCCTCGTGCCCGGCGCTGGGCCGCCGGAGGCGCTCCGGCAGACCGTCGAGTCGGCGATGGCGGCCGGGCGCGACGCCGGTGTCACGGTGGAGGTCGACATTGCCGAAGATGTCGGGCAGCCGTCCGGCGCTCCGACGCGGAACGGTGTCCTCGGGCACGACGTCGCCCTTCGGCGCTGGCGCGCGGAACGCCTCGCCGTCCGCAATCCCGACTACGCGCTCGTCTTGTGGCCGGGTGACACGATTTCGCGCGACTATCTCTCGGTGACGCTCGCCGCCCTCGCGGCGAACGAGGACGCGGCGTGGGTGACGAGCTGGGCTGGTGCGGAGACCGCGGGGGGTGTGCCGTACGCGGGACTCGACTTCACGCTGCCGCTCGACGTCGTCGCGCACCATCCAGTACCGTTTGCCGTGATCCGTCATCGCGCGCTCGTCGCGGTCGGCGGATGGAACCTCGACCTGCCGCTCGGCTGGTCGGACTGGGATCTGTGGCTCGCGTTCGCCGGCGCCGGTCTCGAAGGTCTCGTCCTGCCGCGTTGGCTCGGCCGCTACGCAGCGCGGCCGGAGCGCACGCTGTGGCCTCCGCCGACGTTGGAAGCCCGGAGCATCGTCCTCGACGCGATCGTCGCGCGCAGCCCGGAGATCTTCGCGCGGCACGGCGCGATGCTCTGGCGCTATCGGATCATGAACTCGATCGAGCTCGTGCCGGAGCCGGCGCGTGACGGCGTCGCTCGGCCGCCGGCGTGGCGCGAGTGGTGGAAGCTGACGAAGGCATGTCTCGGCCGGCAGTATCCGCCAGTGGCGCGCCTCTACCGACGACTGCGCTCCGGCGCGAACCCCTGACGCTGCGGGTCCCGACGCGTCCGCGGCCGCCGTGCGTTCGGCTACCAGCGCGCGCGGTAGCCACGCGCGTCGACGTGGACGAATGGTCCATGCGCGGCGGTCGCCGGGTAGACAGAGGCGCCGCCGGCGAGGCGCGGATCGTCGTCGAGCTCCTCGACGATCCGCAGCAGGAAGCGGGCGTCGTCGACCGTCACCTTGCCGTCGCCGTCGAGGTCGTCCATCTGTCCGTCGTGGTCGTCGTCGACGAAGACGTCCGCGGCGTCACCGACCGTATGACGCGACCACATCGTCTCGTTGCCGATCTCGCGATTGTAGCGCGGCGTCCGGTAGCCGCTCATCACCGTGAGTCCGCGCACCGGATGCCCTGCCGCGTGCAGGCGGTCGATGAGGCGCTCGAGCTTGTCGAGCAGACGGACGTCGACCATCAGGTACTTCGGTACGTGCTAATCGCCGATCCGATAGCCGCCGAGAATGCCGTGGCGCTTCTGCTCGAACGGCGTCAGCACGAGGATCGTGAAATCGGCGGGCGGCCCGTCGCTCCGATGTAGGCGCATGCGGTACGTCCCGGGACGTTGCGGCGCGACGTACGCCGTGGTGCGATGCGTCCGTCGTGCGCGCATGAGCGTGCCGCCGCCGAGCTCGATACGCGTGTCCCCCGCGACGACCAGCGTGAACACGTCGTCGGGCCTGCGTCTCACCGCCGCCGGCGGCACGATGCGTCCGGCCTCGACCGGTAGGCGCAGGACGGACATGCGCTCGCCCGGACGCAACGTCACCGCACGCACGCCCGGGTGCAGCAGGCGCGCGCCGAGGTACAAGACCGGCGGCTCCGGACCGTCAGCGGGTCCGAGACGCGCCGGCACACGCGCCCGCGGGCCGCACGATGCGAGCACGAGCATCGCGACTGGCAGCGCTGCCCACCGCGCCGCGCGACGCCACCGCCCTCCGCTCCACGCCCCGACCGACATCGTCGCAACGAGGCGTACACCAGAACGGGCGGCGCTGCATCAGGGCTGACACGGAAACGCGAAGGATGCACGTGTGCGACGGCGTCGACGCAGAAGGAACGTCGTCCGACGTGTACGTCGTGCGCGGATCAGAGTGACGACGGCCGTGGCGCGCTGGTGGTTGCGCACGGCGGTGTGGCACCGCCGGTCACGCGGGCGAAGCCGTGGAGCATGGTCGCGCAGCGCTCGTCGCCGGGCGCCGCCAAGTCGCACTCCCGCGCCTCACAGAACGCGACGCAGAAGGTAAAGGCCACGCCGTCGAACGCGTCACACATCCCGGCGCGGTCGTCGGCGTCGCCGCGTACCGGCGTCCCGGCGGTTGCGAGCGTGATCAGGACGAACGCCAAAGCGGACACGATGGCACCTGTGCGGGGCATTGCCTGAGCAGACAGCAACCCGCGTGCCGCCGTTCGCGCAAGATGCGCGTTGACCATGCTCGGAAACGAGTGTTACCGTCGTGACGCTCGTCACGTTCTTGGCGCGCCCCTGGAGGTTTCCGATGCGCTTTCTCACGCTCACTCTCATGCTCACCCTCACGCCGCTCACCGCGAGCGCGGCGCCCGAGACATTCTATCGTTGGCGCGACGCGCACGGTGTCGTGCACGTCTCGAATCGCTCCGATCGCGCGCCGGACGGCGCCGCGCGTGTCGAGATCGAAGCGCCCGCTCGCGCGCCCGCGCCGCGAGTCCCGACGCGACCGGATCTTGCGCCGGTGGAGCAGCGCGAGCGGACCGTCTGCGCGCCGCCGGACACGAGCCGCCTGGTCGACGCCGTCTTGCACAGACTGGCGCGGATGGATCGTCTCGGCGACGTCGACACGCTCCTCGTCGCTGCGGAGCCTGTGCTCGTCGAGCCGGACTCGGAGGTCGTTGTGGCGCGACGCCTGTACGGCGATCAGCCTCTCACGACGTCCTGGCGTTTTGGCGCCGGAGTGTGGCGACCAGGAGTACACGTTATCGATTCAGGACCGTATGTAGACGACGAGCTCGCCAGAAGGACGGCCGCAACCGAGCAGGCGGCGATCGCCTACCCCGGATCGGCGTGTCCGGCGCGGCCGCCGCTGGCGCGCTATCCGGTCGTGTCACGGCGCGCGTCGGGCCGCAGCGTATGCGACGACTATCGGCGCGCATTCGCCGAGGTCGGTGTCACCGTGAGTCGGGACGGTGCGGTGGCGGAATCGTTCCGTGCCGCTGCGCAGCGGTTCGCCGCGGTCGCGGCGCGTGGCTACGTCGCGGGAGCGCCGGGAGCCGAGCTCCAGCTTCCCGAGTGGATCGTCGACGTGCACGTTGCCCAGGTGCGCGAGCTCGCCACCGAGACCGCGCAGCTTACCGATGAGCTCACGGTTGCGCTCGAGGAGATCGATGGCGCCGCGCGGACGCGCGGGTGCTGGTGAGCGCGGTCCCGGTGCACCGCCGCTCGGGTGTGGCTAGTTCCAAACCCCGAGGTTCGTGGAGCGGAGGATCGTGTTGCAGGTAGGACAGGGGATGTCCTGGGCCACGCCTTCGAGGAGCGTGAGCTGACTCTGGCACTCTTTGCAGCGGTGCATATCGAGCTTCACGGCGAGGTCGACGACCGACAACCGTTTACACGTCGAGCAGACGCTGAGTCCGCCCCAAAAGCGCGTCCGCCCCGCTTTACCCCAGCCCACCGAGAGATTCCCGCTCGAGAACCCGCAGCTTCGACAGTTGAACTCGACGATCGATCCCATCGCGCCTCCCGTACCATTGCGAGCGCACCGTACGTTGGGTCGACCGAAGGGTCAAGCAAAACGGCCACACGCCGCGGATATCGACAACACGTCTCCGCGTACGGTATATTGCCAAAGGCGTTGCTCCGGGAGACCGGTGAGTACTCCGGCCTCGACCAGTCGCGAGATTCACCGGCCCGTGCCGCGTGAGAGACGCCATCAACGGCACCAACAGAAAGGAGCTTTGTGGCGAGAGACGATTTGATTCAGATTCAAGGCAGGGTCGTGGAAGCCCTGGCCGGCGGCCATTTCCGAGTCCAAGGGGACCAAGGACACTCGTTCCTGGCGCGGATCAGCGGGCGCCTGCGCCGCTTCCACATCAAAGTCGTGCCCGGCGACCGGGTCACGATCGCAGTTTCCCCGTACGACCTCACGCACGGGTTCATCATCTATCGCAGCAGCTGACCACGCTCGGCGGCCCCCGGTGGAGCTCGGCTCCCGGACCTCCGCTGCCGACCCGCCATATTGAGACAGGATCGTCATGGATGCGATTGACGTCATCAAGCGTCGTCTGAAGGAGGATCGGGTGCCGGACGCTGCCGATCCCGATGACATCGGCGAGAAGAAGAAGCGGCCCCGCGAGGTTGCGTTCATGGACGTCAACCTTTGCTTCCCCTGCGGCAAGTGTCCCGAGTTCTGCCCGGTGCAGTGTATCGAGTATCTCGCCGAAGGGTCGGTGCAGGGGCGCGGCGTGCAGCCGGTCCAGGACCGCTTCGAGGAATGCATCGGATGCTACATCTGCGTCGAGGTATGCGCGCTCCTGACCGACTACGATGCGGTGCGCATGTACGACGTCACACTGGTCGAGGAAGTCCTTGGCGTGAAGGTCGGTGACAAGAAGCCCGACGAGTATGTGCCGGCAAAGCCATACGAGGAGTACTTCTCGGAAGGTGGGTTGTACCGTCACATCGGCAAGGGCTCGCGCATCCGCGAGAAGATGACCGCCGAGGAGCGGACGATTCTCCAGTTCGGCCGCTGAGGCGTTACGCTTTGCCGGCGCCGCCAGCCGACTCGAAGCTCTCGACCATCTTGCGCAGCTTCTCGAATGCGCGTCCGACGGTGATGGTGTAGCGCTGCTTCGTCCAGCTCTCTTTCGTCCGCATCTTCAGCCAGCCGAGCTTCACCGCGTCCGACTTGTTTCCCATCTCCCCGGTCGCCGCCTCGACGGCGGCTTGCTCGTCGCGGTCGAGCGCCTCGATGAACTCGCGTTTGACGCGTCCGAGGAACTCCTTGCGGAGGTCGATCTTCAGCTCAGCCATGCTGTCACCCAGAGGACGTCCGCGACGAGGGATCGCCGGTGCGCGTCAAAGCGGACGAATGCCGTTCGCATAGCCTGATTCCGCCGACGAGGGCAAGTCGGTGTTGCCGCGGAGCGGTCGCGACACGGACGCGTCGGCGGTCAGCGGCACGACGCATCACTCGCGCGTCGCGGGCGACGACGCGTCCGGTTGCGTGTCAGAGGTGACGCTGCGTTTGCAGCGCGTCGCGCGCGGCGAACTCGGCGAGGCGGAAGCGCGCGCCGAGCGTCAGCACCAATTGACGGCGGACCGCCGAGACCGACCAGTCCATCTGCCGGCACACCGACGGGAAGCTCAGCACGTGCGTTTCGGGATCGCTGAAGAAGTAGCGGACGGCGGTTTCACGTTGGCGTGCGTCGGGATTGCGCAGATCGTCGAACGCGGTGCTCACCACGGCGATCATCAGATGCTCGATGCTGCTCATCTTGGAGAGCGCCCGCCGCGGCTCGAGCGCGGGCGGGAAAGGTGGGATGGAACTGCGACCCATAGCGTCCTGCCTCCTCATCGTGTTGCGACCGGCAATTGCGAACTTCCGGACTGCCCACAGGTTCACCGTAGCAGGATGCACCGAAGCGGAGATTCGCGGATACTACGCGGCTAGCTGTCGCGTAGTCAAACCCTGAGCATTTTTTATTTGACATCGCGAAACCGCAGGCCTAGTGTCCCCGCCCAGGCTACCGAACCAGTCGGGGTAAGAGCGACCCACCAGTCATACTTGTTCCGTCCTCGCGCCGCGCGGTTCTTGCATCTGGAGGAACGATGGGCACCAAGCTGTACGTAGGCAATTTACCGTTCAATGTGACCTCGCAGGAGCTCACGGATTTGTTCTCGCAAGCCGGTGAGGTCGTCTCGGCCAACATCATCACGGACCGTTTTTCGGGCCAGTCGCGCGGCTTCGGGTTCGTCGAAATGAGCTCCGACGATGGCGCACAGGCCGCCATCGGGCAGTTCAACGACTTTCAAATGAAGGGTCGTAGCCTCAAAGTGAACGAGGCTAAACCGCGCGACAATCGCGGCGGCGGTGACCGCGGTGACCGCGGCGAGCGCGGTGGTGGTGGTGGCGGCGGCGGCCGTCGCTGGTAGTCAGTCAGCGTCGCGCCTTGCGTCGCCGCGGTGAAGGCGACGCTCCAGCTATGTCCTGCGAGTGTGGCGAACCCCATTCGCGGAGCGGTCGCCCACCGTCATGCCGGCGCCGTGTATCAATCTGGTGCACATGAGCGACGTTCCGCGGCGCCAGGCTTAGAATCCATCATATTGATTGCGCAAATGTCGCGATCGCCGTTGCGGATTATGTCGCAATAGCGACAGCCGCCGTTTGCCGTCGGACCGTGTTGCTGCGCACGTCGCCCGGCATCGGGCGGGTGGGCACGCTACTCGGCGCGTACGGGCGTGCCGCGGCGGCGCCGCCGTCGTCGCGGTCGTGACGACGCGGCGGGCTTGTCGATCGCGGTAGGCGCCGTGGTCTTCGCCGGGACGGGTGTGCTCCGCCTGCGCTCTCCGTCGCGCGGCCACTCCGTCGGACGGCGGCCACGAGTCCCGCGGGTGCGCCGACGGTGCACGTACGTCGGCGCGACGAACAGATCGTGGTCGGGAATTTCGTACGGGAGCTTGAAGCCGATGAACCGCTCGATCGCCTCGAGTGACTCGGCGTAGTCCTCGCAGACGAGACTGATTGCCCGCCCCGACGCGCCGGCGCGCGCGGTGCGGCCGATGCGGTGCACGTAATCCTCGGGGTCCTGCGGCAGGTCGTAGTTGATCACGTGGGTGACGCCACCGATGTGCAGGCCGCGCGAGGCGACGTCGGTCGCGATCAACATCGGCAGCCGACCTTCCTTGAAGTCGTCGAGGAGCTTCAGGCGCCGCCGCTGCTCGATGTCGCCGGTGATCGCGCCCGCCTCGAAGCCGTTCGCTTGCAGGTTCTCGACGAGATCCTCCGCGGTCCGCTTCATGTTGGTGAACACCAGGATCCGATTGCCCGCCTCGCGCCGTAGGAGCCCGAGCATCATCCCGAGCTTCTCGTCGTTGCCGACGTGCAGCACGTGATGCTCGACGTTGACGGCGGTCACTTGCTCCGGTGCGATGGTGACGCGCTCGGGATCGTTCATGAACTCGTACGCGAGCTCCATCACGTCCCAGGACAACGTCGCCGAGAAGAGCATCGATTGCCGCCGGTCGAACGGCGGCAGGCGGCGCAGCAGGAACCGCAGATCGCGGATGAAGCCCATGTCGAACATGCGATCGGCTTCGTCGATCACCAGCGCCTCGGTGCGGTCGAGGCGATAGGTGCGCTGCTTCAGGTAGTCGATCAGCCGCCCAGGTGTGCCGATGAGGATGTCGAGCGACTCCTCGAGACGGTCGCGTTGCTTCCGATAGTCGATGCCACCGTACACCGCGTGCACGGTGAGCCCGGTGTGCCGTCCGAGCACGACCGCATCCGCCGCGATCTGCACCACCAGCTCGCGCGTCGGCGCGATGACGAGCGCGCGCGGCGCGCCGACGACCCCGGGATGACCGGACCCCAAGAGCCGCGTGAACAGGGTGACGAGAAACGCGGCGGTCTTGCCGGTTCCAGTTTGGGCCTGCCCGGCGACGTCACGCCCCGCGAGGGACAGGGGCAGCACGCGTTCTTGGATCGGCGTGCAATGCGAGAAGCCGGCGTCGGCAAGCCCCGCGCGAACCGACTCGGGCAGCGCGAAGTGCTCGAAGGAGATGCCCTGCGGGGCCTCGATGGGCGGAGCGTTCGGACCGTTCTGCTCTGTCACGGCGCACGGAAACCGTTTCACATGCAGCGCACGGGTGCAAGAAGCGCCGGCCGTCGCACGCGTGACGCGGGCGATCGGCGGACGCGCGCGACGTGCTCGCCGCGTGCCGCAACCGCGCTTGACACCCGTCGGGGTGCGCGGTCTAAAAGCGCGCCCCACAACGCTGCTCGGGTGGAGGACGTTCGATGCTCGGTCTCTTTCAACGCCCCAAGCTGGACGCGCGATTTGCGCCTTCGCATGCGCACAGCGACGAGTTCGCCCGCGAGATCGCCGTCGCGGGCCGTCTCACGCTCACCAACGAGGGAAGCGACGCCGAGCTGTCCGAGGTCGAGATGATGGTGATCGCCGGCTACCGGCGTATTCCCCTCGAGGTGCCCGTGGAGTGGCGGGACGTGCGACTCGGCAAGGGTGCGAGCAAGGACGACGCGGTGGAATGGACGGTCACGCTCGATGCGCCGCTTCGCGCGCAAGCGGGCGAGCTGTCGATCAGCGTACGTGATCAAAAACGGCGCAAATGGGAGTGGCGCCTACCGTTCACTTTCGAGCTTCGTTGACCGCGCGTGCCGGTGGCGATGGGAGTTGTCGAAGAGGGGGGCGGAGGGAATGCCGCGGGGAGGGGTGAGTGCTTCGAGCGGGTGAGGCGGTGGAAGGCATTCCCTCCGCTCGCGGCACGATCAGCAATAAAAATGCCACGAGAGGCTTCGAATATTCGCACTCCGCGCGATGGTCGAGCGCTGCAACGATGCACGAATCGCGCGCGGCTGAGCGTTCCTCCGTATCATTGGAGCTGCGCTGCGACGATCGGAAGCACGATCAGCAATTGAATCGCGTCGAACACTCCATGCGCGACGGCACACACCACCAGGTCGTCATGTCGCCGAAACGTCCGGCCCAAAATGCCGCCGATCACGAGCACGCCGCCGCCCATGATCGGCGAGCCGTAGCCGACGTGAGCCAGCGCGAAACAGAGCGTCGCCGTGAGCCAGCCGAAACGGGGCTGAAGGAAGGCGCGAAAGAAGGCCTCCTCGACCGTCATCGCCGCGGCGATCAGCAGCAGCCGGAGCCCCAGCGGGCGAGTCGCGAGCCAAAACACAATGTCGGCGAAGCCCTGCTGCGGCTCGACGTCGGCGCCGCGCGCGACGGCCGCGAGGAGTCCCATCGCCGCGATCGTCACCACCCATCCGGCGGCGCCGATGCCGACGCCGCTCGCGACGCGGGCCGCCCACCGTCCACGCGCGACGTGAAGGAACTCGCGCAGCCGCAGCCGATCTTGGAGAACGAACCAAAGCGTCAGGAACGCGGCGAGGATCGCCTGGCCGGCGAAGAGGCCGACGGGGCTCAGCGCGTCGACGCGGGCCGGCAGCCCACGCCAGGCCGACGCGATCGGCAGCGCGACCGTGACCGTGAGCACGGCCGCCAGCAGGACATACGCGAGCAGCGCGCGCCACGGCGCGGAGAACTCACGCACGCCGGGACCGCGGTGCTCGCCCCCAGGAGTCGGGAATGCTGAAAATCGGAGATGTGGTCGTGACGACCTCCCACCCCGGACCGTTCACGATCATCGAGATCAACGGCGAGACCATCACGATGGTGACGCCGCAGGGGCTACGGAAGGTCGTTCGCGCCAGCAACGTGCGACTGCTCGACAGGCAAAAGCCGGCGTCCTGACGCCGGCTTCGTCGCCGTCTGGCCCCGGGGAGCCCGGGGCCGTCGACCCGCGCGCCGGAACGGCGCGGTTACTTCTTCGCGCCGAGAACCGACATCTTGAAGCTCTTCGCGACCGTGAAGCCGACCTTCTTGCGGGCGGGAATCTTGATCGCTTCGCCCGTCTGGGGATTGCGGCCCATGCGCGCCTTCATCGAGCGCAGGCGCCAGCCGCCGAGATCTGGAATCTTCACCGTGTCGCCCTTCTTGATCGCCTTGCGAACGGTGTCGACGAGCGCGAGCAGCACCTCCTCGGCTTGCTTCTTGGAGATGCCCGTGTCCTCCGCCAACTTCCCAACCAGCTGTGTCTTCGTCATGTGCACTCCCCCTCTGTGTGATGGATCAAAATGAAGGCGCACCCTAGGGCAGTCTTTGGGAACCTGTCAAGAACGCGCGACGCGGGAACCCGCATGAATCGCGGGCTCCACGAGGCTCGGCGGCCGCGGGTCACGCGCTTGCGGCGAGCGCGGCGGCTGGTCGCGCCGCCGAGCGGTCGAGGTCGCGCGCCTGGAAGTCGAGCATCACGCGATTGAAGCGGCGCGACTGCTCGATGTTCGGACTGTGCGCGCAGTCGTCGAAGACGACGAGCTCGGCGCCGGCGATGCCGGCGCCGAGGCGCTCGCCGACGGCGAGCGGTGTGATCGTGTCGCCGCGTCCCCACACCAGGAGCGTCGGCGCGGTGATGCGCGCGAGCTGCTCGTCGAGGAACTGGTCGCCAAACACCAGGCCTTCGAGGATGCGGGTGCGATGCGTCGCGCGTTGCGCGACCCGCATCACGTCGCGCAGGACGAAGCGCGGCAATCGCGGCGGCCGGTGAAAGTTCGCGGCGATCAAGAGACGCACGTCGTCGAGCGACTCGGGGAGGAGCGCGCCGCGCAGGCTCAAATCGGGCTCGAAGCGCAGACCCCCCGAATCGACCAACATCAAGCGCGTGACGCGCTCGGGAAACGCCGCCGCGAACGCGAGACTGATCCAACCACCCATCGAATGGCCGACGAGCCGCACCCGCTGCTCGCCGAGCGCATCGAGCACGTCGCGCAAGCAGCGCACCTGCACCGCGATCGAGTGGTCGTCGGCAAGCGGCGGCGAGGCGCCGAATCCCGGCAGGTCCGGCGCGATCACGCGGTAGCGGCGGCGCGCCGCCGGGAGCTGGCCGTGCCAGTTGATCGCCGCCTCGGTGCCGAATCCGTGGACGAACACGAGCGGCTCGCCGCTGCCGCCCACCCAGCAGCGCACATCGGTGTGCGGCAGGCGCACCCGGACCGAGCGGAAGCCGCGCGCGTACAAGGAGCCATACACCAGTCGGTTGAAGATCCTGGTCGGCCGTCGATAGGTGTACGCACCGAGACCGAGCGCACCGGCAGCGAGCAGCAGAAGATCCACACCACAGTCCTAGAACGCCGAGGCGAACCCGCGCAACTCACGATCGGTCGATGACCGCGCGGCGTCGGACAGCGTTGACCGCCGGCAGGCGCGCGAGTAGATGGGTGCGCCGTGGCCAACATTCTCTGTCCCTGGTGCGGCTGTCCGATCGCGGTCGACCGCGGTATGCGCCGCCAAGGCGTGGTGTACTGCTGCGCCGGATGCGCGGTGTGGAACGGCTGCGAGATCCCCGGATGCGCGAAGCCGCGCGCCGCGACCGAACCACCGGACGTGAGTCTTCCGGAGACCCGGCACCGCACGCTCGCGACGTGAACGGCCGCGCTCGCGGCGTACGCCGGCGCACGTCGTTCGTCGCCGCGCGCGACGTCTCCGCTCGGCTCGCGACGATCGCCCGCGGTCGTGTCTCCGCACGCGCCCATCCGCGTCGCGAGCGCGCGGTCACCTTTGCCAGTTTCCGGTATCCGCTGTAGAACGGCGGCGATGAAGGAAGAGCGATTTCTCGTCGCCGGCCGACATCCGGACGACGACGAGACGACGGCGGTGACGCGCGCGCTCGGCGACACCTTCGCGACCAGCCGACTCCTCGACGCGATCCAGTGGGCGCGCAAGTACTCCTTCTTCAGCTATCCGTTCGTGACCGCGTGCTGCGGCATGGAGTACATGGCGGTCGCCGGACCGCGCTTCGATCTCGACCGCTTCGGTGCGGCGCTGCCGCGGTTCACGCCTCGCCAGGCCGATCTCTTGATGGTCGTCGGCACGATCACCCACCGTCAGGCGCCGATCCTGCAGCGCGTGTACGAGCAGATGGGTGAGCCGAAGTGGGTGATGTCGTTCGGCGCGTGCACGAGCTCGGGCGGGCCCTACAACAACTACGCCGTCGTGCAGGGCATCGACACGATCATTCCCGTCGACATCTACATCCCCGGCTGCCCGCCGCACCCGCAGGCGGTGATCGACGGCCTGATGAAGCTGCAGGAGCGGGTGCAGAACGAGCGTCCCGGCGTTCCGTACCGCGGCCGTCATGGCAGCGGCCGCGCGCTCGAGTCGTAGCTCGATGGCGAAGATCACCGTCGACGGGATGCCCCTCGAGGTGCCCGACGGCAGCATGCTGCTGCCGGCGCTCCTCGATCACGGCATCCAGATCCCGCACTACTGCTACCACCCCAAACTCTCGATCGACGGCAGCTGCCGCATGTGCATGGTCAAGGTCGAGGGGATGCCGAAGCTCACCATCTCCTGCAACACGCCCGTGCGCGACGGCATGGTCGTCGACACGGCGGGAGCGGAGGTCGCGAAGGCGCGTCAAGGCGTGCTCGAGCTGCTGCTTCTGAACCATCCGCTCGACTGTCCGATCTGCGACCAGGCCGGCGAGTGTTACTTGCAGGACTACGCCTACGAGTACGGCACGCGTGAAGCCCGCACGCACGAGCCGCGCCGGAAGGCCTTGAAGCGCGTCGACGTCGGTCCGCGCGTCGTCCTCGACCAGGAGCGCTGCATCCTCTGCCGGCGCTGCGTCCGCTTCTGCAGCGAGATCACCAAGACCCGCGAGCTCGCGGTCTTCAACATGGCCGACCGGTCCGTGATCGATACCTATCCGGGCGTGCCGCTGACCAACGACTACTCGATCTGCACCGCCGACATCTGTCCGGTGGGCGCGCTCCTGAGCAGCGACTTCCATCACAAGATGCGGGTGTGGTTCCTCGACGAGACCGAGAGCGTCTGCCCGAGCTGCGCCAACGGCTGCAACATCAAGATCGGTACCGCGCGCCGGCGGGTGTACCGCTTCCTGCCGCGGCGGAACGATCACGTGAACGACACCTGGATGTGCGATCACGGCCGGCTGAACTACCACTTCGTCCAGGAACGGCGCCTACGCGAGCCGTCGACGCGCACCGACGGCTCCGCCCGGCCGGTCGCCTGGGACGACGCGCTCGACGCGGCGGCGCGCGCGCTCGGCGCCCTCACCCGCGTGCACGGCGGCGACGCCGTCGGCGCGATCGTCTCGCCGCACCTCACCAACGAGGAGCTCTTCGTGCTCCGCCAGCTCGTCACCGGCGGCTTGCGGACGACGCAGCACGACGTCGCGATCCGCCTCGGTCCCGCGGACGATTTCCTGATCAAGTCCGAGAAGGCGGCGAACGGTCGCGGCGCGCGTGATCTCGGCCTCGGAACCTCGGACGGTGCCGCGCTCGCGCACATCCGCGACGGCATCCGCGCCGGGACGATCCGCGGCCTGCTCGTGACCGGCACCGACGCGTGGGAGGTGTGGGGCGCCGACAGCGCCGAGCTCTTCGCGCGTCTCGAGACGCTGGTGCTGGTCGCCTCGAACGAGCACCCGCTTGCCGAGCTTGCGCACGTCGTCCTGCCGGGCCTCACCTTCGCGGAGAAGGATGGGACGTTCACCAACTTCGAGGGCCGCGTCCAGCGCATCAACCGTGCGCTCGATCCGGGCGAGCAACCGTCGGACGGCGAGATCTTCCTCGCGCTCGCGCGCCGCCTCGGCATGGAGCTGCCGCCGGCGCCGTTCGATCCGGCGGCGATCTTCACCGAGATCGCTCGCGCGGTGCCGCGCTACGGCGCGGTCGCCTGGCATGCGCTCGGCGGTCTCGGCGCCGCGACGGAGGAGCGCTAGTGGCGAGCAAGGTCGTCACGGTCGCGCGCCAGCCGCGTCCCCGTGCCATGGATATGATCGGCCCGCTCGCGATCCTGCGCGGGCTCGCCGTCACCTCGCGCCACTTCTTCCGAAACCTGTGGGGCTTCCTGCGCGGCAAGCCGACAATCTTCACCATCCAGTACCCGGACGAGACGCAACGGATGTCGCCGGCGTACCGCGGCATGCCGGTCCTGGTGCAGATGGCGAACGGCAAGGAGCGCTGCGTCGCCTGCGGGCTCTGCGAGTGGGCCTGTCCGGTCGACTGCATCACCATCTACCCGGCCGAGACCAGCGACGCGATCGAGCGCTATCCCGAGGTCTTCGACATCGACATGTCGCGCTGCATGTTCTGCGGCTTCTGCGAGGAGGCGTGCCCGGAGGAGGCAATCGTGATGAGCCAACGGATGGCGATCGCGACCACCAACTGGAAGGGGAGCCTCTGGCACAAGCGCGATCTGCTGGTGCCGGAGTCGGAGCTCGCGACCCGACTCGGGCACATCCGCCGCGGATACGAGCGGACGGCACTACCGACGCGGACGCCTCGAGCGCAAGAGGTGGTGAAGACGTGAGCGACGAGGCCACCAGCGCCGAGCCGCTCGCGCTCGCGCGCCTGCGCGAGCGCTTTCCCGACGCGGTGATGGCGACCCACGTCTATCGCGGCGACGCCACCGCGCAGATCACGCCGGAGGCGCTGATCGCGATCTGCACCTTTCTGCGCGACGATCCCGCGCTGGCGTTCGACTTCCTGGTCGACGTCACGGCGGTCGATCTCATCGGCACGCTGCCGCGCTTCGAGCTCGTCTACCATCTGTGCTCGCTGCAACGGCTTCATCGCCTGCGCCTGAAGGCACGCGTGCCCGAGGAGGATCCCCGCATCGCCTCGCTCACGCCGGTGTGGATCGGCGCCAACTGGATGGAGCGCGAGACCTACGACATGTACGGCATCCGCTTCGAGGGGCACCCGGACCTGCGACGCATCTATCTCTACGAGGAGTTCGTCGGCTTCCCGTTGCGGAAAGACTATCCGAAAGAAAAGCGCCAGCCGCTGGTCGGCGGTCGGAGCGTCCGGCCCGGCGAGGCGCGGCGCCACGACGAGCGCGTGGATCAACGCTATGGACGCTGGACCTAAGCCGCCGCTGCCCCTCGGCGAGGATCTCCATACCGAGCCGATGGAGATCCAGATGGGGCCGTCGCACCCGTCGACGCACGGCACCGTCAGGCTCGATCTCACGCTCGACGGCGAGCGCATCATCGATTCGCGCGTCGAGGTCGGCTACCTGCACCGCGGCTTCGAGAAGGAGTGCGAGAGCGGCGAGTGGTATCAGGCGATCCCGTACACCGACCGCCTGAACTACGCGAGCCCGATGATCAACAACGTCGGCTACTGCCTGGCGGCCGAGAAGCTCTTCGGGATCACCGCGCCACCGCGCGCGCAGTACCTGCGTGTCCTCGCCTCCGAGCTGTCGCGGATGAGCGACCACTTCACCTGCATCGGCGCGAGCGCGCTCGAGCTCGCGGCGATGACGCCGTTCCTCTACGCGATGCAGTCGCGCGAGCACATCTGGGACTTGCACGAGGCGTTGTGCGGCGCGCGCGTGACGACCAACTACGTCCGCATCGGCGGCCTGCAGAGCGATCTCCCGCCCGGCTTTCCCGAGCTCTGCCGGCAGAAGATCGCGGCCGCGCTCGCGATCTTCGCCGACGTCGACGCGCTCCTCACCGAGAACCCGATCTTCCGCGACCGCATGGAAGGCACCGGCGTGCTGCCGGCCGAGAAGCTCGTCGCCTACGGCGTCACCGGCCCGCTGCTGCGCGCCGCCGGGGTGTCGTACGACATCCGCCGCGCCTATCCGTACCTGGTCTACGATCGCCTCGACTTCGACGTACCGGTGGGCACGAGCGGCGACAACTACGATCGCTACCTGGTGCGGGTCGAGGAGATCCACCAGAGCGCGCGCATGGTCGAGCAGGTCCTGCGCGAGCTGCCCGACGGCCCCGTCGACGTCGACGATGCGCGGCTGCGCTGGCCGGCGAAGGGCAAGGTCTTCAACCGCATGGAAGAGCTGATCGACCAGTTCAAGCTCGTGACCGAGGGCATGCGGCCGCCCGCGGGCGAGGTCTACCAAGCGGTCGAGGGTGGGAACGGTGAGCTCGGCTTCTATTTGGTGAGCAACGGCAGCGGAAAGCCCTGGAAGTGCCGCTTCCGCGGGCCGAGCTTCAGCAACGTCCAGGCGCTCCACGACATGATCCAGGGCGCGTTGCTCGCCGACGTCGTGCCCACTTTCGACATGATCAACATGATCGGCGGTGAGTGCGACCGATGAGCACGGCGGCGGGGGAGGGGCGCCGGCTGTCGGAGCAGGTGAAGGAGGCGATCCGTGCCGAGACGACGAAGTATCCGGAGCCGCGCGCGGCGCTGCTGATCGCCCTCCACCTCGCCCAGGGTGAGCTCGGGTACGTCTCGCTGCAAACGCAGGAGGAGATCGCCGCGCTCCTCGGCTTGCGCCCGATCGAGGTGCGCGAGGTCGTCACCTTCTATCCGATGTACCACGAGCACCCGGTCGGCCGGCGGAACATCCAAGTCTGCGTCAACATCGCGTGCGCCCTCGCCGGGGCGCGACAGGTCGTGCGCGCGCTCGAGGAGCGCCTCGGCATCCGGGCGGGTGAGCACACCTCCGATGGCGCGTACTCGGTCGAGGAGGTGCAGTGCCTCGGCTCGTGCGGTACGGCGGTGTGCGTGCAGATCAACAACGAGCCCTACGTCGAGAACGTGCGCGCCGACCGGCTGGACGACCTGCTGCGGGAGATCGGATGACTGCCGCGGTCGAGCGCTACCTGCTGCCGCCCGAGGGCACCGACTATCGCGCGATCGACGCGTACCGCGCCGCGGGCGGCTACGAGGCGTCGGCGCGCGCGCTCGGCGAGCTCTCGCCCGCCGACGTCATCGAGCAAGTGAAGGAGTCGGGCTTGCGCGGTCGCGGCGGCGCCGGCTTCAGCACCGGACAGAAGTGGAGCTTCATGCCCAAGCCCGGCGGCCCGAAGCCGAGCTACATCGCCTGCAACGGCGACGAGAGCGAGCCCGGGACGTTCAAGGACCGACAGATCCTCGAGCGTAACCCGCATCTCCTCGTCGAAGGTCTGATCATCGCCGGTCACGCCATCGCCGCCCGTGCCGCCTACGTCTACATCCGCGGCGAGTACGTCAGCGCCTACCGCATCATGGACGCGGCGCTGCGCGAGGCGCGTGCGGCGGGTCTCCTCGGTCCCGGCTCGCCCCGCGACTTCGACGTCCACCTCATGCGCGGCGCCGGCGCGTACATCTGCGGCGAAGAGACCGGCATGATCGAGTCGGCGGAAGGGAAGAAAGGACAGCCGCGCAAGCGCCCGCCCTTTCCCGCCGTGTTCGGTCTCTGGGGCTGTCCGACGACGGTCAACAACGTCGAGACGATCTCGCACGTGCCGGCGATCATCAAGCGCGGTACCGCGTGGTTCAAGTCGATCGGCACGCCGACCAGCACCGGCAACACGCTCTTCGGCGTCAGCGGCCACGTGAAGCGGCCCGGCGTCTACGAGCTGCCGCTCGGGACGCCGCTGCGCGAGATCATCTACGAGCACGCCGGCGGTGTGCGTGAGGACCGGGCCGTGAAGGCGATCATCCCCGGCGGCGTCTCGATGCCCGTCCTCGCGGCGGACCAGATCGACGTCCGCATGGACCACGACTCGCTCAAGCAAGCGGGAACGCTCCTCGGCACCGGCGGGATCGTCGTCCTCGACGAGACCGCCTGCACGGTCCGCGCGGCGATCGTCATCGCGCGCTTCTTTCGCCACGAGACCTGCGGCCAATGCACGCAGTGCCGCGAGGGCACGGCGTGGATCTACAAGCTGCTGCGGCGGATCGAGGCGGGAGACGCCACGATGGACGATCTCCGCACCATCGAGTCGGTCGGCGGCTACATGGAAGGGCAGACGATCTGCGCCCTTTCCGACGCCGCGGCATGGGCCGCGACCGGGTTCTTGCGGCGCTTTCGCCCCGAGTTCGAGGCCCACGTCCGCGAGGGCCGCTGTCCGCTGCCGGAGAGCTTCGAGACGTGAGCCACGAGCACACCAAGACCGTCACCCGCAACCTGATCGTCCTCGCGTTGGGCACGCCCGACGTCACGATCGGCAGCGTCAACGAGCCGCGTGAGCGTGAGGAGCAGGGCCTGCGCTTCAACGAGAAATGGATCTACCGCCGCGGCAAGCGTGACCCGCGCCGCCCGCACGAGCGGCACATTTACTGGCACCGTTACGATTTCGTCGCTGCGATGATGATGGATGAGAGTGGCAATTTGTCGCGCGAGGACGTCACGGCGCTCGTCGCCGGTCTCGACGACCGTGCGTTTCATCACGATCTGCCGCGCAACGTCTGACTCGACGCGTCGCGCGGGCGGTGAGTCGATCTCCCCCACGCGGAAATCGTCGTTCTCCCCCGAACGCGTCATTGACCTCGCGAACCACGCGCGAGTACAGTCGCGGCTGTCCGGTACTCCCACCAGTCGTTGCGGTGTGACCATGTTCCAAGCGCGAATCATTTCTCCGAGGGGCTCGCTCTATCTCGCGGCCGAGGCGACGCCCTACGACCTCGAGAACTTGCGCAGCCACGTTCATGATCTGCAGAGTCCGAAGGCGCACGACGTGCGTCTCGAGCTCAGCATGGATGCGACCCGCGACCCGCTCATGGAACGCCGCGTGTCGACGCTCCTCGAAGGGCTCGCCGCCGAGGGGATCCAGATCACCCTCGCGCCCAGCGCCGAGACCGCGACGCTTCGCCGGCGCAGCGCCAAGCCGCGGGCCTGAGCGCGTGGCGGGCGCGCCACGCGCGCCGTCGCGTCAGTCGGCGATCGGATTCCAGCCTGTCGGGATGGGCGCGAGGACCGTGCTCAGGCCTTGCGGCGCCGCCGCCCGCGGGAGCGGTGGTAGCGATCCAGCCCCTCGTTGAGGAGCGCCAGGATCACCTCGCGCTTTTTCGCCTTCAGGTCCTTCGCCAAGCGATCGATTCTGCCCGTCAGCTCTTTCGGCACGTACAAGGCGAGCAGCTTGGTCTCGCCTTCTTTCTCCCGTCCGTAGAGATCGCTCAGTCGGAGATTGGCGTTCATCGAGTCCTCCTCCGTCGGTGAACCGTCCATCCGGATTGATAGACGATCCTCTTAGCGGCGCAGTCTAGCTGCAGTATACCACGGAGACAAGAGCAGCGATGTTAGCGGAAACACCGCATCCATCGCAATCGCGGCGGTGCGATCACATAGATGAATCGGCATCGAGAATCGGTGCGGCTGCGGGATGTCACGGCCGCAACTGTTCGGTCATATCGCCGCCAACGACGCTGACCGGGAGGTTGGTCGGTGGCTTGCGTGCTCGGGCGGCCGAGAAGCACGCGCCGGCCTCGGTGCCGTGTCGGACGGGCCGAGCGGGTCGTCAGCGCTCGAGCCGGAAGATCCCGGCGGCGTGATCGACCGAGTAGCGGAACTTGCGCAGGAACGTCAGGCCGATGATCCCGACCAGCGGCGGCTCGACGGCGTCCATGATGACGGCGTCGACGGAGGCGAGCCGGGCACGGTCGATCTGCACCGAGTCGAGCGTCACCAGGCCGGCGGCGACCTCGCCGTTGGCGGTCGCGACCGGGACGGCGACGCTCGAGTGGGGGCGGAGGCCGAGACGCCGCGCGGTGGCGCGGGTGAGGACGCAATACGACGCGCCGGTGTCGACCAGCACGGGGCCGGAGACGGTCTCGTTGAAGGTGCCGCGGACGATCAGCTGCTGGCCGTCGCCGGCGAGCGGAATCTCGTACGACGTCGGCCGCGCGGGGACGACGGCGCGCGGGCGCAACTCGCGGTGTGGCGCCGGATCGAGCGCGGTGGCGGTGGAAGCGGCGGCGAGCGCGACGGCCGCCGCGAGCAGAATCGAGGGTGCGCGCACGTGGGGGATCAGGCGTGCGCTGCGGGGCGCAGCCGGTGCTGCTCGAGGAGGATTTTCACCTTGCGGACCAGGTCGGCGCCGCTGAACGGCTTGGTGATGTAGCAATCGGCGCCCATCGCCAGACCCTTCTCGATGTCGTCCTGCGTCGACTTGGCGGTGAGGAAGATCACCGGCGTGTCGCGGGTGCGCTCCTGGCTCTTCAGGAACTTGAACACCTCGTAGCCGTCGACCTCCGGCATCATGATGTCGAGGATCACCAGGTCGACGTCGGCGTTGCCGAGCACCTGGATTGCTTCGCGACCGCCGAGGCACTTGGTGGGACGCATCCCCTCGATCCGCAGCCGCGTCTCGACCAGCTCCGCGATCATCGGGTGGTCCTCGACGATCAGTACGCGCGCACCAAAGTCGCTCGAGCTCATCTTCCTATGCAGGTCCATTGCCATCCTCGTCGGTTTCGAGATTTCGCAGCGAAGCACCTCATGCGACTCAAAGGAGAAAGCCGAGCAGGCCGCGCTTCTTGGGCTCCTCGTGCCGGCCGGCGGTGAACGCCTCGACCAGGGCCACGATTGCCTTGCGCAGCGGTGACGCGGGGTTGACGTCCGCGAGCGCGACGCCCTTGTTGAGCGCGCCGTACGCGGTCTCGTCGTCCCGCGGTAACGTCGCCGTGAGCGGCACCTTGAGCGTGCTGCGCGCCTCGGCGAGCGAGATGTCGAGAGCGCTGGCGGAGTGCTTGGTCGCGACCACGTCGAAATGCCGTGGATGGCAATCGAGCGTCGACAACAGCTCGATCGTTCGCCACGCCGCCCGCAGACCCGGCACGGTGAGCTCGGTCGGCAGGATGATGCGGTCGGCCTGCGTCAACGCCGCGCGCAAGACGCTCGAGGTCGACGGTGGCGCGTCGACGATCACGTAGTCGTGGGTCGCCCGCAAGAGCGCCAGCACCGCGGCAACGTCGTCGGCGCGCATCGCGAGCTCGACGTCGCCCTGCGGCGGCGCCGCGAGCAGGTAGAGGCCGGTGTCGTGCCGCACCAGGGCGCCCTGCAGGAAGATCGGGTCGAGGCGGTCGGCGCTCGCGGCGATGTCGGCGAGCGAGTAGGGCGGCGTCAGGTTGAGGACGAGCGCGAGCTCGCCGTTGCGGAGGTCGAAATCGACGAGCACCACGTCGCGGCCGGCGCGACGGAGCTCGAGGCCGAGATTGGCGACCAAGGTCGTTGCGCCGACGCCCTCCTTGGGCGACGCGACGGTCCAGATCTCGCCGGCCGAGTCGGCCTTGGCGCGCGCGAGCCGCCGCACCTCGGCGATCTTGGCGAGCGCGAGCGCGAGCTCGTCGGCGACGAGCGGCAAGCCGACGAGCTCGGCGGCTCCGACGCGCAGGGCGCGGATGCAGCTCTCCGGTCGCGCGTCGCGCGACAGCGCGAGAATCGGCGTCGCCGGCGTGTCGTGGCTCATGGCGGCGATCATCGCGAGCGCCCGATCGGCGTCGTCGTCGACGATCACCAGCACCGCGTCGGGCTCGCACTCACGCAGGCGCTGTGGTCCGTCGGCGAGGCTGCCGGTCGCGATCGACGTGACGAGCGCCGGCACCGCCTCGATCGCCGCGCCCACCTGCTCGGCGAGCGGCTCGGACGCCCCGAGGACGAGGATCGTGAGCGGGGTATCGGTTGCTGTCGTCTCCATGCTCAGTATCCGGGGCACTCGCCGCACCTGATCACGCATGTCTCATGACGAGCGACGTGCGATGTCGGCGCGTGCCCGAGAAGGAGTAGAGCAAGCGGGGTGCCACCGCCCGACTCAGGCAAAACCGACGTTCTCCGGCGCGCCGGTCAGGAGTGCGGTCCGCGGGCGCACACGAACGGACGCCGAGCGTTCGACGCGCGACGCCGTGACGTTTTTGCCACCTGCCAGTCATGTGATCCCGTACTTGTCGAGCTTGCGGTAGAGCGTCCGCCGGCTGAGCCCGAGGAGACGCGCCGCCTCCATGCGCTTGCCGCCCGCGGCTTCCAACGCCTTGCGGATCTGATCGCGCTCGGCGGCCTCGATCGTGAGATCGAAATCGGAGCCGCTCGCCTCGACCGACGGCGCGAGCATCGTCGCCCCGGCCGGCATCGTCTGAGCGCCGCCGCTCAGTAGATGCAGCGGCAGATGCTCCGGCAGGATCATCGGCCCCGGCGCGACGATCAGCGCGCGCTCGATCACGTTCAGCAGCTCGCGGATGTTTCCGGGCCACGAGTAGCCGCGAAAGATCTGCATCACCGCGTCCGAGATCCGGCAGTCGGTCTTGTGTATGCGCTCCGACAACCGGCCGAGGAAGTGCTCGCACAGGAGATCGATGTCCTCGGCGCGCCGGCGCAGGGGAGGGAGCGTGACGCTGCCGACGTTCAAGCGGTAGTAGAGGTCCTCGCGAAACTCGCCCTTCTCGCACATCGCGGCGAGATCACGGTTGGTTGCGGCGATGATGCGGATGTCGATGTGGATCGCCTCCGGCGAGCCGACGCGTTTGATCTCGCGGTTCTCGATCACGCGCAGCAGCTTCGCCTGCACCTGCAGCGGCAGCTCACCGATCTCGTCGAGGAAGATGGTGCCGCCGTGCGCCGCCTCGAACAGGCCTTTGCGGTCGCGGTCGGCGCCGGTGAACGCGCCGCGCACGTGGCCGAAGAGCTCGCTCTCGAGGAGCGTCGGCGCGAGCGTCGTGCAGTTGCAGATGACGAAGGGGCGCTCTTTGAGGGGGCTCAGGTGGTGCAGCGCCCGCGCGACGAGCTCTTTTCCGGTGCCGCTCTCGCCGGTGATGAGCGCCGTGGTGGGATAGCGCGCGAGCCGCTCGATGAGGAGAAGATCTCGAGCATATCCTGGCTGCGCGCCACCAT
>JBGPIT010000012.1:0-33073 GCA_041485125.1 Binatia bacterium | reverse complement strand
TTCCGACATCTCCGCCAACGACGGCGCGAGCGAGCCGGTCGCGCCCGAGACGAACGGTCGGGGCGCGACCGGACGGGTACAGACCGGCAAGGAGGCCGAAGGACAGCTCCAGGCGCTGGTCTCGTTGCTGGAGCAATTCGGGAAGGACCGTGACGCGCTCATGACGTCGCTGCACTCGTGCGAGACACGTCTCGCGGAGCTCGACGACGTGCGCCAGGCGCTCGATCGCCTGCGGGCGGACCAGGCGCGTATCGAGTCGGCGCTGCAGAGCCTCGTCGAGTCGCGCGAGGAAGAGCGCGCAGAGCCGCGGGCGTCGCCCGCGCGCTGAGGTCACGCGGCTACGGCCGCGTCAGCATCACTCGCTTCGGATCGCGCAGGCCGCCCAGCAGCTCCGAGATCGACGCGCCGAGCTGCGGGTGGCTGATGTGCGGCGCGAGCTCCGAAAGCGGCAGCAGCACGAAGCGCCGCTTGTGCATCTCCGGGTGCGGGATCTTGAGCGTCCGCTTCGAGACCGTCTGGTTGTCGAAGAGCAGGATGTCGAGATCGATGATGCGCGAGCCCCAGCGTTTACCTTTGACGCGCTTGCGGCCCATCGCCGCCTCGATCGCGCGCGTACGCTTCAGCAGCTCGTCGGGCTCGAAATCGGTCTCGAGCTCGAGGACGCTGTTCACGAACCAGGTCTTCGCGTCGCCGAGCGGCTCGCTCTCGTAGAGCGACGACGCTTTCGAAATGCGCGTCCCGGGGAGCTTCGACAGGCGATCCTCGGCCTCCCGGATGTTCGCTTTCCGGTCGCCCAGGTTCGAGCCCAACCCGATGTATACCCGATGAGGCATGATCGCTGTCTCTCGCTGCTCCGCGCGGCGCGTTTCGGGCGGCGACCGCCCCCGCGCTCGTCCGCTACAACCGCAACGTCCGCAACCGCTCGACCGCTTCCGCGAGCCGCGCCGTCGCGACCGTCAAGCTGAAGCGGATGTATCCTTCGCCGCTCGCCCCGAAGCCGCTGCCGGGCGTCACGACAACGCCGATCTCCTGCAGCAGCTTCGCGGTCAGGCTTGCCGAGGTATGCCCGTGCGGCACCCGTACCCAGACGTAGAAGGTGCCATGCGCAGGCTGCGCCTCGAGCCCGAGTGAGGCGAGCGCGGCGAGCAGCAAGTCTCGCCGCTCGCGATAGAGCGTGCGCATCGACCCGACGGGCGACTGGTCGCCGCTGAGCGCCGCGATGCCGGCTTCCTGCACCGCCTGGAAGACGCCCGAGTCGACGTTGGTCTTCACCTTGCCGAGGCCGGCGACCAGCTCGCGGTTGCCGATCGCGAAGCCGACCCGCCAACCGGTCATGTTGTAGGTCTTCGAGAGCGAGTGGAACTCGATCGCGAGATCGCGTGCGCCCGGGGTCGCGAGGAAGCTCGGCGGCGGCGTGTCGTAGTAGATCTCGGCGTAGGCGTTGTCGTGCGCGACGATGATGTCGTGTCGGGCCGCGAACGCGACGACTTCGGCGAAGAACGCCGGCGTTGCCACCGCGGCGGTCGGATTGTTCGGATAGCCGAGCCACATGAGCTTGGCGCGGCGGGCGATCTCGTCGGGGATCGCGCGCAGATCGGGAAGAAAGCCGTTTTCGGCGAGCAGCGGCATGAGATAGGGCGTGCCGCCGTTGAAGAGGGTGCCGATGCCGTAGACGGGGTAGCCGGGGTCGGGGACGAGGACGATGTCGCCGGGATCGACGAACGCCACCGCCAGGTTGGCGATACCCTCCTTGGAGCCGATCAGCGACACGACCTCGGTCACGGGATCGAGCGGCACGCCGAAGCGGTGCTCGACGTAGCCGGCGGCGGCGGCGCGGAAGGACGGCAGGCCCTCGTAGTCCGGGTAGCGGTGATTGGCAGGCCGCTCGGCAGCGTCCTTAAGCGCCTGGACTATATGGGGAAACGTCGGCGTATCCGGATCGCCGATACCGAGGCTGATGAGGTCGACGCCACGGGCCGCGACCTCCTTCTTCATCCGGTCGATCTCGGCGAAGAGATAGGGCGGAAGACGGCGAATTCGCTCGGCAGGAAGAATCTTTACGGCCACCGCTCACGCTCCTCTTGTACCGACTGCCGCATCGACGGCTGAGCCGGAAAAAAGGCGAGCTTTCTAACGGAAACGGCTCGGAATCACAAGGCAGGGACGTTTGCTCGGCAGGCGCGCGGCTTCGATGGAAGGCTCATGCACCGCAGAATGGCGTCGCGCGAGACCGACATTCAGAGACCGAGCACGTCGCGCATCGTGTAGAGACCGGCCGGGCGACCGGCGAGCCAGAGCGCGGCGCGTACGGCCCCGCGCGCCAGGCAGTCGCGGCTCTGTGCGCGGTGCGTGAGCTCGAGGCGCTCGCCGGCGCCGAGAAAGAGGACGGTGTGGTCGCCGATCACGTCGCCACCGCGGACGGCGAGGATGCCGATCTCCTCGTCGGTGCGCGGTCCCGGCTCGCCCGCGCGGCCGAAGCGCGCACGGCCGTCGAGCGACGTCGACTGCGCTTCCGCCGCGACCTCGCCCAAGCGCAGCGCCGTGCCGCTCGGCGCGTCGCGCTTCAAGCGGTGGTGCACTTCGACGATCTCGATGTCGAAGGCGCTGCCGAGGGCACGCGCCGCCGCCGCGACCAGTCCCTCGAGGACGTTCACGCCGATGCTCATGTTGGGCGCGATGATCGTCGGCACGCGGCGTGCGAGCTCGGCGGCGCGGGCGCGATCGGCGGCGGCGAGCCCCGTCGTGCCGATGACGATCGCGGCACCGGCATCGGCCGCGGTCGCGAGGTGCGCGAGCGCCGCCGCCGGCGCGGTGAAGTCGAGCGTGACGCTGCCGGCGGGCGGCGCGTAGCGGGTGTCGATCCGCACGTCGAGCGCGGCGATGCCGCTGATCTCGCCGGCGTCGCGGCCGAGTGCCGGATGACCCTCCGCCTCGACCGCGCCGACGAGACGGGTCTCGGGTGCCGCGGCAATCAGGCGCACGATGAGCTGGCCCATGCGGCCGGCGGCGCCGCAGACGACGATCGGCGTCATGCGCGGATCAGCGACGCTCGGCGGCGCCGGCGCGTGCGCCGTGCGATGCGAGCGCGCCGATCTCGGTGAGGGCGCGGGCGAGCTGCTCGCGCCTGGCAGCGTCGGTGAGCGGGACCAGCGGCAGCCGCAGCTCGTCGCGACAGAGACCGAGCAGCGAGACCGCATGCTTGATCGGGATCGGATTGGTCTCGGTGAAGCAGGCGCGGATGAGCGGTATCAGGCGGAGCTGGAGCCCGCGTGCGCGCTTCCACTCGCCGCGGCCGCACGCCGCCGCGAGATCCGCCATCTCGCGCGGCACCAGATTGCCGATCGTCGAGATCACGCCGGTGCCGCCGAGCGCCATCAGCGAGAACGTGACGGCATCGTCGCCGGCGTAGATCTCGAGGCGGTCGCCGGCGAGATGGAACACGTCGAGCGCGTGGTCGAGGCTGTCGGACTCCTTGAGACCGACGATGCGGGGGTGCTCGGCGAGGCGCGCGATCGTCTCGGCCTCGATGCGCGACGAGGTGCGCCCGGGGATGTTGTAGAGGATGAGCGGTAGCCGTACCGCCTCGGCGATCGCCAGGTAGTGCCGCACCAACCCTTCCTGCGTGGGCTTGTTGTAGTAGGGCGAGATCAGGAGGGCGCCCGCCGCGCCGGCCTGGCGCGCCGCGCGGGTGAGCTCGATCGCCTCGCTCGTCGAGTTCGAGCCCGCGCCGGCGATCACCGGCACGCGATCCCGCGCCTGCTCGACGACGAAGCGCACCACCTGCGCGTGCTCCTCGTGCGAGAGCGTCGCCGCCTCACCGGTCGAGCCGCACGGCACGAGCCCCGAGGAGCCGCCCGCGATCTGGCGCTCGATGATCGCGGTGAACGCATCCCAGTCGATCGCGCCGTCCCGGAACGGCGTCACCAGCGCGACCATCGATCCGGAGAACGTCGGTGTCGCAGAGCGCATCAGCCAGCCTCCCTGACGCGGTCGCGAGCGCCCGCGCTTTCTTCCGCGGTCCGATCCCGGGGCGGGGACGGCGGCGTGCCGAGCACGGCCGTCTCGAGCAGCGCGCGGTCGACGTCCGCCGAGAACACCTCGGTTGCGGATCCGGTCATGTAGACGTGGTCGTCGGCGGCGCGCCACTCGATCTCGAGGTCGCCGCCGCGCAGGTGCACGGTTGCCTGCCGGTCGGTGCGGTCGGTGAGGACACCGGCGACGACCGCCGCGCAGGCGCCGGTGCCGCACGCCATCGTCTCCCCCGAACCGCGTTCCCACACCCGGAAATCGATCTCACGTCGCGAGCGCACCGCGATGAACTCGGTGTTGACGCGCGCCGGGAAGAACGGATGGCGCTCGAAGAGCGGACCGATGCGGAAGAGCTCGAGCCGCGAGATCTCGGGCAAGAAGACGACGGCATGGGGATTCCCCATCGAGACGCAGGTGATGCGGTAGGTCTCGCCGCCGACCTCGAGCGGCTGCTCGATCACGTGACCCTCGCGCGCGACGGGGATGCGCGGGCCGTCGAGGATCGGCGCGCCCATGTCGACGGTCGCGGCGGTCACCCGGTCGTTGGGGGCGACGATGAGCGCCAGCGAGAGCGTGCCGGCGTCGGTCTCGATCGCGAGCGGATTTCGGCGCAGGCCGCGGTCGTAGACGTACTTGCCGACGCAGCGGATGCCGTTGCCGCACATCTCGGCGCGGCTGCCGTCGGCGTTGTACATCTCCATCCGGCAGTCGGCCGTGGCCGAGGGTCGGATGAGGATCAGCCCGTCGGAGCCGATGCCGCGGTGGCGATCGGCGACGGCGCGCGCGAAGCGCGGCGGGTCGGCGAGATCCTGAGCGCGGCAGTCGACGTAGATGTAGTCGTTGCCGATCCCGTGCATCTTGGTGACGTGAACCGTGCCCATCGGACGGCCGACACTAGCGCGAACGCGGCCGGCGAGCGAGCGTCGGTTTCGCGGCCGGCGCGGACGCGGCGTCAGCGCAGACCGGGCGGGATGGTCTCGCCGCGGATCAGATCTTCGATGCTCTCGCGCTCGCGCACGACGTCGAAGCGGTCGCCGTCGACGAGGACGACGGCGGGACGCGGCCGCGCGTTGTAGTTCGAGGCCATCACGAATCCGTAGGCGCCGGCGCTCATGACGGCGAGGAGGTCGCCCGACTCGAGCGGCGGCAGCGGACGGTCCTGAGCGAGGAAGTCGGCGCTCTCGCAGACCGGGCCGACGAGGTCGACGACCACGGGCGCGCCGGCGCGCGCCGGCGCGACGGTCCGGACCTCCTGATAGGCGCCGTACAGCGCCGGCCGGATCAGGTCGTTCATCGCCGCGTCGATCACGACGAAGCGCTTCGCCGGTCCCTGCTTGAGATAGAGCACGCGGGTGAGGAGCGCACCGGCGTTGCCCACCATCGAACGCCCCGGCTCGATGATGAGCGTGACGTCGAGGCCGCGGGTACCGGCGATGACGGCCTCTGCGTACTCCGCTCGTGTCGGCGGCTGCTCGTCGTGGTAGGTGATGCCGACGCCGCCGCCGACGTCGAGGTAACGGATCGGCGCGCCATGCTCGCGGAGGCGCGTCACCAGCTCGCGCACGCGCGCGAGCGCGTCGACGAAGGGACTCACGCTGGTGAGCTGCGAGCCGATGTGGCAGTCGACACCGACGACCTCGAGGTGCGGCGAGCGCGCGGCACGCGCGTACACCGCCAGCGCCGCCGCGATGTCGATCCCGAACTTGCTCTTCTTCATCCCCGTCGAGATGTACGGGTGCGTCTTCGGATCGACGTCGGGGTTCACGCGCACGCTCACCGGCGCGCGGCGCTTTTCGGCGGCGGCGACCTCCTCGAGCGCGGCGAGCTCGGCCTCCGACTCGACGTTGAACATGAGGATGCCGGCGGCGAGCGCGGCGCGCATCTCGTCGCGGCTCTTGCCGACGCCGGCGAAGACGATGCGGCGCGGGTCGGCGCCGGCGCGCAGCGCGCGGACGAGCTCACCGCCGGAGACGATGTCGAAGCCGCTGCCCTCGCGGACGAAGGCTCTTAGCACAGCCAGCGTGTCGTTGGCCTTGATCGCGTAGCACACGATGTGCGGCACGGCGGCGAAGGCGCGATCGTAGGTGCGATAGGCGTCGCGCAGGGCCGCCAGGCTGTAGACGTAGGTGGGAGTGCCCACCTCGGCGGCGATGCGCGCGAGCGAGACGCTCTCGCAGGCGAGCTCGTCCCGTCGGTACTCGAAGGCGTTCGGGCTCATGGCGATCTCGTGGGGTGCGGCGTGGGCGTCGCCTCCGGCGTGACGCTCGCGGACGCGCTCGGCACCGCAGGCGTCCACGTGATCGTCGCCGCGCCGGAGGGCGCGCTGTAGTACTCGTCGGTGGTGAAGGCGATCACCCGGTAGTGCAAGACGGTACCGGGGACGACGTCGCGGTCGAGGTACTCGAAGCGCTTCAGCTTCTGGAAGTGGCCGCGGTCGGTCACCGGCGCGCGCGCGATCTCGTGGAAGCCGAGCGTGGTCTCGGCGCGCTCGATCACGAAGCCGCCGAGGTCCTCCATGCTCTTGCCGTCGACGGTCTCGGTCGGCCGCGACCAGCGCAGCCGGACGCCTTCGGGTGTCGAGTCGAGCGCGAGCTGCGCGACGGTCTTCGGCGCCACCAGCTCGGGCGGACGGACCACGGTCTTGCGCCCGCAGGCGAGCACGCCGGCGAGGAACGCGCACATCAGCGCGCGCCTCATACGCCGCGCAGACGTTGCTGCACGTTCGACGGCGCGGTGCCGCCGCCGGCGGTGCGCCGGGCGAGCGTGGCGTCGATGCCGAGCCAGTCGCGCAGGTCCTCGTCGAAGTGCTTCGAGAGTGCCCGCCATTCGTCGAGGGCCATGTCGTCGAGGGAGCGGTCCCGGTCGGCGCAGCGGCGTACCGCGCGGCCGACGATGCGGTGCGCCTCACGAAACGGCACGCCCTTGGTGACCAGGTAATCGGCGACGTCGGTGGCATTCAGAAAGCCCTCGGTCGTTGCGGCACGCATGCGATCGGCGTGGACGGTGAGCCGCGGCAGCATCGCGGTGAGGACGCCGAGGCAGGCCTGCACGGTGTCGACCGCGTCGAAGAGCGGCGGCTTGTCCTCTTGCAAATCGCGGTTGTACGAGAGCGGCAGGCCCTTCATCACCGTCAGCATCGCGACCAAATCGCCGTAGACGCGCCCGGTCTTGCCGCGCGTCAGCTCGGCGACGTCGGGATTCTTCTTCTGCGGCATGATCGAGCTGCCGGTCGCGAACTCGTCGGGCAGCGAGATGAAGCCGAACTCCGTCGACGACCAGAGCACGATTTCCTCGGCGAGGCGCGAGAGGTGCGCCATCGTGAGGGCGGCGGCGGCGAGGAGCTCGACGATGAAGTCGCGGTCGCCGACGGCGTCGAGGCTGTTGGTCGCGATACGGGCGAAGCGCAGCTCGCGCGCGACGTGCGACGGATCGACGGGGAAGGTGGTGCCGGCGAGCGCGCCGGCGCCGAGCGGCATCACGTCGGCGCGCCGGCGGCAGTCGGCGAAGCGCTCGGAGTCGCGCTCGAGCATGTCGTAGTACGCCAGCAGGTGGTGTGCGAAGAGGACCGGCTGGGCGCGCTGCAGGTGCGTGTAGCCCGGCATGACGACGCGCACGTTGCTGCGCGCCAGCGCCGCCAGCGCCTTCTGGAAGGCGGTGATGAGCTTCAGAATGACGCCGATCTCGGCCCGGACGAAGAGGCGGAGATCGAGCGCGATCTGGTCGTTCCGGCTGCGGGCGGTGTGCAGGCGGCCGCCGGCCGGACCGATCATCTCGATCAGCCGCCGCTCGATCGCCATGTGGATGTCCTCGTCGCTGGTCTCGTAGCGGAAGGCGCCGCTCTCGATCTCCTTCGCGATCTCGCCGAGACCCTTGACGATGCGCTTGCCGTCGCCGGCGGGGATGATCTCGCACGCCACCAGCATGCGGGCGTGGGCGAGCGAGCCGGCGATGTCGTGCGGCGCGAGCCGCTTGTCGACGCCGATCGACGCGGTGAAGGTCTCGACGATCGGCGCGGTCGGCGCGTTGAAGCGTCCTTGCCAGGCCTTGCCGCGCTTGCGGGTGGTCGCCATCGTCCCGAGCCTACGAGTGCGACCGCGCCGTCACCAGCGCCTGGATGCGGAGCCGGAGGGCGGCGAGCTTGATGAAGCCTTCGGCATCCTTCTGGTCGTAGATCGATCCCGCTTCGAAGGTGGCGATCTCGGGATCGTAGAGCGACCGCTCGGCGCGGCGGCCGGCGACGGTCGGCGCGCCCTTGTAGAGCTTCAGGCGTGCGGTGCCGGTGACGCCGCGCTGCGACTCGTCGATCGCGGCTTGCAGCATGCGACGCTCCGGGCTGAACCAGTAGCCGTAGTAGACCATCTCGGCGTAGCGCGGGACGAGGCTGTCGCGGAGATGCATCACCTCGCGGTCGAGCGTGAGCGACTCGACGGCGCGATGCGCGGCGTGGAGCAAGGTGCCGCCGGGCGTCTCGTAGACGCCGCGCGACTTCATGCCGACGTAGCGATTCTCGACCAGGTCGAGACGGCCGATGCCGTGGCGACCGCCGATCGTGTTGAGCTCGGCGAGGAGCTCCGCCGGAGAGCGACGCGCGCCGTTCACCGCGACCGGATCGCCGGCCTCGTAATCGATCTCGAGGTACTCGGGCGTGTCGGGCGCTTGCTCCGGCGCGACCGTGAGCACGAACATGTCCGCGTAGGGCTCGCGCCACGGATCCTCGAGGATGCCGCCCTCGTGGCTGATGTGCAGGAGATTGCGGTCACTGCTGTAGGGCTTCTCGCGCGTCACCGGCACCGGGATCTGGTGGCGCTCGGCGTACGCGATCAGGTCCGAGCGCGCCTGCATATCCCAGGTGCGCCACGGGGCGATCACGGTGATGCCGGGCTCGAGCGCGTAGTAGGTGAGCTCGAAGCGGACTTGGTCGTTGCCCTTGCCGGTCGCGCCGTGCGCGACGGCGGTCGCGCCGCTCTGCCGCGCGATCTCGATCTGCCGCTTCGCGATCAGGGGCCGTGCGATCGAGGTGCCGAGGAGGTAGCCCGCTTCGTAGACCGCGTTGGCGCGCAGCATCGGGAAGACGAAGTCGCGGACGAACTCCTCGCGCAGGTCGTCGACGACGACCGCGCTCGCGCCGGTGGCGGTGGCGCGCTCGCGGACGGTCGCGAGCTCCTCGGCCTGACCGAGGTCGGCGCAGAACGCGATCACCTCGGCGCCGTAGTGCTCGATCAGCCAGCGCAGGATCACCGAGGTATCGAGGCCGCCGCTGTAGGCGAGGACGATCTTGCCGATCTTCTGTTGCGACGCCGCGGTCATGCCCCTCCTCGCATCAGCCAGGCCAGGAGTGCCTTCTGGAGGTGCAGCCGGTTTTCGGCCTGGTCGAAGACGACGGACTGCGGCCCGTCGATGACGCTCTCGGTGATCTCGTCGCCGCGGTGGGCGGGAAGGCAGTGCATGACGACGGCGCCCTTGGCGGCGTAGCGCATCACCTCGTCGTTCACCTGGTAGGCGGCGAAGTCACGCCGGCGCTTCTCGGCCTCGTCCTCTTGGCCCATGCTCGTCCACACGTCGGTGTAGACCACGTCGGCGTTGTGGACGGCGTCGGCGACGTCGTGGACGATCTCGATCGTCGCGCCGGCTTGGCGGCATTCGTCGAGGATCGTCGCGTCGGGCTCGTAGCCGGCGGGGCAGGCGAGGGCGAAGGTGAACGGGAAGACCGCCGCCGCCTCGAGCCAGGAGTTCACCACGTTGTTGCCGTCGCCGACGAAGGCGATCCGCAGCGTGTCGAGCACGCGCCGGCGCTCGACCAGCGTCAAGAGATCGGCGAGCACCTGGCAGGGGTGGTGTAGATCGGTGAGGCCGTTGATCACCGGCACGCGCGCCTCGTGCGCCAGCTCGACGAGGACGTCGTGGCGGAACGTGCGCGCGACGATCGCGTCGACGACGCGGCCGAGATTGCGCGCGATGTCGCTGGTGGTTTCGCGCTCGCCGAGACGAATGTCCCACGGCGCGAGATAGATCGCGTGGCCGCCGAGCTGGAACATCCCGGTCTCGAAGCTGATCCGGGTGCGCAGGCTCGGCTTCTCGAAGATCATCGCCAGCGTCTTGCCCTCGAGGATGCGGCGCGGCTTACCGCTCTTCAACGCCTGCTTGATGTCGAGCGCCGAGGTGAAGAGCTGCTCGCACTCGGCGCGCGTCAGATCGATGAGTCGGAGGAGGTCGCGCTTCACGCCGCTGGTCCCGTGTTCCCGCCGCGCAGCACGTCGTCGAGGATGCCGAGGGCCTCGTCGATCTCCCGCTCGGTGATGATGAGCGGCGGCAAGAACCGCAGCACGCGCTCGGCGGTGCAATTGATGAGGAGGCCGCGCTCGAGACAGGCCGCGACGACCCACGCGCCCGGCTCGTGCAGCTCGACGCCGAGAATGAGGCCGTGGCCGCGCACGCCCCGGATGATCGGGTGGCGCGCCGCGAGCGCCTGCAGGCGCTCGAGCAAGTACGCGCTCCGCTCGCGGACGCGGGCGAGGAAGCCGTCGGCGAGCATGGTGTCGAGCGTCGCGACCGCCGCCGCGGCGGCGACGGCGTTGCCGCCGAACGTCGAGCCGTGCGAGCCGACGGAAAAGCTCTCCGCGACCGACTCGCGCGCCAGCGCCGCGCCGATCGGAATGCCGCTCGCGAGCGCCTTCGCGAGCGTCATGACGTCGGGCTCGACGCCGAGCTGCTCGTAGGCGAAGAGCGTTCCCGTCCGTCCCATCCCGACTTGGATCTCGTCGAACATCAAGAGAATGCCGCGCTCGTCGCACAGGCGCCGGGCGCCGACCAGGTAGTCGGGATGCGGCACGACCACTCCCCCCTCGCCCTGGATCGGCTCGAGGAGAAGCGCCGCGGTGGTGTCGGTGAGCGCGCGCTCGAGCGCCGCGAGATCGTCGAACGGCACGTAGCGGAAGCCGGCCGGCAGCGGCTGGTAGCCGATGTGCACCTTCTCTTGGCCGGTGGCGGCCAAGGTCGCGAGCGTCCGGCCGTGGAAGGAGCCGAGCGCGGTGACGATCTCGGTGCGCTGGCCGCCGTCGCGATGGCCCCACCGCCGCGCCAGCTTGATCGCCGCCTCGTTGGCCTCGGCGCCGCTGTTGCAGAGGAACACCCGGTCGGCGAACGAGTGGGCGCAGAGCAGCTCGGCGAGCCGCGACTGCGGCGCGCAGTAGTGGAGGTTCGAGACGTGCAGCAGCTGCGAGGTCTGGCGGCCGATCGCCTCGACGACCACGGGCGGCGCGTGGCCGAGGTTCGTCACCGCGAGTGCCGAGAAGAAATCGAGATACTCGCGGCCCTCGCTGTCCCAGAGCCGCGCGCCGGCGCCGCGCACGAACGCCACCGGCGAGCGGGCGTAGGTCCGCATCAGGTGGCGATCGGCCGTCGCGATGATCGTATCGTCCGTCATGACTCGTTCGAGAGCGCCTGCCGGGGCAGGCGAGCACGCCGGGGTCAGGAGCCTGCCTTGTGGCGCAGCTGGCGCACGCCGGGGCGTTTCGCCGCGCTGCGTACCACCTCGGTGCCGACGCCCTCGGTGGTGAAGATCTCGAGCAGGACGGCGTGACGGACGCGCCCGTCGATGATGTGCGTCTTGCCGACGCCGCCCTTGAGCGCGTCGATGCAGCATTCGACCTTGGGGATCATGCCCTGGTTGATGACGCCGGCCTCGATCATGCCCGCGGCATCGTCGGGCCCGAGCGTCGGCACCAAGGCGCCGGTCTTGTCCTTGATGCCCTCGACATCGGTGAGGAGGATGAGCTTCTCCGCCTGGAGCGCCTGGGCGACCTTGCCGGCGACCAGGTCGGCGTTGATGTTGTAGGTCTCGCCGTCGAGGCCGACGCCGACCGGGGCGATCACCGGGATGAAGTGCGACGCCTCCAGCGACCGGATGACCGCCGGGTTCACGCCGACGATCTCGCCGACCATGCCGATGTCCTCGCCGCGCGCCATCTTGCGGGCGACGAGCAGCTCGCCGTCCTTGCCGGACAGGCCGACGGCGCGCCCGCCGTGGCGGTTCATCAGCGCGACGATCTCCTTGTTGATCTTACCGACCAGGACCATCTCGACGACGTCCATCGTCGGCCCGTCGGTCACCCGCATGCCGCGCACGAAGCGCGAGCGGATGCCGAGCCGGTCGAGCATGTCGTCGATCTGCGGTCCGCCGCCGTGGACGATCACCGGGTTCATGCCGACGTAGCGTAATAGAACCACGTCTTGCGCGAAGGCGTCCTTGAGCTCGTCGTTCGCCATCGCGTGACCGCCGTACTTGATGACGATCGTCTTCCCGTAGAAACGCCGCAGGTACGGCAGCGCCTCCATCAGGGTCTCCGCCTTGTCGATCCGGCTCTTCATCATGCGTTCGCGCGCGGCCTACAGAATATACCGCGAGAGATCCTCGTTCTTCAGAATGGATTCCAGCTTCGCCCGTACCTGCGCGCCGTCGATCACGACGTCCTGATTGCCGAGCTCGGGAGCGTCGAACGCGAGCTCCTCGAGGAGCTTCTCGAGCACGGTATGCAGGCGGCGTGCGCCGATGTTCTCGGTGCTCTCGTTCACCGCCGCGGCGATGCGCGCGATCTCTTCCACGGCGTCGTCCGTGAAACGCAGCCGGACGCCTTCGGTCGCGAGCAGCGCCACGTACTGCGTAACGAGCGCATTCTTCGGCTCGGTGAGGATGCGGACAAAATCCTGACGGGTCAAGGGCTCGAGCTCGACGCGGATGGGGAAGCGGCCCTGGAACTCGGGGATGAGGTCGGACGGCTTCGCGGTGTGGAACGCACCCGAGGCGATGAAGAGGATGTGGTCGGTGCGGACCATGCCGTGCTTGGTGCTGACGGTCGAGCCTTCCACGATCGGTAAGAGATCGCGCTGCACGCCCTGGCGCGAGACGTCGGGGCCGTGCACGGTCTCGCGGCCGGCGATCTTGTCGATCTCGTCGAGGAAGACGATCCCCGACTGCTCGACCCGGCGGACGGCCTCGTGGGCGACGATCTCCATGTCGACCATGCGGTTCGCCTCCTCGGCGGCGAGGACGTCGAGCGCTTCCGGCACCCGCACGTGCTTCTTCTTCGTCTTCTTCGGCAGGATGTTGGAGAAGAGCTCCTTCATGTTGAACTCCATCTCCTCCATCCCTTGCGGCGTGAGGATCTCGACCATCGGCGAGACGGTCTTGGTGACCTCGAGCTCGACCAGGCGCTCGTCGAGCTTGCCCTCGCGCAGCATGCGGCGGAGCTTTTCGCGCGTCGACGCGCCGTCGCCGGCGGTCGTGCCCGCCGCCTCCGGCGGCCGTGGCGGCAGGAGGAGATCGAGGACGCGCTCCTCGGCGACCTCGCGCGCCCGCCGCGCGACCTTCTCGCGCTCCTCCGCCTTCACCATGCCGATCGCGAGATCGACGAGGTCGCGGATGATCGATTCGACGTCGCGCCCGACGTAGCCGACCTCGGTGAACTTCGAGGCCTCGACCTTGAGGAAGGGCGCGCCGGAGAGCTTGGCCAGGCGGCGCGAGATCTCGGTTTTCCCGACCCCGGTCGGGCCGATCATGATGATGTTCTTCGGCGCGATCTCGTCACGCAGATCGTCCGGCACTTGTTGCCGCCGCCAGCGATTGCGGAGCGCGATCGCGACCGCGCGCTTCGCCGCGCCCTGTCCGACGATGTAGCGGTCGAGCTCCGACACGATCTCCCGCGGCGTCATCGGCCGCGGCGAGGCCGGAATCGCCAGTGAGCTGACGGCGGGCGCGTCGATCGGTGGTGCGGTGTCGCCGTCGTCCATCCGCCTACAGCTCCTCGAAGACGAGACTGTCGTTGGTGAAGACGCAGATCCCCGCGGCGATCCGGAGCGCTTCCTCGACGATCGCCCGGGCGTCGAGATCCGCGTGCTTGGCAAGCGCCTGCGCTGCCGCCAGGGCGTAGTTCCCGCCCGAGCCGATCGCGATGATCCCGTCGTCGGGCTCGAGCACGTCACCGTTGCCCGACACGAGCAAGGTCGATTCGACGTCCGCGACGATCAACAGCGCCTCCAGCCGTCGCAAGACGCGGTCGGTCCGCCAATCCTTCGCGAGCTCCACCGCCGCGCGCCGCAAGTTCCCGTTCACGCCCTCCAGCTTCTGCTCGAACTTCTCGAACAAGGTGAACGCGTCGGCCGTCGCCCCCGCGAATCCGGCGATCACGCGCCCCTCATACAACCGCCGCACCTTCCGCGCCTGACGCTTCATCACGGTCTGGCCAATTGTCACTTGACCGTCCCCACCCACGACGACCTTGCCGCGATGCCGGACCGCCAAAATCGTAGTCGCGTGAAAGGTTTCCGCCACGCGGAGACACTACCGTCGCGCGGAAGCCCTGTAAACGTGACTCCGGCGACGGCCCGGCCGCGCCGGAGTCAAGTCTCGGGATCTTCGGACGACGCTACGCGCGCGGGAAGGCTTTGTCGTACACCTCCGCGAGGTGGGCGAAATTTACGTGCGTGTAGCGCTGAGTGGTCGACAGGCGGGCATGGCCTAGGAGCTCTTGGATGGCGCGGAGGTCGGCGCCGGCGGTGAGGAGGTGGGTGGCGAAGGAGTGGCGGAACGCGTGCGGGCTGGCGTGGACGCGTGTCTCCGCGTGCGTCGTCCAGCGCTCGACGATGCGGGCGACGCTGCGGACGGTGAGTCGCGTGCCGCGGGCGTTCAGGAAAACGGCGTCGTCGTCGCGGCGTTGGCTCGCGGGCCAGCGCCGCCGGTAGTCGTCGAGCGCGGCGAGCGCCGTCGCGCCGACCGGCACGATGCGCTCCTTCCGGCCCTTGCCGAGGACGCGGACCGCCTCGGCGCGACGATCGATGCCGCGCCAATTCAAATCGGCGAGCTCGCTCACGCGGATGCCGGTCGAGTAGAGCAGCTCGAGGATGGCGCGGTCACGGCAGGTGAGCGGCGATAGCGTGCGCGGACCGTCGAGGACGCGGAACATCTCGTCGACCGAGAGATGGGGCGGCAGGTAGTGCTCGCGCTTCGGACCCGCGAGCGCCGCCGCCGGGTCCTCGCGGCGGGCACCGAGCCGGGTGCAGAAGCGGTAGAAGTGTTTCAAGGCGGCGAGCTTCCGCGCGATCGAGCTCTTGCGCTGCGCGCCCGCGAGCGAGGCGAGATAGCCGCGGATCTCGTGCACACACGCGGTCGCGAGCGTCCGCCGACTGGTCGTGAGGTGACGTGCGAGCTGCCGCACGTCCACCACGTAGGCCTTGATGGTGTGCGGCGAGGCATTCGCCTCGTCGTGCAGGTAGGCGGCAAAGGCCTCGATGAGATGCTCGGAGCCGGGATCGATCGCCGGCGTGTCGGCGGCGCCGTCGGCGGGCAGCGCATCGCCGCGGTCGGCGCCACGCGACCGGCCGACTCGACCCCCGCCACTTCGCTCCGGGTGCTTTGCCTCGCCCATCCGCTCCACCCCACTCCACCCCGCGCGCGCCCGATCCGATTGCTGTTCGCGCCGGTTGGCGCATGGTATCAACCGCCTTCGAAGCGCCGCAATCGACCGCGTGTCATGCCATCGACCATCACCGCCGTAAGCCTCCGCAGCCGCCGTGGCGTGCGGCTCGCCGGGCGGCTGCAGCTGCCCGCGGGGGTCGAGGCGCTCGCTACGGTCCCGACGGTCGTCCTCTGCCACGGCATGGAGTCGACGAAGGACGGCACCAAGCACCAGGCGCTCGCGCGCGGACTGAGCGCGTGTGGCTACGCCTGTCTGCGCTTCGACTTCTCGTACGTCGGCGAGTCCGAGGGCGCCTTCGAGGATCTCACGATCAGCGGCGAGGTCGAGGACCTCGCCGGCGCCTGCGACCATCTCTGGGCCGAGGGCGTCGGTGAGATCGGCATCATCGGCTCGAGCCTGGGTGGCGCGGTCGCCGTCCTCTTCGCGTCCGACGAGCCCAGGGTGCGCGCCTTGGTGACGATCGCCGCCGTCGCTCGTCCGATCGGCATCGTCGAGCGCTTGCCCGCGGACGTCGTGGCGTCGTGGCGGAGCCGCGGCGTGCGTGAGTGGGGGGGCGGACGCCTGAAGCGCGACTTCCTCGACGACCTCGAGCACGTCGACGTGCTCGGCGCGGCGGCCCGCGTCCGCGCCGCGACGCTGGTGACCCATGGCAGCAACGACCGCGTCGTTCCGGTCGCCGACGCCGAGGCGCTCTACCGGGCGCTGCCGCAGCCGAAGGAGCTCCGCATCACGCCGGGCGGCGATCATCGCTACTCCGATCCCGTCCACCTGGCGACGTTGCTCGAGGACGCGCAGGCGTGGATCGTCGCGCATCTCGCGGCAGCGAGCGCGACACGCCGTCGCGACGCACGTCCTCCCGACGAGGCGGCGCGATGACGCCGGTCGTGTGCGGCGCGTGCGGCGCCGATTTCGGCCGCATGGAGCGGGTCGGCCGGCGCGACACCTGCTCCAAGTGCGGCGTCGACCTGCACAGCTGCCGGCAGTGCCGCTTCTACGACCCGCGCGCCTACAACGAGTGCAGCGAGCCGCAGGCGGAGCGCGTCCTCGACAAGATCCGGAGCAACTTCTGTGACTACTTCACGCCCGCCGATTCAGCGTGCTCGCCGGGCGGCGCGCGCGCTGCCGGCGCGGCGGCGACTGCGGCTCCGCCGAGCGCCGGCGCGGGGCGCGGCACGCGCGAGGAGCTCGACCGTCTCTTCCGTCGCCGCTAGCGGCTTCACCGCATGAAGCTCGGATTGGCGTTGCTCGCGGCCGTGCTGGTGCTGGCCGTGCTGGTGGTTTTGAACGTCCGCGCCTACGTCGCGACCGAGCAGCACGAGCTCGTGGCGCGGGCCGAGCGTGTGATCGGCCGCCCGCTCCAGGTCGGCGCGGTGACGCCGTCGTGGTGGCCGCTCGGCATCCGCCTGCACGACGTCCGGGTCGACGACGATCCCTCCTTCGGCGGTGGCACGCTCGCGACCGTCCCGTCGGTCGTGATTCCGATCGGCCTCTGGGGCCTCGCGACCGGCGCGGTCGAGGCGGCCGGCCTCCACCTCGAGGCGCCGCGCCTGCGGCTCGTCCGCGACGAGCGCGGACGGTGGAACGTCGCGACGCTCGGTCGGACCTCGACGCGCGCTGCACGGGCCGCCGACGGTCACGACGGCGGGCGGCGGCTCGCGTTCGAGCTCCCCGTCGAGTGGCTGGTCGGCGTCGCGCGCGCGCGGGTCGACGGCGGCACGATCGACGTCGAGGACCGCACCGGTGCCTCGCCGCGACGTCTCACGCTCGAGGAGCTCCGGGTGCGCGCGCACGACCTGCGCTTCGGAGCCGACGCGCGGCTCGTGATCGACGCCGTGCTGCGCGCGCCGGGAAACCTCGGCCGGGCGCACGTCGACGTGCGCGTCCCCCACGCCGGCGAGAGCGAGGCGGCGCACACGCCCTTCGAGGCGACGCTCGTGCTGCGGGACCTCGAGATCGCGCCGCTCGCGCTCCTTGCCGGCGTCACCGCGACCGGCCGCGTCGACGAGATCGACGCCGACGTGCACGGCACGTCGACGAGCTTCGAGAGCGCGATCCGGGCGCGTACCAGCGGCGAAAGCGCGCGCAGCGGCGAGCGACCACTGCTGCCGGCCCTGCCGCTCACCCTCGAGGCGCGTGCCGTCGCGGCGCGCGGACGGATCGCGCTCGAGGAGGGACGGCTCACGATCGGCGACCTGGCGCTGATGCTGACGGGCTCGGCGGCGCTCGATCCGTGGCAAGCGGCGCTGAACGTGCGGTCCGTCGAGGGATCAGACCTGGCGCTTCCGATCGGCACGCCACCGCTCGAGGCGCGTCAGATCCGTGGCGACGCGGTGCTCGGCGGCGCGCAGGCGAAGGTGACCGTCACGCTCGACCTCGACGCGATCCCGGTCGAGATCGCCGCGACCATCACCGGCGTCGCGCCGTGGACCGGCGAGGGGCGTGTCGATGCCGCGCCGTTCGGCGGTGCCGTGCGTGCGGAGGTGAGCCTCTCGCCGAGCGCGCTGTCGGTACGCCTCACGGTCAAGGACGTCGACATCGGCGATGCGCTGGCGCGCGTCGATCCCGCGTACGGCGATGACATCGACGGCACGGCGTCCGGCGCGGCGACCGTCGCGGGGCCTCTCGCCGGCGGTACCCTCGTCGCCGGCGCGGTCTCCGGTGCGGGCGAGCTCACGCTCACCGACGGCCGCTTGCGCGGCATCAACATCGCCGACCAGGTGCTCACCCCGATGACCGGCGTGCCGCTGCTGCCGCGCTTGCTCTCGGCGCGTACGCGGGCCCGCTACGAGCACGTCTTCGGCACCGACGACACGGTCCTCACGCGCGCGCGCGTGCCCTTCACGATCGCGGAGCGGCGGCTCCTCGTCGAGGACGGACGCCTCGAGTCGGAGAACTTCGAGATCGTCGGCGGCAGCGGCTGGCTGAATGCCGACCGCGAGCTGCGCTTCCAGGGCGACCTCGTGCTGTCGACGCCGCTCTCGCTGAGCCTCGTGGAGGAGGTGCGGCCCATCGGTCTGCTGCGCGGACCCGACGGCCGGGTGGTGGTGCCGTTCCGCGTTCGCGGTCCGCTCACCCATGCTCGCCCGGAGGTCGACGCCAAGCGCTTGCGATCCCGCGGTCTCACGGCGCTCTTCACGCGCGGCGCCGACGGCGGCGTCCCGCCACGCCCGCTGACGGGCGGCGATGCGGACGACGCGCGTCGCGACGAGCCGGCGGCGGATCGCGTCGACGGGCCGCGCGGCAAGCGCGACCGTCGTGATCTCGACGACCGGGTCGAGGAGATGCTGCGGCCGTGAGCGGCGATCTGCAGAGCGGGATCGTCGAGATCTGGATCGAGCTCGCTCCCACCGACATCGCCTTCGTGAAGTTCGTCTTCGAGTCGTACGAAGGCGTCGCGGTGGTGCGGACCGGCGACCGCAAGCGCGCGGTCATCGTGTTGCTGGTCGCGGCGGACTTCGTCGCCGACGCGCGCGCGATCCTCGCCGATCTCGGCCGGAGGGTCGCCTGGCGCGAGCTGCCGGCGCCCGACCCGTCACTCCGGCGGTGTGGCGCGATCCCGGGCGACGACGTAGGCGACGCCGATGCTGAGTAGGTAGAGGACCAGGAGCGGCGCCGCGAGCAGCAGCTGCGACGCCACGTCGGGCCCCGGCGTCAGCGCCGCGGCGACGACGAAGATCACCACGATTGCGTAGCGGAACCAGCGCAGCAGCATGCGGTGGTTCACCAAGCCGAGGCGGGCGAGAAAGAACGTCAGCACCGGCAGCTCGAAGGTGACGCCGAACGCGAGCAGCATGCGCGACGTGAATGACAGGTATTCGCTGATGCGGATCGTCGGGCTGACGCCGATCGACTGGTACTCCTCCAAGAAGAACGCGAACGCGACCGGGAAGACGAAGACGTAGCAGAACGACGCGCCGGCGAAGAAGAAGACGGTCGCGGCGATCACGAAGGGGATCGCCGTCCGCTTCTCCCGAGCGTACAGGCCCGGCGCGGTGAAGCGCCACGCTTGGTAGAAGATGAGCGGGCTCGCGACGAAGATCGCCGCGATGATCGTCACCTTGAGGCGCGTGAAGAAGGCCTCCGTGACGCTGGTGCCGATGAGCAGCAGGTGCTCGTTGCCGAGCGCGACGAGCGGGCGGGTGAGAAACGTGAACAGCTGCTCGGAGAAGACGTAGCACAGCGGGAACGCGACGGTGATCGCCGCCAGTGCCTTGATCAGCCGCCAGCGCAACTCCTCGAGGTGCGCCGTGAGCGGCATCGTGGCGTCGGTCATTCAGTCGGAGGATCAGACGACGAGCGGGCGACGACCGGTTCAACGGGGTCCGTCTTGGCGGGTTTCGCGGTTGCGGCGCGGCGCGCGGCTTCCGCCGCGCGGGCTTCGTCCTCGATCGCGCGTTGCGCCTTGCGGATCTCCTCGTTGACGTCGCTGGTCGCGCGGCGGAACTCGGCGAGTCCCTTGCCAAGGGCACGGGCGATCTCCGGCAGGCGGCTCGGACCGAGGACGATCAGCGCCACCACCATGATCACCATGAGCTCTGGCATTCCGATGCCGAACATTGAGCGTCGCTCCACTCGCGGCCGACGACGAAGGACGTCGGGTAGGAAGGCTCGACGGTAGTGAATACGGATGAGGGAGTCAATTCGGTTCCCGCGCTATGCGAACGCGGAGGCGTGCGGTATGCGTCGAAGCATGCGGACCGCGCTCGTCGTCGATCGCCGCTACGAGGCGCACGACCCCGGCCCCGGCCACCCCGAAAGCCCGCAGCGGATCCGCGCCATCACCGACGCCCTGGCCAATTACCGGCGCGATGGGCTCGTCGAGTTCCCGCCGCGGCCGGCCACGGTGGACGAGATCGCGCTCAATCACGGCGCCGACCACATCGAGCGGGTGGGTGCGACCGCGGGCCGTCCCCACTTCGCATTCGACGCCGACACGCCGACGTCGGCGCGGTCGTACGAGACCGCGTGCCTCGCGGCCGGCGGCTTTCTCGCGCTCCTCGATGCGATCATGGCGGGCGACGCCGAGAACGGCTTCGCCCTGGTGCGCCCACCGGGCCACCACGCCGAGGCAAATCGCGCCATGGGATTTTGCCTCTTCAACAACGTCGCGATCGGCGCCCGTCACCTGCGGGCGCGCCACGGCGTCGGGCGCATCCTGATCGTCGACTGGGACGTGCACCACGGCAACGGCACGCAGCGGAGCTTCTACGACGATCCCGACGTGCTCTACGCGTCGACGCACCAGTATCCATTCTATCCCGGCACCGGCGCCGCGACCGAGATCGGCGCCGGCGCGGCGCAGGGCCGCACCGTCAACGTGCCGTTCCCCGCCGGCTGCGGCGACGACGAGTTCGTCGCCGCCTTCACCGATCTCATCGTGCCGATCGCGGTGCAGTTCCGCCCGGAGTTCGTCCTGATCTCGGCCGGCTTCGACGCCCATCGCCGCGATCCCCTCGCCGGCATGCAGATGACCGAGGCGGGCTATCGCGCCCTCACCCGGATGCTGATGCAGGTCGCGCGCGATCACGCGGGCGGCCGCGTGGCTGCGATCCTCGAAGGCGGCTACGACCTGCGCGCGCTCGGCGGCAGCGTCACCGCCGTCCTCGACGAGCTCGAAGGCCGCACGCTCGACGAGCCCATCGCCACCCCGCATCCCCACGCCGGCGTCCTCGCCGCGGCCGCGGCCGCGCAACGACCGTACTGGGACGTTGCCGCCGCCCGCGATCAGTAGAGCGAATGTAGAGGCGAGTAGTTGGAGCTCCGCGAATTCACTTCGCGGAGCGACGCCCATCGGAGAACGACGCCGTAGGCGTCGGCGCACGGGGGCGAAATGAATGGAGCGACGCCCATCGGAGAACGACGCCGTAGGCGTCGGCGCACGGGGGCGAAATGTATCAATCCAGCTCTTCCTCGATGATGTCGCGCCGGTGGCGCGGCTGGTTGGTGCGGTAGTCGCCGGCCTCGGCCTCGCCGCGCCGGCGGCGTGTCGCGGGGCGGTCGTGATCGGCATCGTCGAGCGGCGAGAGGTAGTCCTCCGCGCGCGGGCGTGCGCGCGCGGCCCGGTTGGCACGGTAGTCGTCGTCCTCGGCGCGGCGCCCGCCGTCGACGTGGCCGCCGCCATGGCCCCACTCGACCTCGTCGTCGGGCGGCTCGTCGCGGTTCGCGTCGGGCGGGGCCGCATCGTCGAGGACCGCGGCGCCGCGCGAGACATCGCGGTTGTCGTACTCGCCGTCCCCACGCGCACGCATCCGGCCGATGCTACGCTCGAGATCGTCGTCGACGGCCGGCGCCTCGTCCTCGCGATAGCGCGGCTCGCTGCCGGTCTTGAACGCCTCGAGGAACGACGCCGTGCTGTCTGGCGACGCCGGCCGTCCGGTATCGCGCTCGACGCTCACGAAGGTGATGCCTTCGGGAATCGGGAAGTCGGTGATGGGCGACTCGCCGAGCGCTGCCTGCATGTAGTCGCGAAAGACCGGCGCCGCGACCTTGCCGCCGGTGCGGTCCTTGCCGAGGCTGCGCTCGCTGTCGTAGCCGATCCACACGCCGGTCACGACCTGGGGCGTGTAGCCGATGAACCAGGCGTCGTGGAAATCGTTGGTGGTGCCGGTCTTCCCCGCGACCGGGCGGCCGAGGCCGAGCACGCGCCGGCCCGTGCCGCGCTGCACGACGCTCTCGAGCATGCTGGTGATCAAGTACGACGTCTCCGGCGAGATCACCGGCTTCGAGCTCGGCTTGAACTCCTCGAGCACGGTGCCGTGCGGGTCGGTGATCTTGGTGATGAAGATCGGGTCCATCAGCCGGCCCTGGTTGGCGAAGACGCTGTAGGCGCGTGTCATCTCGAAGAGCGTCACCTCCTGGGTGCCGAGCGCGATCGAGAGGTTCTTGGCGAACGGCCGCGCGAACCCGAAGCGGGGCAAATACCCGACGAGGTAGTTGAGGCCGACGTTTTGCGCGAGCTTCACGGTGACGACGTTGCGCGAGAAGGTGAGCGCGTCGCGCAGCGTGGTCGGGCCGTTGTACTTGTTGTCGAAGTTGTGCGGCATCCAGGTCTCGTGCGCGCCGGTGAGGACGATCGGCGCGTCGACGATGACCGACGCCGGCGTGTAGCCGCGGTCGAGCGCGGCGGCGAAGACGAAGGGCTTGAACGACGAGCCGGGCTGCCGCACCGCCTGGGTGGCGCGGTTGAACTGGCTGCGGTTGAACTCGTAGCCGCCGACGAGCGCCCGCACGTAGCCGGTCGAGAGATCGATCGAGGTGAGCGCGCCCTCGAGCTGCGGCTCGGTGTCGAGCGTGAACTCGAGGGCACCGTCGGCGCTCCCTGGGACGCGGCGCACGCTCACGAGGTCGTTGCGGGCGAGCTTGTCGGGGAGCGGCACGTCCGCGCTCCCGATGAGGCGGCCGCCCGCGCCGGCGAGCTGGACCTCGAAGCCGCCTTCCTTCGCGGTCGCGACGACCAGCGCCTCGCGGGGCGCGCCGGGCGGCGGCGGCGCTTTCGTCTTGCGGGCGCGATCGAGGAACGATGCCGCGTCGCGGGCGGTGAGATGGCGTACCGCGGCGGCGCGCCCGCGATGCCCGTCGAGCGCGTCGATGCCCTTGCGCAGCGTCTCTTCGGCGGCGCGCTGCGCGCTCGGATCGCAGGTGGTGTAGACGTGCAGGCCGAGCTGGTAGGGCGCGGTGCCGCCGTAGCGCTCCTCGAGGAAGCGGCGGACATGCTCCACGAAGTACGGCGCGGCGTTGTAGGTCGGCGTCTTTTGGTCGGCGTGCGCGAGCTCGATCGGTTGCTTCAGCGCTTGCTCGGCATCCGCCCAGGTGACGAAGCGCTCGCGCGCCATCCGCTCGAGGACGTAGCGCTGGCGAGACTTGGCGCGCTCCCAGTGCCGCACCGGCGAGTAGCGGCTCGGTGCTTGCGGCAGCCCGGCGAGGAGCGAAGCTTCGGCGAGCGATAGTTCGCCGACGTCCTTGTCGAAGTACTCTTGCGCCGCGGCGCCGACGCCGTAGGCGCCGTTCCCGAGGTAGATCAGGTTCAAGTAGAGATAGAGGATCTCGTCCTTGCTGAGCTGGCGCTCGAGGCGGAGTGCCAGCAGGATCTCCTTGGCCTTGCGCTCGTAGCTCTTCTCGGGGGTGAGCAAGAGCGCCTTCACGACCTGCTGCGTGATCGTGCTGCCGCCCTGCACCACCGACCCCGCGGTGAAGTTCGCCAGCGCCGCGCGCACGATGCCGAGTACGTCGACGCCCTTGTGATGGTAGAAGTTCGAGTCCTCGGCGGCGATGAATGCGTCGCGGACCATGGGCGGAATCTGCGCGATCGGCACCAGGTAACGCTTCTCGGTGTAGAACTCGCCGAGCAGCGTGCCGTCGTTCGCGTAGACGCGGGTCGCCACCGGCAGCTGGTAGCGTAGGAGCTTGTCGACGGGGGGAAGGTTCGCCGTGATCTCGCGGTAGGCGATCCAGCCGGTGAGACCACCAGCTGCCATCAGGAAGAGCCCGCCGGCCACCGCGATCCGCCGCCAGAGCCGCCTCGGCTTCTTCGCTTGTGCCTGCTTCGGCATCGTGGCTCGTCCAGTCCTATCGTCGGCCATACGGACCGTCAACTCGCATCCTTGCGCGCGCCGCGCGCGCCGACTGTGATGGCGCCATGGCGACCGTGCTCTGCGTCGACGACGACCGCGCCGGCCTCGCGACCGTCGCGCGCGTGCTCCGCGAGGTGGCCTCGGTCGAGACCGCGCGCTCCGCCGCGGAGGCGGAAACCGCCCTCGCCCCGGAAGTTGCGGTGGTGGTGAGCGACTACCGCATGCCGGGCACCAACGGCGCGGCGCTGCTCGCGGCGGTGCGGGCGCGCGACGAGACGATCGGACGCATCCTCCTCACCGCGTACGCCGACGCCGAGATCCTGATGGAGGCGATCAACCGCGGCAACGTCCATCGCTATCTTGCCAAGCCTTGGGATCCGCGCGAGCTCCGCGCCGCCGTGCGCCACGCGATCAGCGCGGCCGAGACCGCGCGGGAGCGCCGCCGCCTCGCCGACGAGATCGCGCGGGCGTACGAGCGCCTGCGTGAGACCGACGCCTTGAAGACCCGCTTCCTCACGGTCGCCGCCCACGAGCTCCGCACGCCGCTCCACGTCCTCGGCGGCGTGCTGGAGGCGCTCGCGGACGTCGCCGAGGTGCGCCGTGAGGCCGCGGATCTCCTCACGGTCGCGCAGCGCAACCTCGAATGGCTGCGCCGGAGCGTCCGCGCCATGACCGATCTCGCCCGCCTGGCGCAGCCGGAACGACGGCCGCCGGCGCGCCTCTGCGTGGCGACCATCGTCACGCGCGCGGTGGCCGAGGTCGAGTCCTGCTGCGGCCTGCGACGCTTGGCGCTCGTGCGTGAGATCGACATGCCCGCGATCGTCCGCGGTGACGTCGCCGATCTCCACCACGCGGTGATGAATCTGCTCTTGAACGCGGTCCGCTTCACACCCGACGGCGGCACCATCCGCGTCGGGGTGCAGCGCGATCCGGACCGGGTGCGCGTCGTCGTCGCCGATAGCGGCATCGGCATCGCCGCTGCGGCGCGGGATCGGATCGGTGAGCCGTTCTTCACGGCGGCGCCGGCGGACCATCATCACAGCGATCCGATCGCCTTCGGGGGCGGTGGCATCGGGCTCGGGCTCGCGGTGGCGCGTGCGGTCGCGGCTGACCATCGCGGCCGGCTCAGCTTCGAGAGCGAGCCGGGTCGCGGATCGACGTTCGTGCTCGAGCTGCCGGCGGTGGCCGACGCGTCGCCCTGAGCATGCAGCGCCGGCACGGCACCGTATTGCAATGCTGGCGCGGCCGGGAGTACGGGTGGGCGCGCTCCCATGGCACGCGCCGACAGACCGAGCTCCGACGCGGCCGCGACCCCCTCGGGGTCGTGCCGTCATTGCGGTCGCGCCGTCGCCGAGACACTGCACGCCCGCGCCTCGTATACGGTTGGAGGCTTCGTGCTGCATACCGGCCCGACCGAGACCGCGGTCGTGAGGCGCCCCGACTCCGATGAGGTCGCGTTCGTCTATCAGCGCCTGCTCCGTCCGGTGACGCTCGTCACCTGCGCCCGCTGCTATGCCGATCCGGCGCGGCGCGCGCTACATCTCACCTGGACCTACTCCGTCGATTGACAACCTCGCCGGGGCGTCATGACAATGCGCCCGTGTCGAGGCTCCTCCGTGTCTGAGACGCGCGTCCCCTTCCTCGATCTGCGCGCGCAATATGCCTCGGTCGGCGACGAGATCCGCCGCGCCGTCGACGACGTCTTCCGCACGCAGGCCTTCGTCCTCGGCCCGGCAGTGCAGAGCTTCGAGGACGCTTTCACGCGCCACCTCGGCGCGGCGGCGGTCGTCGGCGTCGCCTCGGGCACCGACGCGCTCTATCTCGCGCTCCGCGCCGCCGGCATCGGAACGGGAGACGCGGTCGTGACGACGCCGTTCAGCTTCGTCTCGACCGCGACCGCGATCGCGCGTACCGGCGCCCGCCCGTACTTCGTCGACGTCGAGCCGCAGTCGTTCAACCTCGATCCGGCGGCGCTGGCCGAGTGGCTGGGCGCCGAGTGCCGGCGCGCCGACGGCGCGCTGCGTGCGCCGGGCGGCGAGCGGGTACGGGCGGTGATCCCGGTGCACCTCTTCGGCCGGCCGTGCGCGATGCGAGAGATCGGCGCCAGCGCGGCCGAGCACGATCTGGTCGTGATCGAGGACGCGGCGCAATCGGCGGGCGCGCGCATGGACGGTACGGGTGCCTTCACCGGCACGCTCGGCCGCTTCGGATGCTTCTCCTTCTATCCGACCAAGAACCTCGGCGGCGCCGGCGACGGTGGTGCGGTCGCGTGCAACGATCTCGACGACGCGGCCCTGGTGCGCTCGCTCGCACGCCACGGAACCGACGGCGCGGTGTATCGCCACGTTCGTCTCGGGCTCGCGTCGCGCCTCGACGCGCTGCAGGCGGTCGTCCTCGCGGTGAAGCTCGCGCATCTCGAGGCGTGGAACGCGGCGCGCCGCCGCGGGGCGGAACGCTACGACCGGCTCTTCGCGCGAGCCGCCGCGAATCGGCGTGGCCGCGTGCCACTGGCGACGCCGGCGATCGTGCCGGGCCACGTCTTCCACCAGTACGTCGTGCGCGTCGGCGACCGCGACGCGGTGCGAGCCGATCTGGCCGAGGCCGGCATCGAGACCCAGGTCTACTACCCGATCCCGCTCCATCTGCAGCCGTGCTTCGCGGGCCTGGGCTATCGCGGCGGCGAGCTCCCGGAAGCGGAGCGCGCCTGCGACGAGGTGCTGGCATTGCCGCTCTACCCGGAGCTCGGCGACGGCGCGGCCGAGGCGGTGGTGACGGCCGTGGTCGACGCCGTCGTGCGCCGGACGTCGTGAGCACGGCGCGCGAGGTTTTGTTCGCTTACGGCGCGACCGGCGTGCGCCTCGCTTTGCCGCCGGGGCGCTTCACGGCGCTCGCCGGCACGCCGCCCGCGCCGGCCTCGGATCCACGGGCGGCGTTGCGGGACGCGCTCGACGCGCCCGTCGGTGCTCCGCCGCTCCGCGCGCTCGTGCGCGCTGACGATCGCGTCACGATCGTCGTCTCCGACGGCACGCGCGTGACGGGCGTGGGCGAGCTCCTACCCGAGCTGCTGCGCTACCTCGACGGTGCCGGGGTCCCGGCCTCACGGGTGCGCATCCTCTTCGCGCTCGGCATGCACCGCCGGCAGAGCGCCGCGGAGCGCGCCGCGATCATCGGCGCCGAGGTCGCCGAGCGGGTCGAGAGCCTCGATCACGACTGTGACGACGAGGCGTCGCTGACGGCGCTCGGGTCGAACGGAGCGATCGCGGGCGTGCGCCTCAACCGGCTCGTCCTCGACGGCAGTCTCGTGATCGCGACCGGTGCGATCGGCTTCCATTACTTGGCGGGGTTCGGCGGCGGCCGGAAGGCGATCCTCCCCGGCATTGCCGGTCGCGCGAGCGTCCGCGACTTCCACAGCCGCTCCCTCGATCCGGCCCCCGGCGGCGCACGCCACCCGCGAGTCGCGCCCGGCGTCCGCGCCGGCAATCCGATGGACGCGCTCGCGACGGCCGTCGCGACCGCGCTGCCGCGCGCCTTCCTCGTCAATACGATCATGGCCAAGGGGGTCACCGCGCTCGTCGCCGGCGACGTGGCGCGCGCGTTCGACTACGGCTGCGAGCGCTATCGACGGTGGTTCACGGTCCCGATCCCGGCGCGACGTCCGGTCGTCGTGGTGAGCGCGGGGGGCGCGCCGCGCGACCGCGACCTGGTACAGAGCCAGAAGGCGATCGCCGCGGGCGCCGCGGCGCTCGCGCCCGGCGGACGAATGCTGGTGCTCGCGGAGTGCGGTGAAGGCACCGGCAACGCCGAGCTTGCGTCGTGGTTCGACCACCCCGATCGCGCTGCGCACGTTGCCGCGCTGCGGGCCCGCTTCAGCGTGCCGGGTCAGACCGCCCTCGCGCTCCGCGAGCACGCCGAGCACTTTCGGATCGCGCTCTACTCGGCGCTGCCGCCGGATTTCGTCGCGCGGAGCGGGATGACGCCCGTCGAGCACCCCGATGAGTTCCTCGCGGCGGTCACGCGCGAGTACGGCGGCGACGTCGAGGGCTTCGTGCTGCCGGACGGCGGCCGCTATCTCCCCGTCGTCGACGGCGGGGCGCGGGCGTGACGCGCGCGCGCGCGCCGCGCGCGCTCAGCATCGCCGGATCCGACAGCGGTGCCGGCGCCGGGATCCAGGCCGATCTCAAGACCTTCGCCGCCCGCGGCGTCTACGGCTGCACGGTGATCACTGCGCTGACGGCGCAAAACACCCGCGGCGTGCGGGCGGTGATGCCGGTGCCCGCGGCGTTCGTACGGGCGCAGATCGAGGCGGTGCTGGAGGACTTCGGTGCCGACGCCGTCAAGACCGGCATGCTCCACGACGCGGAGGTCGTCACGACCGTCGGCGCGACGCTCCTCGGGCACCGCGTCCGGCACCTCGTCGTCGATCCGGTGATGGTGGCGAAGGACGGCGCGCAGCTTCTCGACGCCGACGGGCTCGATGCGCTTCGCCGTGATCTCTTGTCGATCGCCGAGGTCGTGACGCCGAACCTCGCCGAGGCGGAGGCGCTCGTCGGCTACGAGGTAGCCGACCGGGACGCGATGGAGCGCGCCGGTCGCGACCTGCTCGCCCTCGGCGCGCGCGCGGTGGTGGTGAAAGGCGGACATCTCGCCGGCGAGCCGGTCGACGTCGTGGTGACGCGCGGTGGGGTCGAGGCGCTGCGCGGCGCGCGGATCGCGATCGCCGCCCCGCACGGCACCGGCTGTACGTTCGCGGCCGCGATCACCGCGGAGCTCGCAAAAGGTGCGTCAATCGCGGCCGCGGTGCGCGCGGCAAAGCGCTACACCGCCACCTGCATCCGCCACGCGCAGCGCCTCGGCGGCGGCCGACCGGTACTCGAGCACCTGCGCGGCAGCACCACACGGCGTCTCCCCCCGCGTCGCACCACCCGACGCGGCGCGGTGCGTTGATCGCCGCGTCTGCGACGCTGCGCATTCGCTGTGCGAGGTTTTCGCGTTGTTCGTCGCGCGACACGTGAGCTATGATGCGCCGCCGGACTTGCCGTGGGGGGAGCTCCAAGCGGGGGGCGACGCTCCCGTCGGACGTCCGGCAGCCTCGGCAAACCTCGTTCGGCCCGCACATCGGAGCACTCGGCGACTCGATCTGAATCGTGGGAAATGGTGAGCGACAGAAAAACCGCCGCACGCGAGCCGGCGCCGCGTAACCGCGGCCGCAAGAGCCGCGGCCTCGCCCTGCTCGAGGACATCGGCGCGCTCACCGGCCACTCGCAGGATCTGCAGGAGACGCTCGAGAACATCGTCAAGATCGTCGCCGAGCAAATGAGCACGGAGGTGTGCTCGCTGTACCTCTTCGACCCCAAGGACCAGCAGCTGACGCTTTCCGCGACGACCGGTCTCGAGCGCGCCGCGGTCGGCAAGGTGAAGATGCGCGTCGACGAGGGCCTCACCGGCATGGTCATCGAGAAGGGTGAGCCGGTGATGGTCGTCGATGCGCTGGCACACCCCCGCTACAAGTACTTCCCCGAGACCGGCGAGGAGCGCTACCACTCCTTCCTCGGCGTGCCGATCGCGGAGAAGCGCGCCTCGCTCGGCGTGCTCATCGTGCAGACGTTGCGCCGGCGGCGCTTCTCGCCGAACGAGCTGCGCGTGCTGCGCGCGATCGCGTCGCAGGTGCGCGGCATCATCGTGCAAGCGCGACTCCTCGAGACGCTCGAGAGCAAGGAGAAGGAGCGGCAGGAGTACCGCAAGCGGATGGTCGACGCGATCCGCCGCCTGCACCAGTACGAGAAGACGGATCCGACCACGGCGGGCGCGAAGCGCGCCGCGAGTCGCTTGCGCCTGACCGGCGCCGGTGCGGCCCCCGGATTCGGCAAAGGCCGCGCGCATCTCCTGCGCCCCGCCGTGAGCCTCGAGCACGTCGAGGAGCGCAGCAGCGACGATCCCGACGGCGAGGTCGCGCGGCTCACCACCGCAATCTCGCAATCCATCGACGAGATGATCCGCCTCAAGGAGAAGATGCACGCGCTCGCGCCGGAGATCGACGGCGCGATGTTCGACGCGCAGCGCATGATGATCGAGGACGCGACCTTCGCGTCGAAGATCGAGACCCGCATCCGCGCCGGCGCGGCCGCCGAGACCGGCCTGAAGCAGGTCGTCGAGGAATACGTCGAGGCCTTCCTCGCGGTCTCGGACACCTATCTCCGTGAGCGCGCCGCCGACGTGCGCGACATCGGTCAGCGCGTACTGCGGAACCTACTCGGCCAGGACGAGCAGGAGCGCGCCTTCACCACCGACGTCGTCCTGGTGGCGCAGGAGCTCACGCTCTCCGACATGTCATTGATGGAGCACCAGCGCCTGAAGGGCATCGTCCTGGCCTCGGGCGGCGTCACCTCGCACGCCTCGATTCTCGCCAAGTCGTTCGAGATCCCGACCGTCGTCGGCGTCGGGCACGTCGCCGACGTGCTGCACGAGGGCGATACCATCATCGTCGACGGCAATTCCGGCGTGGTCTACGTCAATCCCGGCGTCGACGTGATCCGCGAGTACCAGCGCCTCGATCGCGAGTATCGCGCCTTCAACATGGAGCTCGAGGCGATCCGCGATCTGCCGGCGGAGACCACCGACGGCCGGCGCATCAACCTCTACGCGAACATCGGCCTGGTCGGCGATCTCCACTTTGCCGAGCTGCACGGCGCCGAAGGCGTCGGGCTCTACCGCACGGAGCTGCCGTTCCTCTCCTACAAGGAGTTCCCCGGCGAGCAGGACCAGCTGAATCTCTACCGGACGGTGATCGAGCGCATGCACGGCCGGCCGGTGACGATCCGCACGCTCGACATCGGCGCCGACAAGTATCCGAGCTTCCTCGCCGCGAGCCAGGAGGAGAATCCGTTCCTCGGCTGGCGATCGATCCGGGTCTCGCTCGAGATGCCGGCGATCTTCAAGGCGCAGCTGCGCGCGATCCTGCGCGCCGGCGCGATCGGTCCGACGCGCATGATGTTCCCGATGATCTCGAGCCTCGAGGAGATCCGCCGCGTCAAGGAGCTGTTGGACGAGGCGCGCCAGGAGCTCGACGGGAGCGGCGAGCCCTACGACCGTGCGATGCCGATCGGCATCATGATCGAGGTGCCGGCCGCGGTGATGCTCGCGCCGCGACTCATCGAGGAGGTCGACTTCTTCAGCATCGGCACCAACGATCTCATCCAGTACCTGCTCGCGGTCGATCGCAACAACTCGCGCGTCGCGCCACTCTACGAGCCGCTCCATCCCGCCGTCCTCGCCGCGATCTCGGACGTCGCGCAGGCCGCGCGCGACGCCGGCAAGAGCGTCGGCATGTGCGGCGAGATGGCGTCCGACCCGCTCTGCACGCTCGCGCTCCTCGGCATGGGTCTCGACGATCTCAGCATGGGAGCCTTCTTCATTCCGGTGATCAAGCGGGTGATCCGCTCCGTGCCCTTCAGCCTCGCCGAGGAGACCGCACGCGAGGTCCGCACGCTCGCGACCGCGAAGGAGGTGAAGGGATTCCTCTTCGCGCGACTCAAGGACCTCGGGATCATCGAGTTGATGGACATGTATCATTGACATGCCGGTAGGCCGCCGCTAGAAGCGGGGCGCTTCGCCCGGAGGAGGACGCTCATGCTCGTGGTCGCCGCTGCCGCCATCTTCGTGCCCCGACCGCCCGCGTGCGCGTCCCACGCGATTCACACTCCTACCGATTGGATCTGCCGCTCACTGTAATCGTCATGCAGTGCGGACGAACGGGACCACCTCTCGAGCCGTCGGCGCGTCTGCATGCCCGGTGCGTACGAGGCTTCCGCGCCGGCCTGTGGCGTCGTTGCGACCCGGCCGTGCCGTCGCGGTCTAGAAAAGGAGGGCGCCATGTGGCTGCGTGAGGAAGACGACGATTTCGATGACGACGACGATTTCGACGAGGATGACGAGGACGGCGACGACGACGACGACGAGGATTGGGACAGCGAGGAGTAACCCAGCCTGGTCTCCTTCGAATACACCCGAAATGGGAGGAGCCCATATGCATCGTCTTCGATTGAACGATCTGCGAACGCGTCATGCCAGTGAGTCGGCGCTGCTCGCCGTTCGGATCCCGACCAGCACCGTCTCGCAAATCCGCTCGCTGGCGAAAGGTCTGCACGTGAGTGTCCGCGATCTGGTGGTCGCGCTGCTGAACGAGGGGTTCGACCAGTACCAGACCACGCGCGCGACTGCGTTCGCGAAGCCGCTCCGTCGATCACGCCCGTACCGGTGATCCGGCCTCGGCGGTGATCATGGCGCCGGCGCGACCGCAGGCGATCTCCGCCGCCGCGTTCAACCGTGTCGACATCGTCGACGGTCCGCTCACGCTGCGGCCGCTCGACGGGGAAGAGGCGGCGGCGCTGTTCCGCCTGATCGACGGCGATCGCGACCGTCTCGGGGAGTGGCTGCCGTGGGTCGACGAGACCCGGTCGGAAAGCGACAGCGCGCGCTTCATCGCCGACGCGGCGGAGGAACGCCAGCGGCGGCGCAGTCTCGTCCTCGGCATGTTCGTCGACGGTACGCTCGCCGGGACGATCGGCCTGCACTACATCGAGTGGTTCGACCGCTGCGCCGAGGTCGGCTACTGGGTCGCCCGCGAGCGCGAAGGGCAGGGCCACGTCGCGCGGGCCGCCCGCGCGGTCTTGCGGTTCGCGTTCGAGACGGCAGGGTTGAACCGGATCGTCATCCGCTGCGCGATCGGCAACGACCGCAGCCGGCGCGTCGCGGAGCGGCTCGGGTTTCGCTGCGAAGGTATCCTACGCGAGGCGCACTACGTGCGCGGCCGCTATCTCGACCAGCACCTGTACGCGCTCCTGCGCCGCGAGTTCGAGTCGATCGCGGGCGCCCGCAGCGCCTGACCGCCGCGGGGGCCACGTGGGGGACGAGTGGCGTGCCCGCGCCGAGCTGCCGGCGGTCTCCGGCGCACGGCGACTCCGCGGATCCGCTGGCGCAGCTGCGATGCCGAGCGCCGGCGCGGAC
>JBGPIT010000011.1:0-34076 GCA_041485125.1 Binatia bacterium | reverse complement strand
CGCATCCACGCGATGATCGCGGGGTCCTCGCCGAACGCCGCCGCGAACGGCGCCAGCATCATGTGAAAGAGCGGCGCGTGGTTGTCGAAAACGTCGCGGTAAGGCAGCAGTCCCTGCGTCCACGCCCACACGATGTGGAGATGCTGCGGCTCATCGGTGTCGATGCGGAACGAGAAGACGTACGCGAGCCGGAGCGCGAGCACGACGAGCAGGACACTGCCGGCGAGGACGTACTCGCGATGGCTCGGACGCGCGTCGAGCGCGGCGGCGCGGAACGTGATCGATCGCCCCGCCGCCCGCCGCATGAAGCGATCCCGGCCGACGTCGTCCACGTGACGCGGAGCCGCGTACGCCATCACTCAGTCCGGGGAGCGCTCGTGGAGGGGACGGGCCCGCTCGTCATCTCAATGGGGTGTCGGAGAGCGCCGGGGCGGGCACCGGTGTCGCCGTCGGCGGCTCCGTCTCGAGGCGTTTGGCCTTCTTTAGGCGGCGGACTACGACGTAGAGCAGGACGCACGCCGCCCACACGATCGCGAGCGCCGCGAGCGCCGGGCGCGACTCGGCGAGCCCGTAGACCGCGAGCCGTCGGCACGCCGCCAGGACGACGGCCGCCGATGCGGCCGCGAACACCGTGCCGTACTCGCGGCGGAGGGCACGGAGACCGTCGAACGGCGTGGTCGCGAGCGTGCGGCCCAGGCCGCCGAGACGCGGCAGGAAGCGCGGCACGCGCGCACGATAGCGTTCGTATTCGGCGCCGAAACGGCGGGTGAGAAACTCCTCTTCGGCCGTGACCAGGCTCATGATGACGAAGACCAGCAGCGGCAGGCAGGCGAATGCGACCCAGTACGCGCCGTACACGGCGGCGAGGCCGCTCAGCATCATGATGTTGGCGAGGTAGAGCGGGTTACGGGTGTGCGCGTAGGGGCCGTCCGTGAGCAGGCGCGACGCGCTGATCCGCTTCTCGAGCCCGGAGCGACGGATGCTGCCGTAGCCGGAGACGGCGATCCGGATGAGCAGCCCAGCGACCATGAGGACGATCCCCGCGATCTCGAGCGCGTGACCGGCACCGCCGACGACGAAGCGCGAGAACGGTGCGCTCACGAGCACGGCACCGAGCGCGAGCGGGCTCAGCCAGTCGCGAAAACGGAAAACGAAGTGGCCGAGAGCCGTCCGTGACGTCAAATCATATCGGGCCATTGTCAAACAAAGCATGACGTGTGCCGGAAACAAAGCATGCCGTGTGCCAGCGCTCCCACCGCATCAATCGGACGTCATCCGTGTGCAGCACAGACCGTCAACGAATGAACCGCGCAAGAATTGTCGTGGGCACCGGTGGGGGTGGGGGGGGGCTCTACGACAGCCCGTGCTTGCGGATCTTGTACCACAAGCTGCGCTCGCTCACACCGAGCAGGCGGGCGGCGCGCGCCTTGACGTTGCGGGTCTCGTCGAGAGCGCGGAGGATCATGTCGCGCTCGAGCCGGTCGAGCGCCTCGTCCAAGCGCAGACCCTGCGGCTCGTCCTTCGGCGACGTCTTGGGACGGCGGAGGTCGAGGAGCGCGGTGCTGATCGTGTCGCCACCGCAGAGCACGACGGCGCGCTCGATGACGTTCTCGAGCTCACGGACGTTGCCGGGCCACGAGTACTCCTCCAAGACGCGCAGCGCCGGCTCGCTGATCGTCAGCGGACGTCCGCCGCGCCGCAGGCCGAACTTTCGCAGGAAGTGCGCCGTCAAGTAGCGGATGTCCTCGCGCCGCTCGCGCAGCGGCGGCATCTGGATCTGGATCACGCGCAGCCGGTAGTAGAGGTCGGCGCGAAAGCTGCCGGCCGCGATCGCTTCCTCGAGGTCGCGGTTGGTTGCGGAGATGATGCGGGCGTCGACCTCGCGCCGGTGGTTGCCGCCGATGCGCTCGATGATGCCGTCCTGCAGCACGCGCAGGATCTTCGGCTGCAGCGCGAGCGGCGCGTCGGCGATCTCGTCGAGGAAGAGCGTGCCGCCCTCGGCGACCTCGAACTTGCCGGCGCGATCGGTGACCGCGCCAGTGAAGGCGCCCCGGACGTGGCCGAAAAGCTCGCTCTCGAGGAGCTCCATCGGCATCGCGGCGAGATTGACCGGCACCAGCAGGCGCTCGCTGCGCGGGCTGCGGCGGTGGAGCGCGCGCGCCACTAGCTCTTTGCCGGTGCCGGTCTCGCCGGTGATCAGCACCGCAGCTTCCGACGGCGCGACCCGCTTGATGAGCTCGGTCACCTCGCGCAGCGCCGGCGAGACGCCGATCAGATCATCGAGGCCGCCGCGCTCGTCGATCTGCTCGCGCAGGTAGTCGTTCTCGGCCTGGTAGCGCCGGAGCGCGAGGGCGCGCCGGATGCGCACCTCCATCTCGTTGGCGTCGAAGGGCTTGAGGAGGTAGTCGAACGCGCCTTGCTGCATCGCCTCGACCGCGTTCTCGATCGTGCCATAGGCGGTGAGCATGATGAGCGGCACCTCGGGCGTCGTCTCGCGCATGAACGCGAAGAGGTCGAGCCCGCTGCCGCCCGGCATGCGGAGGTCGCTGATCACGAGGTCGATCTCGCGCGTCGTCAGCATCGCGCGCGCCGCGGCGATGTCCTCGAGCGCGATCACCTCGTGGCCGAGCGTCTTGATGAGCATGCCGAGGGTGTGCCGCATCGGCTCGTCGTCGTCGACGACGAGAATCGTCGCTGGGTTCATGTCAGGTCCTTCCGGGGCAGACGGATCGAGATCTTCGCGCCGCCCGCGGCGAGATTCTCCGCGAAGATCGTCCCCCCGTGCTCCTCGACGATGCGCTTGGCGATCGCGAGCCCGAGGCCGGTGCCGTTCGATTTGGTGGTGAAGAAGGGCGAGAACACGTGCGGCAGCACGTCGCCGGGAAACCCCGGTCCGGTGTCCTCGAAGTCGACGTGCACCCAGGCGCCGTCGCGCGTCGAGCGGACCGACAACGTGCCGGCTTTCCCCATCGCGTGCAGGCCGTTGTGCATGATGTTGAGAAACACTTGGTAGAGCTGGTCGCGGCTGCCTTGGATGTGCAGCGAGCCGTCGTCGTTCCGGCGGACGATCTCGATCCCGAGCTCCGCGGCGAGCGGGCCGAAGAACGCTGCGGCGCGCGCCACGATCTCCGCCACGTCCTCGCGGCCATAGCGGACAGGGGCGGGGCGGGCGAGATCGACGAAGTTGGTGACGACGCGGTTCAGGCGGTCCACCTCGGCGGCGAGCCGGAGCGCGAGCTCGCGCTGCTCGGCGACGGGAAGCTCGCCGCGTGAGAGGAGCTGCGCCGAGACCTTGAGGACCGAGAGCGGCGTCCGGACGTCATGCGCGATGTTCGCGGCGATCTCGCCCAGCAGCGCGAGACGCGACTTCACGAAGGCCTCGTGCTGCGCGGCGGCGAGACTCGTCATCATGGTGCGGAAGCTCGTCGCGAGGACGCCGATCTCGCCGCCGATGCGCGGGAACTCGACGTCGGTTTGCAGCTGCCCGCGCTCGCTGATCTGCTGCACGGTGTCGGTGAGGTGCCGGATCGGCTGGCTGATGCGCCACGCCACGATCGCGCCGAGACCGGCGCCGAACACGAGCACCAGCGCAGCGAGCTCCGCGAGGCGCCGGCGCAGCGCCGTCACCGCCGCGAGGGCGGTGGCGCGCGGCTCGAATACGCTGACCTCGAGATTCGGCGCGTCCAGCCCCGAGGCCGGCCCGACGATCGCCGTGCCGGCGAGGATCTGGCGCGGCTCGGGGACCGTCGCCGCGGTCGAGAACACGACTTTGCCGCCGCGCTCGCGCAGAAGCAGCGAGGCCGGAACGCCGCCGTGCTCGACCGAGCGGGTGACGTTTTCGAGCATCGCTTGCGGATCGAGCAGCACGAGCAACGCGCCCATCGTACTCGTCGGATGCTGCGGATCGAAGACCGCCGTCTCGATTTGCAGCAGCCCCGCTGCCGGATCGCGCGAGGGGACGATGAACAGGTGTGGCGCGGCCGGAATCGAATGCCATTGAACGAGATCGATTTCACCCGCACCGGCGACCGGCGCGCCGTCGGGTGTCGCGCAAAAGATTGCTCGATATATACCGCGACCCTGCAAAATCTGTCGGACGAATTCGGCGAGCTGTTTGTCGACATCGCGATAACGGAGAGCGCTCATAACTTCCAGGCGACTCCAGTTCGTGATATCGGCGGCGCGGTCCTCGAGCTCCATGTGCAAACGTTCGGCGACGTCATGAGCCATTAGTGAAAGCCGTGCTCGCGCTTCCGACTCGAGCGCCGTGCGGGCCCGGGTATAGGAAAGCGCGCCCATCAGCACGGCGGTGATGCTGACCAACGTGACGCCGAAGAGCACCATTCGGGTGGCGATCGAGCCTCGCCCGAGCGAGATCGGCCAGCGCGGAACGATGCCGCGCGTCCGCCGCGGCGCCGGGCTCGCGTCGGCGTTGCTAGCACTCCTCGTCGCCATGGTTCCGGGGGCTTCGCACGGCGACGGCGATCAGGCCTCGCGGCTCACGCCGACCCGCGACGCCAGCGGCGAGGGCTTCGTGTTCAAGGAGCTCGGGCTGTGGTTCGCGGGCGACGCGACGCTCGTCGGCAATTTCCCGGAAGGCCGCACCGGCTCGCTCGATCTCGAGGATCTCGATCTGCTGATGCGCTACGAGCCCACGCCGCGCTTGTCGTTCTTCAGCGAGCTCCGTCTGGAGCAATCCTTCCGGCTCGACGACAGCTCCATTCAGCCCCGCAGCGGCGAATTCTCGATCGAGCGGCTGTACGCGGATTTCGCGCTGACTCCGCGGGTCACGCTGCGGGTGGGGAAATTCCTCACCCCGTTCGGTCTGTGGAACGTGATATCGCGCGCGCCGTTGACGTGGACGGTCGAGCGACCCGTGATCACCGAAACCGGATTTCCCGATCACGCCACGGGTCTCGGGGTGATCTACCAAACGACGGAGCACGGATGGACTCTCGATGCCACAGCCTACGGACCCGCACAAGACGAGATACAGATCGGCGCGAGCGACGACGAGTCCGGTATCCTCGTCGGCGGCAGGGTGGCGGCCGGTCACCAGCTCGGTCCGGCGTACGCGGCGGTGGGTGTCAACGCTGCCGGGTTCGAAGACGGCAAGGACGACGTCTGGGCCGACGCGAGCGGGGTCGACCTCGACGTCTCGCTGTATGGTCACACGATCACCGGCGAGCTCTCGTACAAGCATCTCCACGGCGGCGCCCCCGCGCGCGAATGGGGCTGGTATTTGCAAGACGTCATTCCGATCCGCGGTCGCCTGTACGCCGTCGGGAGGATCGAGCAGTTCCAACCCACGAGTGGGCCTCCGGTGACCGGCGAGCTCATCGGTCTGTTTTGGCGACCGTTGCCATATCTATTGGTAAAGGCGGACTACCAGTTCACCAATCGGCGCACGGGTGAAAACCTGCAACGCGGGCTGTTGATATCGATCGGACTATTTTTCTAAGTGCGAATCCTCGCTTTGGGGATGGTGGTGCTGCTCGCTGCGAGAGTGGCGCTCGCTGCGGACCTGCGCCCCGGTGAGCACGACGACACCCGCGAGCGGATCGCCGTCGTGGTCGGCCGCTCGAGCTTCGTGACGGAGACCTCCACGGACGAGCTCCGCGAGCTGTATTTGCGCCGCCAGCGGCTCTGGCCGAACGGCACACGCGCAATCCCCATCAATCTGCCCGCCGAGAATTCGGTCCGCCAGAGTTTCTCGCAGATCGTGCTCGGTCGCTCGCGTGATGACCTCGTCGCCTATTGGAATGGCCGCTACTTCGAAGGCATCACGCCGCCGACCGTGCTGCCGTCGGCGTCGGCGGTGCGGGGCTATCTGGCGACCGAGCCGGCGGCGATCGCCTATTTGCCGCTGAACGAGGTCGATTCGTCGGTGCGGGTTCTCTTGACGCTCGACTGACGCTCGAGGAATGACTCGCGGCCGGTGTCACATGGCGTGTTCCTGGCCATCAGGATCTGTGATTTGCGGCGCGGGATGGGACGCCCGCGCGGCGGCGTCGCGGTGTCAGTGCCCGCGTCGGTGGAAGGTCCGAAAGGTGAGCGCGCCGGCTGCCGGTCGGTGATCGATGAAGAGACCGTCGGGCGCCGGCTCGCCCCATCCGGTCGTGGAGGTCCACAGGGTCGGCGCCTGGCGCGCGTCGGCGGCGTCGCTCTCGATCCAGACGTAGAGCGTACGGCCGCTCGCGGCGAGCGGTGCGAACTCCGCCGCGATCCAGGCCTGATCGGGGAAGTCGGACGCGCGCAGCACGACGGTGCGGAGGTCTTTCGCACCGGCGCCCGGCCGCTCGCCGAGATGGACGGTGATCGTAGCGCCGAGCGTCTTTCCGTCGGTGCCGATGCGGACGTCGATGCGTATGAGATCGTCGGCGGCCGCGACGAAACTTTGGCCGACCACGCGCCCGGCGACGAGGAAGGGCGACGGGGTGTCATGCGAGGGCTGCGCGACGCCGGGCACGGCGTCCGTGGGCTCGAGCGCGTAGCGACCGATCTCGCCGGGATGGCGCTGCGCCAGCTCGCCGGCGTCGAGATGCGGCCCGCGCCCGTCGTCCGCCGGCATCGCGGCCGTGACGTCGCGGCGCGGCAGCGCGCCGATCGCGCCAAGCACGGCGACGAGCGTGTCGGCTTGCGCCTGCGGCGTGTAGCGCACGAAGACGTCGTCACGGGCGGCGTTCGCGAGGCGTCGCCGCAAGCCGGTGTCGACGACCAGCGCCTCGAGCGCATCGCTCCACTCGAGTGTGGTGCGGGCGAGCAGACCGTTCTCGCCGTCGCGGATTGCATGGCGGAAGGCCGCGGTCGGCGTCGCGACCGTCGGCACGCCGACCACGCCCGCTTCGAGGTACTTCACCTCGCTCTTCGCGTCCGCGAACTCCTCCGGCGTCCGCAGCGGTGCCAGGTTGACGTCGATGCTCGCGAGCGTGGCGAGGAGCGTCTGCCACGGCAGAAACGGCAGGCGCTCGATCCGCGATCCGAACGGCGCGAGCGCCGCGCCCGGACGGAGATAGCCGCCGAGGACGAGCCTGACCTCTGGATACGTGGCGAGGATGTCGACCAGCGCGGGCTCGATCGACGCGAAGTCGAGATCGTGCGTCGTCGTGCCGCTGAAGTAGGCGAGCCGGAGCGTCGACCCGTCGCGCTCCATGCTCGTGCCGAGCCGCTGCTTGACGACCGCCTCCGCGACCGCGAGCTGCGCCCGACCGAGACCGTTCCGCGCGACGAAGCCGGGAACCCCGGCGCGCGCCGCGGCGTCGACCAGCGGCTCGGTTGCGCCGAGGAAGGCATCGCAGGCGGCGAGCATGGCGCCGTATCTCTCCGCGTAGGCGAGCGCGCCGGCACGCTGAGCTTCCGGAAGCCGCGCGAGAACGTCGCGGGGAATCGCCGCCGGATCGAAAACCAGATCGTCGCACGAGAAGACGAGCCGGCGGTCGAGACGTCGCGCCTCTGCGACGCAGGTCTCGCCGTAGCCGGACAACGGGACGCGATACATGACGACGATCGCAGCGGCGGCGATCGCCGACGGGATCTCCGGGTCGGTGTGGTAGCAGAGCCGGCTCGTCAGACCGGCGACGGCGAGCTGGTCTTGCAGGTTCAACACGCGATAGCGGAGCGGCGCGCCGTCGATGCCCGCGATGAAGAGCACGTCGTACGCCGAGCGCGCGCGCTGCGGCGCCGGCGCGCTCGGCGCGTCGTCGGGGTCGTGCGCGGTGCTCGCCGGTACCGCCGCGGCGTCGACCGGGCGGCGCTTGGCCGCGACCACCTCGCGATAGACGCGCTCGACCTGCAGAACCTGCTCCTCGACGCTCGGGACCGTCGTCTCGGCGGCGCCGGCGCGCAAGCCATCGAGCAGCGCCGGCGTGAGGACGATCCGTCGCATCGCCGCCGCGAGGTCGGTCGCATCGGCGGTCGCGAAGACGAAGCCGTTCGCTCCGGGTCGCACGACCTCGCTCGCGCCGCCGCCGTCGCTGACGATCACCGGCACTCCCGCGGCGAGCGCCTCGCGTGTGGCGAGCGAGTACGACTCGCGCGCAAGCGACGGCACGACCAGGCAATCGAGACCGGCGAGGACTTCCGCGAGGCGCTCGGGCGCGAACGCGGGCGCCGTCACGACCCGGTCGGCGATCACTGCCGGCACACGCGCGTCATCGCCCTCGACGCCGAAGAGACGGAGCTGCCAGCCACCGACGTCGAGCTCGCTCGCGGCGCGCAGCAACGTCGGCAAGCCTTTTACCCGGTTGTCGGCCCCGCCGAAGTAGCCGAACACGAGCGCTCCCGGACGGCGCCGCGGCGGCGTCTTTGGGGCGACGATCCCGTTCGGTGAAACCTCGACCCGCTGGCGCGCGACGCCGTTGGCGATCGCCGCGTCCGCGAGCAGTCGCGACGGCGTGAGCACCCGCGCCGCGCGTGCGAGCTCGGCCGCGAGATAGCGCCGGCGCTCGACGAACTCGTAGCCCGGCGCGCAGTGGCAGCGCTCCGGCGCGACCCGCGGCGGACAGACGAAGGACGCGGGATCGACGAGGAAGAGGCGGGCGCAGAACCACCAGAAGTCGTGCATGGTGACGACGATCGGGATGCCGCGCGCGTCGGCGACCTCGAGCACGCTCGCGCCGAGCGCTTGGATGCTGTGGGCGTGGACGACGTCGGGACGCTCGCGCTCGAGAAAGCGCGCGAAGACGGCGTCGACCTCGGGGTGTCGATAGTTGCGCCGATCGAGGAGGACGAAGCCGGACGCGACGTTGACGCCGGTCACCGGCACGCCGCCGACGTCCCACGTCGCGGTCTCGTAGGGGGCCGCGTCGGCGTGCGGCCGGCCGCAGAAGACGGCGACGTCGTGGCCGCGCGCGCGCAGGCCGCGCGCCAGACGATCGGCGACGAGCGTCGCGCCGCCGACGAAGTCGGGGCGATAGAGCGTGATGACCTGGGCGATCTTCACGGCCGAGCGCGCAGCGCCGGGCGCGTCGTCACCCGATCACGCCTCGCGCCGGCGGGCGAGATAGGTGCGCAGACCCTCGCGCCAGTGCGGCGGCCGCGCGAGGCCGAGCGCCGCCAGACGATCGTTGGCGAGGATCGAGTAGCCCGGCCGCGCCGCCGGAGCAGCGAGCTCGCGCGAGCTGATGCGCGCGATCGGTGCCGCGATGCCGGCTTCGGCGAGGATCGCGGCCGCGAGCTCGTGCCACGAGCAGGCGCCGTCGGCGGTGGCGTGGACGATGCCGTGCACCTCGCCCGGCCGCCGCCGCTCTTCCTCGATCAGCGCGACCACGACCGGCGCGAGGTGCCCGGTGTACGTCGGCGCGGTGACCTGATCGTCGACGACCCGCAGCGCCTCACCGGCGCGGGCGCGGCGCAGGATCGCCTCCACGAAGTTGCCGCCTTTGCCGCGCGAGCCGGCGCCGCCGAAAAGGCCGGCGCTGCGGATCACGAGATGGCGCGGCGCGAGCGCGCGCACGAAGCACTCGCCGGCGAGCTTCGAGACCGCGTACGCGCTTTGTGGCGCCGGCGCGGCGTCCTCGCCGTAGGGCCGCGGCGGCGTCGATGGCGCGCCACCGAACACATAGTCGGTGCTGAAGTGCACGAGCAGGGCGCCGGCGTCGGCGGCGCGCGCCGCGAGCTGCCGGACCGCGAGCGCGTTCACCGCGAGCGCACGCTCCGGCTCGCCCTCGCAACGATCGACCGCATGGAAGGCGCTGGTGTTCACGATCACGTCGGGAGCGACCCGCGCGACGAGCGCGGCGGTCGCGCCGGCGTCGGTGATCTCGAGCTCGTCGTGGCCGACCGCGACCAGATCGGGCCCGGCGAGCAGGGCGGCCAGCTCCGATCCGAGCTGTCCGGTCGCGCCGATCAGGAGCGTGCGCGGCATGGCGTGGACGCGCTGCGGCGGCCTCGGCGGAAGCGAGCTTCCGTCACCATGAGGGGTCCGATATAGCTTTTTGATTCCATGTCTCGGCTCTGGTCATACCTGATCCGCTACCGGGGCCGCTACGCCGTCGGCCTCGCGTGTCTGATCGCCACCGGCTCGCTCGCGATGACGGTGCCGTATCTCTTGAAGCGTGCCGTCGACACCGTGTCGCAGCACGGCCCCGTCGGCACCGTCGCGACCATCGCGGGCGCCATCATCGTGATCGCCCTCGTCCAGGGCGTAGTGCGGACCTTCTCGCGGTTTCTCATCTTCAACGTCGGCCGCGACGTCGAGTTCGACCTCCGCAACGACCTGTTCGCGCATCTCGAGCGCCTGCCGCTCGCGTACTACCACCGCCGCCAGACCGGCGACCTCATGTCGCGCCTGGTGAACGACATCACCGCCGTGCGCATGCTGCTCGGCGTCGGCTTCCTGAACTTGATCAACACGCCGATCTACTACCTCTACGGCGTCTCGATCATGGCCTCGATCGACTGGCGCCTGACGCTCGCGGCGCTGGTGCCGTATCCCGTCGTGCTCATCATCGTGAAGCGCACCAGCCGCCAGCTGATGGAGCGCACCCTCAAGGTCCAGGAAGGCCTCGCCGCGATGAGCAGCAAGGTGCAGGAGAACCTCTCCGGCATCCACGTGGTGCAGGCGTACGTGCGCGAGCAGTCGGAGGTCGATTCGTTCGCCCGCCTCAACGAGGAGTTCTCCCGGCAGAACATGGAGCTCGCGCGGGTGCGCGGTCTCATCATGCCGGTGATGCGGGCGGCGAGCACGCTCGGCACCCTGGTCGTCCTCTGGTACGGCGGCTCGCGCGTCGTCGCCGGCGCCCTCAGCCTCGGCGATCTCGTCGCCTTCATCGGCTACCTGCATTTGCTGGCGTGGCCGACGATGGCGCTCGGCTGGATGCTCTCGATCGTGCAGCGCGGCCGCGCCGCCCTGCAGCGCCTGGAGGAGATCTTCTCGATCGAGCCCACGATCGACGATCGCGCCGCGCTCGCCGACGGCACGGCGCTGCGCGGCGACATCGCCTTTCGCGGTGTCGACTTCAGCTACGATGCGCCGCGGAACGGCCACACGGTGCTCTCCGACGTCGACTTCACCTTGCCCGCCGGCTCGACGCTCGCCATCGTCGGCCGCACCGGCGCCGGCAAGAGCACGCTCGTCGACTTGCTGCCGCGGCTCTACGACGTCAGCGCCGGCACGATCACGATCGACGGCCGCGACATCCGCGAGATCCCGCTCGCCGTCTTGCGGCGCTCGATCGGCTTCGTGCCGCAGGACCCGTTCCTCTTCTCGCGCAGCGTACGCGACAACATCCGCTACGCGCAGCCCGGCGCCGACGACGAGGTGGTGCGCCGCATGGCGGCGATCGCCGGCCTCGACCGCGACATCGACGACTTCCCGCGCGGCTACGACACCATCGTCGGCGAGCGCGGCATCACGCTCTCCGGCGGGCAGAAGCAGCGCGTGACGCTGGCGCGCGCGCTGCTCGTCGATCCGACGATTCTCATCCTCGACGACGCGCTCTCGAGCGTCGACAGCGAGACCGAGCGGCGCATCCTGACCGGGCTCGAGAGCGTGGTGCGCGCGCGCACCAGCATCCTGATCGCGCACCGCATCTCGACCATCATGAACGCCGACTTGATCTTGGTCGTCGACGACGGGCGGATCGTCGAGTTGGGCGACCATGCGGGCCTGCTCGCGCGCGGCGGCTACTACGCCGAGCTCTTCCAGCGCCAGCGCCTGGCCGAGGAGCTCGAAGCGCTGTGAAGCCGCCGATCGATCGCGACGGCAAAGGACCGGCCGCCGGGTCGCGCGACGACGTCGCGCTCGACGTGCTCGCACCCGGTGCGACGCTCGGCCCGGACGGCGGAGCCGACGCGTGCACCGTCGTCGAGGAGGAGGCCGCCGCCGCGGCCGCGACGGCGCCGGCCGACCACCAGGCCGAGGATGCCCTAGGGAAGGCGTACGACACCCGTCTGGTGAAGCGCTTGTGGACGTTCATCAGGCCGTATCGCCGGCTCTTTTGGCTCTCCGTGCTCTGCCTGCCGATCAGCTCGGGCCTGATGCTGGTGCAGCCCTACCTCTTGAAGCTGGCGATCGATCGCTTGGTCTCGACCGGCGACACCCGCGGCCTCGCCACGACCGGCTTGCTCTACTTGGCGGCGATCTTCGGCGAGTGCGTTTTCTTTTACGTGCAGTACTACCTGACGATGCTGGTCGCGCAGCGCACCCTCGCCGATCTCCGCGTGCAGGCGTTCGCGCACGTGCAGACGCTGTCGATGAGCTACTTCGACCGCAACCCGATCGGCCGCCTCGTCACCCGGCTCACCTCCGACATCGACGTCCTCAACGAGATGTTCGCCGCCGGCGCGATGACGATCTTCATGGACGTGCTCACCTGTGCCGGCATCGTCGCGATCATGATGAGCATCGACTTTCGCCTCGCACTCGCGGCGCTCGCGATGATGCCGGTCATGATCCTCGCCCTCAACTACTTCCGCCAGGCCGCGCGTCGCACCTACCGTCTGATCCGCGAGCGCCTGGCGCGCCTCAACGCGTATCTACAGGAGGCCCTCTCGGGGATGATGATCATCCAGCTCTTCGCGCGCGAGCGGCTCTCGTACGAGGAGTTCAAGGCGTTGAACGACGACCACCGCGAGGCCAACCACTGGTCGAACGTCTACGAGGCGGCGCTCTTCTCGGTGGTCGAGGCGATGGCGAGCATCTCGGTCGCCGTGATGGTGTGGTACGGGGCCGCCGGCATCCGCTCAGGGGCGGTCGCCTTCGGGACGCTCGTCGCCTTCATCGAGTACATCCAGCGCTTCTTCATTCCGATCCGTGAGTTCAGCACCAAGTACGCGGTGATGCAGTCGGCGATGGCGTCGGCGGAGCGCGTGTTCCTGCTCCTCGACACGCCACCCGCGATCAGCTCGCCGGCGGTGCGCCAGGTCGCGCCGCCGCGTCGGGGCGCGATCGAGTTCGACCACGTCTGGTTCAGCTACAAGCCGAACGACTTCGTCCTGCGCGACGTCTCCTTCCGGGTGAACCCCGGTGAGAAGGTCGCGATCGTCGGCGCCACCGGCTCCGGCAAGACGAGCCTCATGAAGCTACTGTCGCGCTTCTACGACGTGACCCGCGGCGCGATCCGCGTCGACGGGGTGGACGTGCGCGAGTGGGACGTGCACGAGTTGCGCCGGCGCATCGGTGTGGTGCTGCAGGACGTCTTCCTCTTCAGCGGCGACGTCGCCGGCAACATCTCCCTCGGCCGCTCCGACATCACGCTCGCGGACATGGAGGATGCCGCGCGCCGCGTGAACGCCTTGGGTTTCATCGACGCGCTGCCGGGCCGCTTCCGCGAGCCGCTCCGCGAGCGCGGCTCCAACCTCTCGACCGGGCAGCGCCAGCTGCTCGCGTTCGCGCGGGCGCTCGCCTACGACCCGACCATCCTCGTGCTCGACGAGGCCACGTCGAGCATCGACACCGAAACCGAGATCCTGATCCAGGACGCACTGACCACGCTCCTGCGCGACCGCACCGCGGTCGTGATCGCGCACCGGCTGTCGACGATCGAGAACGCCGACCGCATCGTCGTCCTGCACCATGGCGAGATCCGTGAGATCGGCACCCACGCGGAGCTGATCGCCGCGCGCGGCATCTACTGCCGCCTCTACGAGCTGCAGTACGCGGCCGGCCCCCAGCAGCCCGAGATCCAGCAGGCCGTCATCCGCTCCTGAGCGTCGATCGGAGCGGCACCGCACCGCGCGCCGCATCGTCGGTCGACGAGTCGGGCGCGGCAGCGCGCCCAACTCACGCTCGCCGCACGCGCCGGCCGCATTGCTCCCCGGCGCCGATCGCCGCTATCCTCGCTCGATGCGCCGCACCGCGATCTCGACCGCCGCCGTGGCGGCGCTGCTCGCCGTGATCGGGAGCGGATGCTCGCCGCTCTACGTGCTGCGCGCCGGATACGAGGAGGCGAAGATCCTGTGGCGGCGCGAGCCGATGGAGCGCGTGCTCGCGCGCCCCGACCTCGATCCCGCCGTGCGCGGGAAGCTCGAGACCGTGCTGGCGGCGCGGACCTTCGCGGACGGGATCGGTCTCGCCGTCGGCGACAGCTTCGGCAGCGTGTCGCGTCTCGATCGCGAGCACAACATCTTCGTCGTCACGGCGGCGAAGCAGACCGCGCTCGAGCCCTACACCTGGTGGTTCCCGATCGTCGGCTCGGTGCCCTACAAGGGCTACTTCGCGCGCGAGCAAGCCGAGACCGAGGCGGCGCATCTCCGCGAGCGCGGCTACGACACGTACGTCCGCGGGGCGGCGGCGTTCAGCACGCTCGGGTGGTTCGCCGACCCGCTCCTCGAGCACCTGCTGCGCCACGATCGCGGCTATCTCGTGAACCTCGTGCTGCACGAGCTCTACCACAACACCTTCTTCGTGCCGGGCGAGACGGCCTTCAACGAGTCGGTCGCGAACTTCGTCGGCCACCGCGGCGCGATCGAGTTCTTCCGTGCCCGCGGCGAGGACGAGCCGCTGCGCGAGGCGGAGCGTGCCTGGCGTGACGAGCTCCGCTTCGCCGATTTCGTCGCCCGTGTCGCGGCGCGCCTGCGCAGCCTCTACGCGACCACGACGAGCACGGAAGACGCGTTGCACGCCCGCGACCAGGAGCTCGCGGCGGCGCGCGCCGAGTTCGAGACCCTCGACCTTCCCAAGCAGCAGTTCGCGAGCTTCCGGGCCGAGCCGCTCAACAACGCCGTCCTACTCCAGTACATGCTCTACACGACTGATCTACGGATCTTCGACGCCATCTACGAGCGGACCGGCAGCTTGCGGAGGTCGCTCGATCTGATCGAGGCGGCGGCGCGCGAGAAGAAGAGCGACCCGTTCAGCGCGGTGCAGACCGCTTTCGCCGGTCTGGGGCCGGTCCAGGCGGCTCACCGTCGTGACGATGCCGACAAGCCGCCGTCGGACGCCGAGGGCCTAGCGCATCCCGGCGCGGGCGCCGCGGGGGGCTGAGCGCGAAGCGCGGATGCCGAAGATCACCCGGCAGGACGGGAAGTGGAGCAACGCGGCCGAGGATCCGATCGAGATCGCGAAGTACGACTCCGCGTGGCCGGAGATGTTCACGAGCGAGGCGGCGGCCATCCGCGACGCGCTGTGCGACGTGTCCGATCTCACCGTCGAGCACATCGGCAGCACGGCGGTACCGGGTCTTGCCGCCAAGCCGGTGATCGACGTGATGATCGTCGTGCCGTATCGATTCCTGTGGACTGCGCTCATCCGTCCGCTCGAGGGTCTTCAGGAAGAGCATCGCGGGGATCGGCGCGGGTGTCATCAGCACGCCGAACCGGGCCCGCGCGAGCTCGGTGAAGCTGCGGACGAGCCCGGATGCGGCGGTCATCGCGCTCCACACGGCGAGGCCGATCGCGATGATCGTGCGCCGCGCGCGAGTGTCGGCGAGGCGCGCGATCGGGATGCCGGCGAAGGTGTAGAAGAGCGCGAAGGCGATGCCGGTGAGGAAGCCCATCGCGGTGTCGGAGACGCCGAGGTCGGCTTTGATCGGCTCGATCAGGATCGCGAGGATCTGGCGGTCGATGAAATTGAAGACGAGTCGGTCGCACCGCGCGCAAGTAGATCTCAGCCCGTCGGCGCGTCAGCCGACGGTTCGCTGTCCGCGGGGGCCGGGACGTTGCCTTGGGCGATGTACCGCAGCAGCGTCGTCTTTCGCAGCAGGCCGATCATCTGATTGATGAAGTTGATGCCGGCCTCCGCCATCCGTGCCGAGGTCTCGGTGTCGACGCGCCCGGTGACGCCGTGGCTGAAGAGCCGCAGCTCCTCGCGCGCGAGCCACTGCACGAAGTCGACGTAGACGCGCAGGTTCGCGGCGCCGAAGCCGAGCTCCTCGCGAAAGCCCGCGGCCCGCATCTTCGCCCACAGCTCGACGAGCGCGACGCCATGCTGGTCGAGCCAATGATCGCCTTTGTGCGTGGTGAGCTCGACCACGCCGATCTCGGCGAGCTCGCGGATCTCGGCAGCGCTGACACCGGTCCGTCGCGCGACCGTGCTCAAGCGTTCCGGCTCCGGCTGCGGCGCGCCGTCGACGGCCGGGAAGAGCTTGCCGTCGAGCTGGAGGAGCGTGTGCACCTCGTCGCGCGGCGGCGTCGCGTCGTTGCCGACGATCGCCTTGATGACGTGCAGCGGCAGGAAGCGCTTCTGCTGCAGCTCCTTGATGAGCCGGATGCGCTCGACAAAAGACTCGTCGTACCAGGCGACGTTGCGGCCCGGCCGCTCCGGCTCGGGGAGGAGCCCTTCGCGGATGTAGTAGCGGATACTCTCGCGCCCGACGCCGGTCGCGCGCTCGAGGTCTTTCATCTTCATCCGCGCGTGCCGCGCGCGGACGCTATCAGGCGACCGCTTTGCCATCCGTCCCGATTGCGGCGGTCGTCGCCGTCGCGGCGACGCGCACGATCTCGTCGTGGCGCTGGTCGTACTGCTCGGCGACGCGCTCGTCCTCCGCCGCCATCGCTTGCACGTCCGTCTCGGCGTAGCCGAGGATGCCCATCTTCCCGTAGGCGTCGCGGATCTTGGGGCCCCAGAGGCCGATGTCCTTCATGATCGGGACGATTCGGCTGAAGAGCGCCGAGCGGTAGTTCCGCATGAATCCCGACTCGAGCATGTAGGCGGCGCACTCGTCGACCGGCAGGCCGAGCGTGTCCCAGACCTCCTCGGCCTGGAAGCGATCGCGCATCAGGTAGCAGGCCTCGACCGCGAACTCCTCGCGCTCGTCGCGTTCCGCTTGCGTGAGCGTCGGGTAGTAGTCGCGGAGCGCGAAGCGGCCGAAGGCGACGTGACGCGCCTCGTCCTGCATGACGTAGGCGTTCACCGACGCGGCGAGCGGGTTCTGCGACTGGTCACGGATCTGCGCGAAGGCCGCGAGCGCGAGCCCCTCGATGAGGACCTGCATGCCGAGATAGGTCATGTCCCAGCGCGAATCGCTGAGCACGTTGGCGAGGAGCTTCTGCAAGGTCGGCGTGATCGGGTAGGCGAGCTCGAACTTGTCGTGCAAGAGCTTCGAGTAGGCCTCGACGTGGCGGGCCTCGTCGATCACCTGCGTCGCCGCGTAGAACTTGGCGTCCATGTTCGGCACCTGCTGCACGATCTTCGCGGTGCAGATGAGCGCGCCTTGCTCACCGTGCAGGAACTGCGAAAGCTGCCACGACTGGAAGTGGTGCCGCAGCCGTGACTTCTCCTCGCGCGTGAGCCGTTCGAAGACGTCGGAGCCGAAGAGCGGGATCGACTCGTCCGGCAGCTGCTCGGGGTTCTCGGGATCGAGATCCTGCGACCAGTCGATGCGCGTGTTGGCGTTCCACTGGCGCTCTTTGCCCTTCTCGTAGAGCTTGAGCAGCGATTCGCGCCCGTCGTGATATTCCCAACGAAAGTTGGTGTCGAATTCTCCTGGAACGCCCCAGTTCACCGAATCGACAGGCCGGGCATAACGGTCCTCAGTTGCCATACGGGATCCCTCCTTGGTGTGACCCGCGCGGGCCGCGAGCCGGTACGTAGTGCGTAGCTGTACTACGCGGGTACTTCGGCTGCATGCGCGCTGTCAAGAAGATTCTGCGACAAGCGCAGAACCGGCAGCGACGGCGAATTTCCGACGGAGCTCGGGGGGGTCGTCGCGACGTTCCGTCGCTGAGGCTGACCGGTCGTGCCGCGGGAGGCGGCAATCAGGCTACGCGTTGAGCGAGGCCAGATTCCGCAACGCCGATCGCCGGGCGACCGCCCCGATCACGACCGTCAGGATCGCGACCGCGACGAACGCGGCCGCGACCACGGCGGTCTCGGCGCCGCGCAGCGGGAAGGCCGCCGCCTGGTGCCAGAAGAGGCGCGACACCGGCCAGAGCTCGAGCACGACGACCGTGGCGATCAGGCCGAGGCAGCTCACCATGTAGACGACGCCGCCGAAGCCGGTCGCGATTTGCGCGGCGTTCTGGGTGTCGAAGCGCGGGTAGGCGGCGCCGAACGCGAGACCGAGGCTCACGATCGCGGCGATCACGAAGACGAGCGTCAGCATGAAGGTCAGCGTCAGGCCCGCGTCGACCCCGAGGAAGTGGTTCGTGATCGCGATCAGGAGCTCGCCGAGGATGACGAGCGGCAGGAAGGCGATCCAGAACTTGCTCCACCAGATGGTCTCGAGCGCGATCGGCGCGGTGCGGAGCACCCACCACGACCGTCCTTCGAGGCTCACGACCGGATAGACGAAGCGGACGGCGACCGCGGCGGTGACGAAGGCGGCGAGGCCGAGATTCGAGAAGGCGACGATGTCGCGCAGGGTGAGCGCGAGCGGGCTGCCGTCGTCGATCGGCAGGACCGAGAAGTTGTAGATGTAGACGACCACCAGCGCGAGCAGCAGCAGGAGCTGCGACCACTGTCGCGCGTCGCGCAGGAAGATGGTGAAGTCCTTGATGAACAGCAGCGCGGGCACGCGCGGCAACGGCGCGCCCGAGACGCGGAGCCAGCGCGCCAGCAGCCGCTCGCGCTTCGCACCGGTCCGACCCTCCTGCGCCCGCGACCAGGCGGTGAGAAAAACGCGCTCGACGACCGACGCGCTCGCGACGTAGAGCGCGGCGGCGGTCGTCGCCAGCATGCCGAGATAGAAGAGCGGGTCGCCGGTCCGCGCGCCGAGAAGCGGGATCAGGACCTCGGACGCCCAAGTCGTCGGCAGGTACGGCGAGGCCGGCGCCTCGAAGCTCGCCAGGAAGGCCGCGAAGCCGGCGAAGCCCGACGGCGTCGCCAAGCGCTCGGGGCGCGCCAGGCGGAGCGCCAGATAGCCGAGCGCGACGAGCGCGACGGTCCCCACCAGCATCACGTCGCGCGCGCGGCGGGCGGGAAATACCATCACGAGCCCGGTCGTCACGAGCACGCCGATCGCCGCCGGGATGATCAGAAACGGGATCATCGTGAGGACGGTGCCGGCGTAGTAGAGCGGGCCGGCGGCATAGACGACGCCGTAGGCGAGGAACGCCGGCAGGCCGAAGAGCAGCACCATCCACGACGAGGAGAGCAGGGTCTCGACGAAGCGCGCCTGGTGGACGCGCCGGCGCGTGATCGGCGCGGCGAGGAGCAGGCGCACGTCAGCGGCGAGGTAAAACGTCGTGAGCGCGGTGACGACGTTACTGATCACCAGCACGCTGAAGAAGCTCACGAACAGCACCACGAGCAGGCGCTGCGTCAGCAGCGGTCCGAGCGCGGTGATGGTCTGGAAGTAGGCGAGGACGCGGGTGAAGAAGATGAACGAGCCGATCCAGAACGCGATCGTCACCGCGGTGAGCGCGATCGGCTGCCAGCGGCCGCGGCGAAAGGCGTTGCGAACGGCGTAGACGCGCGGCGAGAGCAGGTGGGCGACCGACGCGGTCTTGCTCACGCGCCGTCACCCCCGGTGCCGGTGAGACGGAGGAAGACCGCCTCGAGCGTGTCTTCGGAAGGCGCTGTGCGGAACGAGCGCTCGGCGCTGCCGGCGCGGAGCTCGTGCAGGCTGCCGAGGGCGATCAGCTTGCCGTGGTCGAGGATGCCGATGCGGTCGCAGAGCTCCTCGGCGACGGGCAGGCTGTGCGTCGAGAGGAAGATAGTGACGCCGCTCGCGGCGAGGCCGCCCAGCAGGCGCCGGAGGTCGAGGGCGCCCTGCGGATCCATGCCGACCATCGGCTCGTCGAGAATGAGAATCCGCGGCCGATGGATCAGCGCGGCGGCGAGCGCGAGACGCTGCTTCATGCCGTGCGAGTAGGTCTCGATCAGCTCCGTCGCGCGGTCGACGAGCGCGAACTCGTCGAGCAGGTCGGCGCTCCGGGTTTCGAGATCGCCGCGCTCGACGCCGTAGAGCCCGCCGACGAAGCGCAGGAACTCGATGCCGGTGAGCTTGTCGTAGAGAAAGGGCTGATCGGGGACGTAGCCCGTCATGGCCTTCGCGGCTTCCGGCTCCTTGCTGATGTCGTGGTCGCCGAGGAGCACCGTGCCGGAGGTCGGCTCGAGCAAGCCGATCATCATGCGGATCGTCGTGGTCTTGCCGGCGCCGTTCGGTCCGAGAAACCCGAACACCTCGCCGGTCTCGATCGCGAGGTCGACGTCGTCGACCGCGACGAGACTGCCGTAGGTCTTGCGCAGCTTCACACAGCGAATCATCACCGCACCTCCTCGACCCGGAACGCCAGCTGTCCGATCGTACCGGCGAGCGCGATGTGGCGCTCGGGCCCGCCCTCGACGAGCTTCACGTGCGTCGCATCCGTGGGCATTTGATCGAAGACCGCATCAGCGCTCACCCAACGTCCGAGCCAGAGCTCGCTCCAGGCGTGATAGTAGAAGCCGTCGTTCGCGTATACCGCTCCGGCGACGACCCGCGCCGGAATGCCGGCGGCGCGTGCGAGCGCCGTCAAGAGCACGGCGTGCTCGTTGCAGTCGCCGCGCATGCTGGTCAGGACCTCGCGCGCGCTCGGCACGGTGACGCTCGGCACCTTCTCGAGGTGCGACGCGACCCACGTCACGAGGCGGCGCGCCGCCGCGGCATGGTCGGTCGTGTCGCCGACGATCGTGCGCGCGCGCGCGACGATGGCGGGATCGTCCGACTCGATGAACGGTGCCGGGGCGGTGTACTCGCCCGCGGCCGGTGGTGCGTCGTCGGCGGCCGCGCCGGCGGGAATGTCCTCGCGCGCGATGTCGACGCGGCCGTCGGTCGTGCGCTGGCGCGGCGGATCGTTCAGAACGTGGTCGCGCGCGGCGCCGGTCACACGTAGCGAGAGCCGAGTCGCGCCGCGCGGATCGGGAATCTCGCCCTCGAGCGGAATGCGGCTCACGCCGACGAGGTCGACGGGCGTGGTCGAGGTCGTCTCGGTGAGGGCGCGCTCGCGGGTCTCACGCTCGAGCACGAAGCCGAGCGCCGCCTCTTCGCGCACGACGGCGCCGCTCGGCTCGAGCCACGCGTGGGTGCGTATGCCGGCGTACTCCTCCGCGATGCGGATCGTCGCGACCGGCGTGCCGTCGCTCGTGAGCGGCTCGGGTCCCTCGACGATCAAGGTCATGGGCTCGTTTCGCATCGTCAGCGGGCTGAACACGGGCACGCTGTAGCGCGTCCCCGCTGCGACGTCGCCGGCGAGGACGCGCGAGCGGAGCGTGCTCGGTAGGTAGATCGCGTCGGTGAGCGGCAGATCCATGTGGGCGGTCTGGCCCTCCGGGCCGTAGACGATGCCGAGGTTGCCCTTCTCGACGGTGCCACGCGCCGTGAACACGGTCGCGGGCGAGATCAACGTGAAGCGGAAGCGCTCGAGCGCGAAGGCGTCGTCGGTCTCGGCCACCAGCGCCGTGCGCACCTGCTGCGGCGCGCCGAGCATCGTCAGCGACACGACCATGTCGTCGTAGAACGCATAGCCACCGAGGGTGCGGGCGCTCACGCGATGCGCATGGCCGATCTTCTCGGTGTTGCGGTACACGCCGTACCACTCCTCGTGCTCTTGCAGCGCCGCACCAGGCAGCGCCGTGACGTCGGTGCTCGGCAGCGGTGCCTGCCGGCGCACCAATAGCGCGACCATGATGATCCACGAGCCCAGAATGGTGAGGGTGAGAAGGCGTCGCATCGACCCGAACCGGCCTGCCGGACCGGCACAGGAGACGGCGGGCAAGGCAGCTCTTCATTACAGGACGATAGGGGGGGATTCAATTCGATAAACCCGCAGTTTGTCTGGCAAGAACGTGACGGTGTACAAGCTCGGCGTGGCCTCCGAGCACGCGCCGACCGAGTTCCCCGTCGCGCACTGCGCGCTCTGCGACAAGGACGTGCTCTGCTACACCGACATCGACGAGCACGATCGCGAGCTGATGCGCTGCCTCGATTGCTCGACCCTTGCCGAGCCGGCGGCGCTGCGCTGGCTCGACCTGCACGGCATCGAGGATCTCGGCTACGGCTACGTCTTGCCAGAGGGCGGCTGCGGTCGTCCCGGTTGCGGCAATGGTCGCTGCGGCCGTGCTGCGCCCGAAGGGGAGTAGTCGCCACCGCGCGGTGAGCGCGCGCCCGCGCCGGCGGGATCTCGAGCGTGTACGGGTCCGCTTGTGCGCGGGCTACCTCACCACTGCCCGCCGATCTGGCGAAGGCCTTCGTAGAGCACGACCGAGACCGCGTTGGCGAGATTGAGGCTCCGCACGTGCGTGGTCACGATCGGGATGCGGTAGAGCGCGTCGCCGAGGTCCGTCTTCACTGCGGCCGGCAGGCCGCGCGTCTCGCCGCCGAACACCAAGAGATCGTCGCGCTCGAAACGGGCGTCGGTGTAGAGGCGCGCGGCGCGTGCCGAGAAGCCGAGGCGCCGACCCGGCACCGCCGCGACGAAGGCCTCCCAGGTCTCGTGCCGGCGGACGTCGACGTAGGGCCAGTAGTCGAGCCCGGCGCGGCGCAGGTGCTTGTCGTCGAGCGAGAAGCCGAGCCGGCCGACCAAGTGCAGCGGTGTCGCGGTCGCGGCGCAGAGGCGCGCGATCGATCCGGTGTTGGGTGGAATCTCGGGCTCGACCAGGACGACGTGCATCGGAGTGACGTGCGCGACGACGCGACCGCCGCGGCTCAGGCCGGTGGCGGGATCTCGTAGCGACGGCCGCCCGTCACGAGCGCGAAACGTCCGCCGCGCTCCTCGATCGCGGGCGCGAGCTGATAGTACGCCGGCCGCAGGACGCGGGCGCGGTAGCGGCCGCCCTTCACCGCGACGTAGGGCACGTCGGTCGCGCCGACCGCGAGCGTCGCCGGGTCGAGCGGCTCGGTCGTGCCGTCGTTCAGGTGCAACGTGAACCCTTCCGCCGCGGTGCCGCTCACCGAGGTCACGACCCACGGCGTGTCCTCGATCTCGACGAACGCGCGCTCGTCGGCCATCGCGACCATCCAGCGTCCGTCGTCGCTCTGCCGCAGGCACTGGCTGAAGAGCTTCGCGATGCGCGCGTTGTTGACCGGCTCGTCGTCGGAGTACCAGCGACCGTCGCGACGGAAGCTGATCTTCCCCGACGAGACTGCCCAGAAACCCGCGCGCGCCATGCGGCGTATCTAAGCGCTCGCCCGCCGGCGCTGCAACCCGCGATCGTCGGTTCCGATCGGCCGCCCGCGTGCGCCGCCGGCCGTGAGCAGGGCAGCCCACCTGGCAGGTGTTTTTCGCTTCCGATATGGTCTCGCGTCGTGCATCCGGTGATCTTCTCGCTCGGGCCGATCACGATCTACAGCTTCGGCGTGATGCTCGCGATCGCGTTCCTCGCGGCAGGCTACGTCGTTGGCCGCGAGCTCGAGCGCAAAGGCATGGACCCGGATCTGTCGTCCTCGTTCGTGCTGTGGGCGGCGATCGGCGGCCTCGCCGGCTCGCGTTTGCTCTCGCTCGTCGACGATTGGGCGGGGTTCCTCGCGCACCCCATCTCTTTCGTCTTCACGGGTGCCGGCTTCGTCTTCTACGGTGGGCTGATCGGCGGCTTCCTCACGGTCTCGTACGTCATCCACCGCCAAGGGCTGCCGTGGCTGCGTGTCGTCGACTGCATAGCGCCCGGGCTCGCGATCGGCCAAGCGATCGGACGCATCGGCTGTCAGCTCGCCGGCGACGGCGACTGGGGCATGCCGAGCACGCTGCCGTGGGCGATGAGCTATCCGAACGCCATCATCGGCTGGGAGGAGTGGACGCGCGCGAGCGGTCTGCCGGTCGACGTGCGGGTGCATCCGGCGCCGGTCTACGAGACCCTCGGCTACTTCATCGTGTTCGCCGTCCTGTGGTCGGTGCGGCGTGCGCCGCATCCCGACGGCACGATCCTCTGGCTCTACCTCGTGCTGAGCGGCTTGGTCCGCTTCTGCGTCGAGTTCGTGCGGATCAACCCGAAGGTATTCCTTGGGCTCACCGAGGCGCAGCTGATCAGCCTGGCGCTCATGGCGATCGGCCTGGTGCAGCTGTGGCGATCGTCGCGCGCGCGCGACGTCGCGGCTCCGGCCGCGGTCGGCTCGGCGAGCCCGCCGCGGTGAGCGGACGCGCCTCGCGCGGCCCGCGTCGCGGCGGCGTCGCCGTTGGCACCGGCGCTTCCGGCCGCTCGCGCCTCCTCACCGCGGCGCTCCTCGCGCTCGGCCTGATCGCGGCGTGTCAACGGAGCGGCAAGCTGGTCGGCCGGCCGGCCCCCGACTTCACGCTCAGCGATCTCTCCGGCCACACCGTCCGCCTCGCGAACCTGAAGGGTCGCGTCGTGTTTCTGAACGTGTGGGCGACGTGGTGCCAGCCGTGTCGCGAAGAGATGCCGTCGATGGAGGCGCTCTATCAGCGCATGCACGGTCCCGACTTCGAGATGGTCGCGGCGAGCGCCGACGAGGGCGGCAAGGGCGTGGTCGAGGAGTTCGTGCGCCAGATGCAGCTGACCTTCCCGGTGCTGCTCGACCCCGAGGGACAGCTGGCGACGCGCTACGGCGTGACCGGGTTTCCGGAGACGTTCATCATCGACCGGAACGGCCGCGTGGTCGCGCACGAGCTCGGCCCGCGCGCGTGGAGCTCGCCCGAGAGCCGCGAGGCGCTGCAGCGCCTGATCGAGCACGGCGAGTGGCGTGGCTTTTAGGCGCGCCGGCACCGGCGGTCTTGCGGGCGCGCACCTCGCGCGCGAGCAGCGGGGCGAGCTTCCGCCGCGCCGCCGCGACGTCCGAGACGCGCAGGAAGATGGTCGGCACGCCCTCGCCCCGGCTCGAGCCGTAGAGATAGTCGATGTTGATCTTCGCGCGCCCGAGCGTACGCGCCATCTCGGCGATTGCGCCGGCGCGATCCGGCAAGTCGACCGCCAGCACGTCGGAGACGATCACGAGGATGCCGGCGTCGCCGAGGAGATGGATCGCCGCGGTCGCGTCCGAAACGACCATGCGCACGACGGCGTGGTCGACCAGGTTGGCGATCGTGATCGCCTCGATGTTGATGTCGTGCGCGGCGAGGTCGCTGCAGGCCGCCGCCAGCGTTCCGGGCTTGTTGTCGAGGAAAATCGAAAGCTGGCGCTCCACCCGCATACCCACCCCCCGTGGCATCGAGGGTGTCCTAACGGCGCAGCGGCGTGTTTTCAAGGCTCGTGGGACGTTGCCGGGCGCCGTCGCGCGTGCCGGCCGCCGGAGGCCGTCCCCTACCGGCCGGCCAAATTGACAGCGCCGAGGGGTGGGGGTAGGTGAGAGATGAATTGAGAATGAAATTCAAAATCACCACCATCGCGGTGCTCGCGGTCGCGCTCGTCGCGGAGTGCAGCCGGCACGAGGACGCCAAGGGTGACGAGACGCAGGCCCGCGCCGGAGAGCTGATCGGCGTGCTCAAGCTGGTGCGACAGGAGTACCAGAACGCGGTCACGCCGGCCGGAGGCGCGGTGATCGACGCGACCGAGTACGCCGAGACTGAGCTCTTCGCGGAGCAGGCGCAGGCGAAGCTGGCGCAGCTCGACCACGCCGGCGTGCTGCCCAGCGCGCACGCCGGCGCGATGCGTGACGGCATCGCCCGTGTGCGCGAGCAGGTCGGGGCCAAGGCGGCGCCGGCGGAGGTCGGCCGCGAGGCGTCGGCGGCGATCGCGCTCGTCGAGGAGCTCCTCGCCGGCGCGGTGCCCGCGCAAGTGCGCGGCACCGTCCTCGCGACCACGCGCGCCGATCAGGCGATCGGCGCCGAGGCGATCGTCGACGAGTATCGCATCGGCGTGAGCAGCGGACCGGCGCGGTCGATCTTCCGGCGCGAGGGGGCGACGCTTGCGCCCGAGCAGCCGGTTGCGGGTGAGGTCTACGTCGCGGCGCTGGTGCGCGAGCGCCGCACCAAGCGTTTCCTCCCGGCGCAGACGGTGACGCTCACGATCACCGCCGGCGACATGCGGGTCGGCGCGCGTCTCGCCGAGCTCTGGGGCGACTACCACCAGTACGGCGCCAACGTCGGCCTGCCCGCGAGCGAGGGGCCGGTGACGGTGACGATCACGGTATCGCCGCCGGCATATGCGCGCCACGGCGACATGCTGACCCACTTCGTCGCGCCGGCGACGGCGACCCTCGCGGCACACGTGCGCGCCGGCGCGCTGCTCTTCGACGCCAAGCCGGTGCAACCCGTCGACGCCGACTACTCGGTGGGCGACGACGTCCTGCAAGCGGTCGCCGAGGCGGGCACCCTGCACGACGCCGGCCCGTATCGCATCGGCGTGATCGTCGAGGGACCCGAGCCGTTCTGGGTCTGGCAAGACGGCAAGCCGGTCTTGCAAGCCGTCGGCGCCGACGCGACCAACCACGTCGAGGTCGTCCTGCTGGATCGCGACAACGGTCAGCTCGTTCCGGATGCCGCCGTACGGCTCACGTTCCTCGCCGGCACGCGCGAGGTCGGCAGCGCGCATCTGCATCCGTTGCTGTCGGTGTTCTCGCATTACGGTGAGACCCTGGCGCTGTCACCCGACGCGACGACGGTGCGCGTCCACGTCGACCCGCCGGCGCTCGGCAGCATCGACAAGCCGCGCCTCGAGGCCGGCACCGAGATCGAGCTGCCGATCCCGAAGCGCCGGAGTGGCGCATGACCGCCCGCGTCCTTCTCGTCCTCGTTCTTCTCTTCGCGCCGGCGCCGGTCGTCGCCGCGGACGCGGTCTTCGCCTCGAGCATCCGTGACGCCGTCGCCCATTACCCGGCGGAATCGGCGCGCCTCGCGGTCGGCGACGCGTTCGTCCGATTCGAGAACTCGCCGTCCGACCGTGAGCTCGCGAGCCGCGATCCCGCGCTCTACCACGACATCGAGGTGCGCTGGCTGAAGCTCGCCGCGGCGATGAAGAGCGGCGCCTCGGTCGGCGACGTCCGCGCCCAGGGCGCCGACCTCGCCGAGGCGCTCGACCGCGCCATGGCGTCCGATCCCGCCGCCGGACCGTCGAGCCTCTTCCTCGACAGCGTGCTCATCATCGTCCGCGAGGGCTTCGAGGCGATCCTCATTCTCGCCGCGCTCACCGCCTACCTCGTGAAGGTCGGCCAAGCCGACAAGCGCCGGCTCCTCTATGCCGGCGCCGGAGCCGCGGTCGCGGTGAGCGTCGTGCTCGCGGTCGTCGCGCGGCGGGTGCTGCCGATGACCGGCACGGCGCGCGAGACACTCGAGGGCGTGACGATGCTGATCGCCGTCGTCGTCCTCTTCGCGGCGTCGTATTGGCTGATCTCGAAGGCGGAGGCGCGCCGCTGGCAAGCATTCGTGCGTACGCGTCTCGAAGGCGCGCTCGGCACCGGCCGTGGCGGCGCGCTCGTCCTACTTGCGTTCCTCGTCGTCTTCCGCGAGGGTTTCGAGACCGTGCTCTTCTACGAGGCCCTCGGCGGGCGTACCGGCGGGTCGCCGAGCGGGCTGTCCGCGGTCGGCTCGGGCTTCGCGGTCGGTGTTGCGTGTCTCGCCGCGATCGCCGTCGCGCTCTTCCGCTACGGCGTGCGCATTCCGATGCGGCCGTTCTTCGCCTTGACCGGGACGCTGCTCTACGTGCTCGCCTTCAAGTTCGCCGGCGCGGGCGTGCGCGAGCTGCAGGAGGCGGGCTGGATCCCGGCGACGCCGGCGCCGATTCCGGACCTGACGTTGCTGCGCGATTGGCTGGCGATCTACCCGCTCGTCGAGCCGCTCATCGCGCAGGGGATCCTGGTCGCGGCGTTGCTCGCGGGTGGGCTCTACGCGATGCGGGCGACGTCGACGCTGCACGGCGCCGAGGCGGCGCGCTCGTGACCGCGGGCGCATGAAGATCCGTGTCGCCGGCGCGGCGCTGCTCGTCGCGCTCGTCGCGGCATGGCTCGTCGTGCCGCGGCTCGCGGCGCTCCGGCGCGGCGAGGATGTCCCCCCACCGTACGCCGGCAAGTCCAACCCACGCGCCGGTGATCCGGCCGCGATCGAGGTCGGCGCCGCGCTCTTCCAAGAGAACTGTGCGACCTGCCATGGCGCCCAGGCGGACGGGCGCGGTCCGGCGGCGGTCGGTCTCAGCCCGTCGCCGGCGAACTTCAGCGGCAGCGACGTCCTTGCGCGCCACTCGGATGCCTATCTCTTCTTCCGCGTGAGCGAGGGCAAGCCGGGTACGGCGATGCCGTCCTTCCACGGCTCGCTCGCCGACGACGAGCGCTGGGCGGTCATCGCCTACTTGAGGACCCTTCCCGACGCCGACCACGGCCGCGCCCTCTCCTCGAACGCGCAGCACTGAGGCCTCCTCGCACCGTCCGCGACGATTTCGCCGCCGCGGGATGCAAGTCGGCTTTGCGGGGTCCCGAAGCTACTGTATAATCGCGAAACTTTTCGCGTATTGATCGGAGCATTCTCTATGCCAAGACGGCGTCGAAGCCTTCTCGTTCCGCTGGCCGTGTTCGCGATTCTCGCGGTGCTCTTCTCCGGCGGGAACGCCGTGCAGAAGGCCGGCGCCAAGGATCCGGACTCGAACTACGAGAACCTGCAGGTCTTCACCAATATTCTCGCGATCGTCCAGAAGAACTACGTCGAGGACGTGCAGACCAGCCAACTCATCGAGGGCGCCATCAACGGCATGCTGACCTCCCTCGATCCGCACAGCGCGTACCTCACGCCCGATCTCTACAAAGAGTTGCAAGTCGACACCAAGGGAACCTTTGGCGGCCTCGGCATCGAGATCACGATCCGCAACGGCGCCCTCACCGTCGTGTCGCCGATCGAGGACACGCCCGCCGACCGCGCCGGGGTGAAGCCCGGCGATCAGATCATCAAGATCGACGGCCAGTTCACCAAAGATATGACCTTGGTGGAGGCGGTGAAGAAGATGCGCGGCCCGAAGGGCAGCCGTGTCGTGCTGTCGCTCAAGCGCGAGGGCGTGAACGAGCTCTTCGACGTCGGCCTGCTGCGCGAGGTCATCAAGATCAAGAGCGTCAAGTCGAAGATGCTCGACAAAGGCTACGGCTACGTCCGGATCACGCAATTCCAGGAGCGCACCGCGAGCGACGTCAACCGCGTCATCGAGGAATGGGAGCGCGACAGTGCGCTCGAGGGCATGGTCCTCGACCTGCGCAACGATCCGGGCGGTCTCCTCACCCAGGCGGTGAAGGTCGCCGACACGTTCCTCGACTCGGGTCTCATCGTCTACACCGACGGCCGGCTCGAGAATCAAAAGCAAAAGTACTTCGCGCGCCGCCCCGGCAGCTACGTCGACTTTCCGATGGTCGTGCTCGTGAACGGCGGCACCGCCAGCGCCTCCGAGATCGTCGCGGGCGCGCTGCAGGACCACAAGCGCGCGGTGATCCTCGGCACCCAGACCTTCGGCAAGGGCTCGGTGCAGACGATCCTGCCGCTCGACGACAACTCGGCGCTCCGTCTCACCACCGCGAAGTACTACACGCCGAGCGGCCGCTCGATTCAGGCGACCGGCATCGCGCCCGACATCGTCATGGACAACGTGCTCATGACGCGTGCGGACGGCGCGAGCACCAAGGCGAAGACGCCGGCCCTGCGCGAGGAGAACCTGCCGCGTCACTTCGATACCCCGCACAATCCGGATCAGAAGGAGAAGGCGCCCGAGCCGCAGCAGCCGGGCGCATCCGAGCCTGACTCCAGCACCCAGCCGATTCCCGACGAGGTGCCCGAGGAAGAGGGTGACGCCGGCATCAAAGAAGGCGAGCTCGGCCGCGACCCGCAGCTCGATCACGCGCTCGAGCTCCTGAAGAGCTGGAAGGTCTTCAAGACCTTGGTGGCGAAGACCGAGTAGCCGCGCGCGAGAGGCGCCGGCGCGCACGTCGCCGGGCGTCTCGGGGTGGGGATGGGGCGGAGGACGCGGCGGCACGCAGGGCGGAGAAGCGGGCTCGGGCTCACGCTCACGCTGCTGCTGGTTGCGCTCGGGGCTGCCGGGCTGTGGCTCTGGCCTCGCGGTGGACGCCTGCCCGAGCCTCCGCTCACACCGCCGCACCTGATCGCCCGCGACGCAGTCGACCGCGATCTGCCGCCAGACGCTGCACCGCCGCCGCTCGACGATCGCGAGGCGCGGCAAGACAGCGCACCGCCGGTCGCCGCCCGCGACCTGCCGCCGCGGCTCGCGATCGTCATCGACGATCTCGGTCAGAGCCTCGCCGTCGCCCGCTCCGTCCTGCGCCTCGAGCCGCCGCTGACGATCGCCGTGATTCCGTTCACCGCCGAGGCGTCGGCGGTCGCCGCTGCCGCCGTGCGCGCCGGGCGCGAGGTGATCTTGCACTTGCCGCTCGAGCCCGAGGCGCACGGGGAGATGATCGGCGGCCGCGGCTTCCTCGAGACCGGCATGACCGCGGCCGCGATCGACGACCAGCTCGAGCGCGATCTCCGTGCCGTGCCGTACATCGTCGGCGTGAACGGTCACATGGGCTCGCGCTTCACCAGCGACCCCGGCGCGATGGAGGTGTTGCTCCGCGCGCTGCGCCGGCGCGGGCTCTTCTTTCTCGACAGCCGTACCAGCGCCGAGTCGGTCGCGGCGCCGATCGCGGCGCGGCTCGGTGTCGCGTTCGGCGAGCGCAGCGTCTTTCTCGATCACGAGCCCACGACCGCGGAAGTAGAGCGCCGGCTCGACGAGGCGGTCGCGATCGCGAAGCGGCACGGCAGCGCGATCGCGATCGGCCATCCGCACGCCGCGACCATCGACGTGCTCGCGCGCCGCCTCGCCGGCATCGGACGCGACGGCGTGCGCGTGGTGCCGGCGTCGGTCTTGATGCGCTGATGGTTGTTCGCTCGCCGGGGCATTGTTAGGGTCGCGCCATGGTGGTCGCGCGCGCGCGGCGGGGCCCGGCCCCGCTCTCGGTGACGCAGCTCGCCGGGCTCATCCACGACACGCTCGAGACCGAGCTCGGCCGCGTGCTCGTTGCCGGCGAGATCTCGAACCTGCGCGCAGCGCCGTCGGGCCACCTCTACTTCACGCTCAAGGACGAGCGCAGCCAGATCCGCTGCGTGATGTTCCGCAGCGCCGTGCAGCTGCTCGTCTTCATGCCCGCCGACGGCCAGCAGGTGATCGTGCGCGGCAACATCGACGTCTATCCGGCGCGCGGCGATCTCCAGCTCTATGCCGACTCGCTCGAACCCGAAGGACGCGGCGCCCTGCAGCTCGCCTTCGAGCAGCTGAAGGCGCGGCTCGCGGCCGAGGGCCTCTTCGACGAGGACCGCAAGCGGCCGCTGCCGTTCTTCCCGCGCCACGTCGGCGTCGCGACCGCGCTCGGCGGCGCGGCGCTGCGCGACATCCTGGTCACCTTGCGCGCGCGCTGTCCCGCCTTGCACGTCGTGGTGCGCTCCGCGAAGGTGCAAGGGCCGGGCGCCGCCGACGACATCGTCGAGGCGATCGACGATCTCAACGCGTATCCCGCGCTCGAGGTACTGATCGTCGGCCGCGGCGGCGGCTCGCTCGAGGACCTCTGGCCGTTCAACGAGGAGCGGGTGGCGCGCGCGATCGCGGCCTCGCGCCTGCCGGTGATCTCGGCGGTCGGGCACGAGATCGACTTCACGATCGCCGATCTCGTCGCCGACCGGCGTGCCGCCACGCCGACCGCCGCGGCGGAGCTCGTCGTGCCGCGTCTCACCGAGGTCGAGGGGCGGATCGCGCGCGGCGCCGCGTCTCTGGTGTCGGCGCTCGGCCGCCGCATCGATCGCGTGCGCGGACGCATCGGCGAGCTCGCCCGCCGTGTCCGCGATCCGCGCCGTCGCCTGGAAGAGCTGCGCGCCCGCACCGCTCTCCTCGACGACCGCCTGCGCCGGGTGATGCAGCGGCGGATCGCGCTCGCTGCGGACGCGATCGACCACGCCGAGCATCGCCTCGGCATGCAGCATCCGGGTGCCGCGGTCGCCGCCGCCGCCGAGCACGTCGCGCGCTGCGAGCGGCGGCTCGTGCTCGCGATGGGGCACCGCGTGCGCCGGCAGCGTGACGCCGTGGGCCGCGCGGCGGGCGCGCTCCACGGCCTGAGCCCGCTCGCGGTCTTGCAGCGTGGCTTCAGCTTGACCCGCCGCCTGCCCGACGGCGCGATCGTGCGCGATGCCGCCATGCTCGCGCCCGCCGACGAGGTCGAGATCACTTTTGCCGCCGGACGCGCCCGCGCCAGGATCACCGCGCGTGACGACGATGCCGAGGATTGAGCGCCGCCCGCCGCGACCGCCGGCGGCGCGTGTTTCCATCGCGCGGCGTTTGCAGTAAGCCGACGGAGAGATCCGATGCCCGAAGACGTGTCCGACCGCGAACGTGTGCGTTTCGAGGACGCCCTCGAGACCCTCGAGCAGACCGTCCAGCAGCTCGAGTCGGGCGAGCTCTCGCTCGAAGAGTCGCTCGCCGCGTTCGAGCGCGGCGTCGCGCTGGTGCGGCTCTTGAACGACAAGCTCGCGGCGGTGGAGCAGCGGGTCGAGGTGCTGATGCGTGACTCGTCCGGCAAGCTCCGCACCCGGACGCTGGAGGCCGAGCCGGAGTGAACCTCGAGTCGTACCTCGCCGACCGCCGGCGCATGGTCGACGACGCGCTCGAGCACGCGCTCGCGCCGGCGGACGGTGTCCCGCAGCGCCTGCTCGATGCGATGCGCTACGCGGTCTTCTCCGGCGGCAAGCGCATCCGCCCGATCCTGGCGATTGCCGCCTGCGAGGCGGTGCCAGCGCCTGCGCACCGTGTGCTTCCCTTCGCGTGCGCCGTCGAGTTCATCCATTGCTACTCGCTGGTCCACGACGACCTGCCGGCGATGGACGACGACGATCTCCGTCGCGGCCGCCCGACCTTGCACGTCGCCTACGACGAGGCGCACGCGATCCTCACCGGCGACGCGCTCCTGACCGAGGCCTTCCGCGTCGCCGCCGAGGGCGCCCGGGCGGCCGGGGTCCCGGCGGAGCGCGCGGTTGCCATCATCGCCGCGATCGCGGCTGGATCTGGCGCTGCCGGCATGGTCGGCGGGCAGGTGGCGGACCTCGCCGCCGAGGGCGCGGCGGCGAACCTCGCGCTCGTCGAGTCGATCCATCGTCGCAAGACCGGCGCGTTGATCGCGGCGGCGATCGAGTCCGGTGCACTCGCAGGAGGCGCCGAGGGCGAGCGTCTGGCGGCCCTGCGACGCTACGCGCAGGCGCTCGGTCTCGCCTTCCAGGTTGCCGACGACATCATGGACGCAACGGCATCGACGGCAGTCACCGGGAAGCGCGAGGGCGGCGACGCCGAGCACGGCAAGGCGACCTACCCCGCGGTGCTGGGCCTCGACGATGCACGTCGCGTCGGCCGCGAGCTCCTGGCGCAGTGCCTCGCCGCGACCGCGCCGCTCGGCGAGTCAGCGGAGCCGCTGCGCGCGATCGCGAGCTTCGTCGTCGAGCGCGCCTAGCTAGCGCGCGGACGATGGCGGCGAAGGAACGGATCGACAAGCTCCTCGTCGATCGCGGCCTGGTCGAGAGCCGCGCGCGCGCCCAACGCCTGGTGATGGCGGGGCTGGTGTTCGCGGGCGACGCGCGCATCGACAAGCCGGGCGCGCGCGTCGCGACCGACGTTCCGCTCGACGTCCGCGGCGAGACGCATCCCTTCGTCAGCCGTGGCGGCGTGAAGCTCGCGTGCGCCCTCGATCTCCTCGGGCTCGACGTCGCCGGGATGACGGCCGTCGACATCGGCGCGTCGACGGGAGGGTTCACCGACTGTCTCCTCCAGCGCGGCGCCCGTCGCGTCTACGCGGTCGACGTCGGCTACGGCCAGCTGGCGTGGAAGCTCCGCGAGGATGCGCGTGTGGTGAGCCTGGAGCGCACCAACGTGCGCACGCTCGCGCCGGAGGCGATCGGCGCGGCGGTCGACCTCGCGACCATCGACGCGTCCTTCATCTCGCTCCGCCTGGTGCTGCCCGCCGCCGCGTGTCTGGTCCGGCCGGGCGCGCGCATCGTCGCGCTCGTGAAGCCGCAGTTCGAGGTCGGCAAAGGGAAGGTGGGGAAGGGCGGCGTCGTGCGGGACGCCACTCTCCACGCCGAGGTGCTCGACGGGGTGCAACGCTTCGCCGTCGCGCAGCGATTCACCGTCGACGGTGTGCTGACGTCGCCGATCCTCGGGCCGGCCGGCAATCGCGAGTTCTTCCTGGCGGTCCGGACGGCGCGCGACGCGAGTAGATGATCGACGGCCGCGCGTCAGTCCGCGGCGTGCGGGTCGCTGAGGGCGATGAGTCGGGTGAGCACGCGCCCCATGGCGACCGAGTCGTGCGCGAGGCGCTCGAAGAGGG
>JBGPIT010000010.1:0-34309 GCA_041485125.1 Binatia bacterium | reverse complement strand
CGAGATCGCACGCGCCCGCGGAGGCGCGGCACGTGACGCTGCTCGGCTCGAATGCATCGGCCGGGCAGTCGTTGGCGGTGCCGTTGCAGGTCTCGGCGACGTCGCACGGTCCGGCGGAGGCGCGGCAGGTCGCGGTGCTCTTGGCGTCCGCCGGGCAGGCCGCCGAGGAACCCGAGCAGGTCTCGGCGATGTCGCAGACGCCCGCGGCCGCACGGCAGACGGTACCGCTCGACGTGAGCGCGTCGCTCGGACACGCGCCGCTCACGCCGTCGCAGGTCTCCGCCGGGTCGCAGCCACCGGCCGAGGCGCGGCACTGGAACCCGGACGGGCGCAGCACGTCGGCGGGACAATCGTTGCCGACGCCGTCGCAGCTCTCCGCGACGTCGCAGGTGCCGGTGGCGGCGCGGCAGACGGTCATGCGCTTCGCGTCGCTCGGACAGTTGGCGCTGATGCCGGTGCAGCTCTCGGCGGGATCGCAGACGCCGGCCGACGCGCGGCACTCGAACGTGCTCGGACGAAACGCGTTGATCGGGCAGGTATCGTTCACGCCGTCGCAGAGCTCCGGCACGTCGCAGACGCCGCTCGCGGCCCGGCATTGCGCGGTGCTCTTCACGTCGGCCGGACACGCGCCGGAGCTGCCGTCGCAGGTCTCGGCCACGTCGCAGATGCCGCCCGAGGCGCGGCAGGTCGCGCCCGCCGGCAAGATCACGTCGGCCGGGCAGCTGCCGCTGGTTCCGTTGCAGGTCTCCTGCGGATCGCAGCCGCCGGTCGAGGCGTGACACATGGTGCCGGAGCTCACGAGCTGACAGTTGCCGAGGCAGCAGGTGCCGGGCGTGCCGTTAGCGGCACCGAGGTCGCAGCCCTCACCGGGATCAACGACGCCGTTGCCGCACGGGTTCCCGGCCCAGAAGCCGCCTGAGTATGTGCTCGTGGTGTCGGTCGTGGAGCACGTCGCGTTGGTGAGCGGATCCGCGGATGCCGCGCAGCAGGGCGTCGCGGCCGAGCATTGCAGCCCGGTCCAGGTTCCCTCGGCGAGCTTCGCCTGGCCGACGTCGTCGGGATGGAAGCAGTCGCAGCACGAGATCTCGGAGGCGGTGAACTTGTAGTGGAACGGCGCCTCGACGTAGCGGACGCCGATGTCCGCGGCCTTCACCCCACCGGTCGCGGAGCTGCCGCCGGCGGCGATCGCCGCGTACTCCGCCGTGACGCGCTCGAGAATCTCGTTGTACCCGACGATCGTGTCGTACATGTCGATCCGTCGCGTGTTCGAGCAGTCGGCGGTGAGCGAGCGGCACACGCCGTTGCCGTTGATGAACGCCAAGCCTTGCCAGAGATTGGTGCACGAGCCGAACACGGCGCCGATACCGCAGCTCGACTTCGAGCCGAAGTTGCAGAGCTCCGAGACCCGCACCAGCGCCGACACCAGGATGCGCGAGCTCGGCACCTGGATCAGCTGGTCCATGCCGTCGCGGAACTCGCGCTCGAAGGCCGCGTTGGTGGTGCGGCAGTAATTGTTCGGATCCTGGTCGCCGCTGCAGCCGTTGCCGGTCTTCCCCGTCGTGTTGGTGCAGGCGTCGTTGTGCCCCATGAGCACGGCGACGTAGCGCGGCGCGGCCTGCGCCGAGAGGTTCGCGCGCGCCGCGGTCGCCTGCGCTTGGAAATCGGCGCGCATGTTCCCGCCGCTCGCTGCATCGTTCAGGTTGATGACGTCGCTGCCCTTGGCGCACTCGAGGCGCTCGGCGTGGCTGTACGTGCCGTCGCTGCCGACGCCGCAGTACGAGGTGCCGTGGTCGTCGCCGGTCGCCCAGTTGCGGCTGACCTGGTCGCCGTAGGTGCAGGATCCGGCGTCGAAGGCACGCGTAATGCTGTCGCCGATCGCGTCGACCGTGTTGGCGAGGATGCCGTCCGTGAAGGTCGTTTGCGCCGTGAAGCCCGACGAGAGTCCGGTGGCGCTGAGCAGGAAGCTCACGTGGAAATCGTGCCACTCGAGCATGAAGTCGTCGTTCAGAAAGTCGCCGCTCGCGTCGGCGACGGCGATGAAGACGCGGTCGTTGTCGACGTCCGGTTGCTCCTCGAGGAGGAGCTCGACGGTCTCGAAGGGCTCCCAGCCGGAGCCGAAGATCGTGACGATGTCGCCCGGCGCGTAGTCCTCCTTGTCGGTCTCGACCGTCGCCGCGTGTGCGACGAGCGGCGCGACGACCATCGAGCCCAGGAGCAGGGCGGCGATCACTGGCCAGGCCCGAAACCATCGTCTGTCGTCCATCGTCGATCCTCGTGGTGCGAGTCGCGCTGAGAACCGCGCCGTTGCCGCCACATTCCGGCCTGCGTCGACGGCACCCGGCGAACGCGCGGCACGAGATGTGGGGGAGAGTGCGTCTACCACGGGCCGCGTGGCCACTGTCAACGAAAAAGCCGTGAACGACGCGGCGGGTCCGTCGCGCGGCGCTCAGCCCGCCACCGCCCCGACGAGGACGATCGGACCCGTCGGCGACGTCGATCCGCCGGACGGCTCGATCGAGACCGCGAAGGCGGTGACCTCGCCTGGCCGCTCGACGGTCGCGACCCTGGTTGCGACCGCCTGCTCCGACGGCACGGCAAGAAGCCCGGCCGGCTCGGGCGGGTTGCTGCCGCGGATCGCCCAGAGCTCGTACACTTTGTCGGCGCCCGCGGGCGGCAAGCCGGCGAGGACGACGGCTGCTTCGCCGGACTTCGCGTCGACGAGAATGCGGCCGGTGCCGCGCGCGCCTTGGCTCGGTTCGAGCGACGCGCTCAACGTGCGCGGCGCGCCCACGACGCGCAGCACCTGCGCCTGCGCGGCGAGCGCCTCGCGCAGGCTCGCGACGCTCTGCGCTTGCTCCTCGACCCGGCGCGTGAGCTCGGAATTGGCGCTCGCGAGCGCCGTTACCTCGGCGGTCCGCACGCGCGCGACGCGCGCCTCGCGCGACAACACGACGCCGAGCGCGAGCGCGGCGCCGGCGGCGACCGCGCCGACGATGCGCCAGCGATGCATCACGCGGCCGACCCGCGCGACGTCGAGGTCACGTCGGGCCTCGCCGAGGAGCCGCTCGCGCAGCAGCGGCGGCGGCGGCGCCGCGTACGCCTCGGCAAGCGCCTCGAGCGCCGCGTCGTCGAGCTCGCGATCGTCGACGCCGATCATCGGATCGTCAGCCATGCATCGCTCCACCCAAGATACCCGCGCGCAGCTTGGTGACGCCGTCGCGGATCCGGGTCTTCACCGTGCCGAGCGGCGTGCCTTCGCGGCGCGCGATCTCGGTGTGGGAGAGGCCTTCGAAGTAGGCGATCTCGATCGCGCGCCGCTGCTCGGCCGGCAACCCTTCAAGCGCCCTCCGCAGCCGATCGGCGCGCTCGGCGCGCTGTACGAGGTCCTCCGGCCGCTCCGGCGCGGGATCCTCCACCGGAAGCGTCGCGCTCCGCACCTCCGCGCGCCCGCGCGCGCCGCGCGACCGCACCAGGTCGATCGCGACGTTCCGCACCAAGCGCAGCAGCCACGGCCGCGGTGCGCCGCGCGTTCCGTCGTAGCGTTCGGCCGACCGCCAGATGCGCAGGAACGCCTCCTGGACGGCGTCCTCGGCGGCATCCGGATCGCCCGCGATGCGGAGCGCGAGCCCATAGGCGAGCGGTGACAAGCGTTCGTAGAGGGCGGCGAGCGCCTGCTCGTCGCGCGCCGCGACGCGCGCCAGCAAACCAGCCTCGATGTCGGCGTCCGGCGGCAACGGCGCTCTCGCTAGAGGACAGTCATGCCGGTCGCGCGGTCGAGCGACGGGTGGGCGGAACGTACCGCATGCTTGGCCGGCATCATTGCTGGAATCCCGTCACGATGCGAAACCGACCCCCCGGCTCCCCTCCCGCCCGCGCCGTCCGTGGGCATCGGTCCGCCCCGTGCGTGCATCGCGACCGATATACGGCCCGAAACGTCCGATTGGATGGGTCCGGCGCGAGTTTTGCGCCACGGCGGAAGGTGCTACAGCCGCCTGCAGCGCGGTCGCGAGATCCGATCGTGCGCCGAGTGCCGTATATGTCAGCGGAGAACGATCGATTGGCGGGACGTCACAACCTCGCTGCCGTGGATTCCGGCGAAGATCCACTTTCAGCGCTGATCGCACGGACCGCGAGTGCCGACGGCCACGCCCTCGCGGCGCTGTACGACGGTACGGCGTCCTACGTCCACGGCATTGCCATGCGCATCTTGAAAGACGAACGCGATGCGGAGGAGGTGACGGTCGACGTCTACCGGCAGGTGTGGCACCAAGCGGCGCGCTACGACCCCGACCGCGGCCGTCCGCTCGCCTGGCTGCTCATGCTGGCGCGCTCGCGCGCAATCGACCGCATGCGCTCCGCCGCGGCCGAGCGCGCCCGCGTCGAGCCGCTCGACGACGCGACACCGGTCGCGAGCACCGCCCCGACGCCGGAAGAGAGTACCGCGCTCGCCGAGCGCCGGCGCGTCGTGCAGGGGGCACTCACGCGACTCGCCGCGGAGCAGCGGCAAGTGATCGAGCTCGCGTATTTCGGTGGGCTGAGCCAGAGCGAGATCGCGGCGAAGCTCGGCGAGCCGCTCGGCACCGTGAAGACCCGCATCCGGATCGGCATGATGCGCCTGCGCGACGCGCTCGGCAGCGCTGGAAGGGCCTTGCTGTGATTCACGCCCAGGTCACCGACGACCTCCGCGCGCTCGCGGCGGCCTACGTGCTCGGATCGCTCGAGGCCGACGAGGCGCGGCGGTTCGCCGAGCACCTCGCCGGCGGCTGCGACGCGTGTCGTGCCGAGGTCGAGGATTTCGCGGCGGTCGCCGACGATCTCGCGCTCGCGGTCGCGCCGGTCGCACCGCCCGCATCGGCGCGTGCCCGGCTGCTCGCCGACGTCGGCGCACCCGCCGAGCACCCCGCCATGGCAGCGTCTCCGCTCGACGCGCGCTTCGTCTTTGTCGACGGCGACCACGAAGACTGGGAGGACGTCGCGCCGGGTGTGGCGCGGCGGGCGCTCGGCACCGACCGGGCGACGCGCTCGCGGAGCTACGTCATCCGCATGCAGCCGGGCGCGACGCTGCGCTCCCACGCGCACACCGTGGTCGAGCATTGCTACATCCTGCAGGGCGACTTCGAGGTCGCCGGGCGCCGCATGCAAACCGGCGACTACCATTTGGCGCCGCCCGGTACGCTCCACGACGGCCTCCGCTCCGAGGGCGGCTGCGTCTTCCTGATCGTCGAGTGCCAGCCGTGAAATCGAGGCAATCCGGAGCGGTATCCGCCCTCGTATCATAGAGTCGATGGACAACTTCGATCTCGAGCAGTACCTCAGCCGTTCGCGGGCTCTCGAGCTTTCCGACCTGCCCTGGGCCGACATCCCGAGCCACGCCCTGCCCGACGGGGCGATCCGCTGCCTACGCTACATGCAGGACATCGAGAGCCACACGATCATCTATCTCCGCACACTGCTCTCGACGCGCGCGATCGACGATCCGGAGGTCGCCGCCTTTCTCGCGTGTTGGCTCTACGAGGAGTCGTTTCACGGGCGCGCGCTAGCGCAGTTCTTGGTTTGCGCGGGCGCCACTCCGGTCGAGCGCTTGCGGTCGCGTGCCCCGTTCGGGCAGCGCCTCGAGGCGGTCGCGACGAGCTGGATCGCGCGCGCCTGGCCCGACTTCGTCGCCGTGCACATGACTTGGGGCGCAATCAACGAGCTCACGACCCTCACCGGGTACCGGCGTCTGATCGCCGTCAGCGGCCACCCGGTCCTGACGGAGCTGCTGTCGCGCATCGTGCGCGACGAGTCGCGGCACTTCTTCTTCTACTTCCGCCAGGCGGAGCGACGCCTCGCGACCCCGGCGACCGCGCGCATCACGCGCTATCTCATCCAACGATTCTGGGCTCCGGTCGGAACCGGCGTGCAGCCGAAGGAGGAGACGCGCTTCCTCGCCCGCTACCTCTTCAGCGGGAGCGCCGGCCGCGCCGCGGCCGAGCGGGTCGACGCGACGATCCGTGCGCTACCCGGTCTCGCCGGCGTCCCGCTTCTCGAGGCCTGGATCGACGCGTGCGGCACCGACGCGGACAACTCGACCACTCCGGCGGCCGACCGTGACGCCGCCGGCGCGATGCTCGCGTCTCACGCCGATCCGGCCGGCTCGGCCGCGAGCGTCGCGAGCTCGTCGCGATCGATCAGGTAGCGCTCGGCGCAGAACTCGCAGGTCACCTCGGCCTGGCCGTCGGTCGCGATCATGTCGGCGATCTCGGCACGGCCGAGGAGAAGAAGCGCGCCGAAGACCCGCTCGCGGGTGCAGTGACACCCGAACGCGACCGGCGCCTCGCCGACACGGGTCGGCTCGAGACCGGCCAGGACGGCCTGCAGGATCTCGTCGGGACCTCGACCTTCACGCACGAGCGCCGTCACCGCCGGCAAGGCCGCGACGTTCGCCTCGACGCGGCCGATCGTCTCCTCGGAGCCGCCGCTCATCAGCTGGACGAGGAAGCCGCCCGCGGCGCCGACGTCACCGGCGCGGTTCACGAAGACGCCGAGCCCGACCGCCGAGGGGATCTGCTCCGAGGTGAGCAGATAGTGCGCGATGTCCTGGCCGATCTCGCCGGAGACGATCTGCATGATGCTGCGGTACGGCTCCTTGTTCCACGGCTGGGTGCGGATGACGCAGAGGAGGCCCTCGCCGACCGCGCCGGCGACGTCGAGCTTGCCGTTCTTCGAGGGCAGGTGGGTCGCGGGCCGGCCCACGTAGCCGCGCACCTGGTTGCTGCCGGTGGTCGACACCATCACGCGCTTGAGCGGTCCGTCGCAGGAGAGCTCGATCGACAGGCGCTCCTCGTCCTTCATCGTCGCGCCGAGCAAGAGCCCGGCGGTGAGCGTCCGGCCGAGCGCGGCGGTCGCGGTGGGGTAGGTCCCGTGGCGGCGGCGCGCCTCTTCCACGACACCGGTCGTCACCGCCGCGATCGCGCGCACCGTGTCGCCCGCCGCACTCACCCGCACGAGGAAGTCCTCCTGTACGCCAACCCCGTTCATGTTCCTCCTCGCATCAAGGCGAGAAAGCGCTCGGGCTCGACGAAGCCGACGACGCGGGTCTTCTCGCGACCTTCCGAACCGTAGAAGAGAATCGTCGGCACCCCGACGATACTGTAGCGGCTCATCCACTCCTCCGTCTCGGGATTCATTTGGCTCACGTCGGCACGCAGCATCACGAAGTGGCCGGCCTCGGCGCCGACCTGGTCATCGGTGAACGTGTGGGTGTCGTTCTCGCGACACGGCAGGCACCAGCTCGCGGTGAAGTCGACGATCGCCGGCTTGCCGGCGCTGCCGGCCGCCGCGAGGGCGTCGGGTGTGAAGGGCTGCCAAGCGATCGTGCTCCGCGACGCGCGCGGCACCGCGACCCACACCGCCGCCGCGATCGCGACGACACCGGCGGCGCGGCGGAACACGCGGAACGAGACGAGCGAATGGGCGGCGGGATCGAGGAAGCCGAGATAGAATCCAGCACCCGCGATCAGAGCGGCGGTCGTGAGCGTCGCCGCCCGCTCCCCGATCACCGGGCGTAGGAAGTAGACCGCGAGGCCGAGGAGCACGACGCCGAACAGGTGCTCGATCCAAACCAGCCACTCGCCGGAGCGGGGCAGGCGTTTGATCGAGCCCGCGGCGAGCGCCAGCCCCAGGTAGGGAAGCCCCATGCCGAGCGCGAGCGCGAAGAACAGCATGAATCCCAGCACCGCGTCCTGCCGCGCGGCGACGAAGAGCAGGAGCGCGACGATGATCGGTCCGACACAAGGCGCCGCGACGACGCCCATCGTGAGCCCCATCGCGAGCGCGCCGGCGACACCGGCCGAGGCCTTGCCGGCACGCTGGTTGAGCAACGCCGGCAGGCGAAACTGGTAGAGGCCGAAGTTACTGGCGGCGAGCGCGACCAGCACGGTGGCGATCCCGACCAGGACCAGCGGCCGTTGCAGCGCGGCGCCGAAAAGCCCCCCTGACAGGGCCGCCGCGACCCCGAGAGCCGAGAACGTGAGCGCGATGCCGAGCACGTAGGCGCCCGCCAGCAGCGCTACCCGTCGTGGCGAATCGGCGCTTTGACCGCCGAAGTAGGCGATCGTGATCGAGATCACGGGATACACGCACGGCGTCAGGTTGAGGCCGAGCCCGAAGAGCGCGGCGAGCGCGAGCGTGCCGGCGAGGCCGAGGTCGCGCATCCAGCGCGCGAACGGTGACTCGCGGTCGGAACGAGCGGCGGCCGCGTCATTCGCCTGCGCGCCCGCCGGCGATCCGAGCGGCAGCGTCGCGGTCGCGACCCGCGGCGGCAAGCAGCGCTCGTCGCTGCACGCCTGATAGCGCAGCCGTCCCGTCAGCGGCCCGGTCGCGGCGCCGTCGAGGTCGACGTCGATCGCGAACGTGCCCTCGTAGAGCGCGAGCGGCTCGTCGCCGGCGAAGGGCAACGTGCGCGTGACGGGCTCGGGGTAGCGCACCGCCGCGACCGTCGTCTGCGGCGGCGGGTCGACCTCGAGCGTCGTCGGAATGAGATACTTCCGCCCCGGCTCGTGCGCGTTCACGTGCCATCCGGGCTCGAGACGGATGACGAGCGACATCGCGATTCTGCCACGCTCGGCCGCCGGCCGCGACACGACCTTCCACTCGGTTTCGAGGTTCGGCTCCGCCGCAGCCGCGACCGGGATCGGCGCGAGCGACGCGCACGCGGCCGCGAGCATCACGACAGCGAGCCACACGCCCCGCATCCGTTCGACGCCGAACGGGCGCGGCGATCGTCGTCGGACACCGGCGCCGTCGACCCGCCTTGCCGACGCGCAACGATCACGATAGAGCGACACCGCTCTATGGATCGCGACCGACGCCTTTCCGCTGCGCTCGTCGCCGTCACGATCTGGGTGGTGCTCGCGCTCGGCATCGCGAACGCCGCCGAGCCCGCCGACGACCAGCCGTTCGGCGTCCGCGAGTGGTCGCTGCGCCTTGCCGGCGGCGTCAATCCCTCGAGCCTGATCCAATACTACGCGCTGCACGCCGACGTCGGACTGCCGCTCTGGTCGAGCGCCGACCGCTGGCTCCGCGAGCGCAACATCACCGGCCTCTGGATCATCGAGCCGTGGGCCGCCTTCCTCGACGACAGTCACGGGAAGCATCAGACCAAGAGCTGGGAGGTCGGCGTGAGCCCGCTCTTCGCGAAGCTCACGTTCGGGGACGGCGTCGTGCGTCCGTTCATCGAGGGCGGCGAGGGCATTCTCTACACCGACATCCGCAAGCAGAGCCTCGGCACACAGGTTCAGTTCACGTCCCAGATCGGCGGTGGTCTCGAGTACCAGCTGAGCCAGGACTTGAGCCTGACGTTCGCCGTGCGCTTCCGGCACATGTCGAACGCCGGCATCCACGGCGGTAACCCCGGCGTGAACACGATCTACGGTCTGGTCGGCGTCACCTTCCGCTAGCGGCGCGACGCCCGCAACGCATCGCCGCCGATCGCGGGTCCGATGCGTGGCGCGCCCGCGTCCATCACGGCGCGCGCGCTCCGTCCCTCGAACCTCCATCGTCAGCGCAGCTTCGCGACTCTCGAGGTGCTCTCGTCGGGTGGCGCCGGCGGCGCACCGACCGACAGCGGGACGCACTCCACGATCTCGAGCCCGTAGCCGGGCAGACTCACGAGGCGTCGCGGGTAGTTGGTGAGCAGGCGGATCTTGCCGACACCGAGGTCGCGCAGGATCTGCGCGCCGATGCCGTAGTCGCGGAAATCGCGCAGCCGCGTCACGGGATTCGTGCTCGGCTCGCCGCTCGACTGCCCTGCCGTGTCGGCGCCGGTGAAAAGGTCGACGCCCTGCTCGGCGCGGCGGAGATAGAGGATGACGCCGCGATCCTCGTCCGCGATCACCTGCATCGCACGCTGGAGCACCGCGCCGGTGTTGCGCTGCACGTAGCCGAAGACGTCGCCGGGAAGGTACTCGGCGTGCGTTCGCACCAGGGTCGGCTCGTCGGGAGTGATCGTGCCCCGCACCAGCGCCAGGTGCTCGCCGCCGTCGACGTCGCTGCCGTAGACGACGGCGCGGAAGTCGCCGCCGAACCGGACCGGCAGCCGCGCCTCCGCGATGCGATGGACCAACGAGTCGTGACGGAGCCGATATTGGATCAAGTCGGCGACGGTCGCGATCTTGAGCCCGTGCTCGGCGGCGAAGACCTCGAGCTCGGGAAGGCGCGCCATCGAACCGTCCTCTTTCATGATCTCGCAGATCACGCCGGCGGGCTTGAGGCCGGCGAGGCGCGCGAGGTCGACGGCGCCCTCGGTCTGCCCGGTCCGCACCAGAACACCGCCGCGACGGGCGCGGAGCGGGAACACGTGGCCGGGGGTGACGATGTCGCTCGGGCCGGCGCCGTCTCGTACCGCCGTCAGGATCGTCGTCGCGCGGTCCGCCGCAGAGATCCCGGAGGTAACGCCGCGCCGGGCGTCGATCGAGGTCGTGAAGGCCGTGCCGAGCGGCGCGGTGTTCTCGCTCACCATCATTGGCAGGCCGAGCTCGTCGAGCTTCTCCTCGGTGAGCGGCACGCAGATGAGCCCGCGCGCGTACCGCGCCATGAACGCGATCGCCTCGGGCGTGACTTTCTCCGCCGCCATGAGAAGGTCACCCTCGTTCTCGCGGTCCTCGTCGTCCATGAGGATGATCATCCGTCCGGCGCGGATCTCCGCGATCGCCTCCTCGATGGAGACGAGGTGCGGCAGATGGGCGTTCGAGAGCATCGTCACTCACCATACCCGGCCCGAAACGCAGAGAAAACCGCGGGTCTGCGCGGCCGGCCGACGGTCAGATGCCGCCGAACCTACCCTTGTGTCGGGCTCGGGCCCTCCCTATGACGCGGTTCAGCCATGCCACAGCCGACCGCCCGCCCGTTCAGCGCCTTCGAAGAGCGCCTCGTCGACATCGGGTCGAAGATCATGTCGCGCGCCAACACCTGGCTCTACCGCGTCAGCGGCGGCCGAGTCGGCGGCCGCTTCCTCCACGGCGCACCGGTCATGCTGGTGACGGCGACGGGCCGCAAGACCGGCGAGCCGCGCACGACCCCGCTCCTCTTCCTGCGCGACGGCGACATCCTCGTCACGGTCGCGTCGAAAGGCGGCTCCGCTCGGAGCCCCCTCTGGTACGCGAACATGCTCGCGCACCCCGACATCGAGGTCCAGATCGGGACCGACAAGCGTCCCATGCGCGCGCGCGCTGCCAGCGCCGAGGAGAAGACTCGCTACTGGCCGCAGCTCACCGCGATGTACCCGCCCTACGACTCGTATCAGGCAAGAACCGCGCGCGACATTCCCGTCGTGGTTCTCACGCCGCGCTAACGACACCGCGCGGTCGAAGGCGTACTAGGTTCAGCGCGAGAGTGGGGGGGCGGCCGGGGTTGGAGGCGCGCGAATTCACTTCGCGCGCCGACGCTCATCGGAGCATACCCGCAAAGCGGGTACGCGCACGGGGGCTACTCAACTGTCACGCTTTTCGCGAGGTTCCTCGGCTGATCGACGTCGGTGCCGCGATGGACCGCGATGTAGTACGCGAGCAGCTGGAGCGGGATCGTGAGTAGCACCGGGAGCAGCAAGGGATTGCTGGTCGGCACCTGGAGCACCTCCCAAGCGATGTCCTCGAGATCGGGTGACGGGCTGTCGGTCACTGCGAGGATGCGGCCGCCGCGGGACTCGACCTCTTTCATGTTCGACAGGCTCTTCCCGTAGACGGCGTCCTTCGGCAGCAGGACGACGACCGGCACGGCATCGTTGATGAGCGCGATCGGGCCGTGCTTCATCTCGCCGGCGGCATAGCCCTCGGCGTGGATGTAGGAGATCTCCTTCAGCTTCAAGGCACCCTCGAGCGCGATCGGGTAGTTGATGCCGCGGCCGAGGTAGAGGAAGTCCTGCGCGTGGCCGTACTTCTTCGCGATCTTCTCGATCGCGCGCTCGCGCTTGAGACACTGCTCGATCAGCGCCGGTAGATTGACGAGGTCGGCGATGAAAGCGTGAGCCGTCGCGTGGTCGAGCACGCCGCGCCGCCGCGCCAGGTAGATGCCGAGCAGGTAGAGCACGGTGAGCTGGGTCGTGAAGGCCTTGGTGCTCGCGACCGAGGTCTCGGGGCCGGCGTGGGTGTAGATGACCGCATCGGCTTTGCGGGCGATGCTCGAGTCGACGACGTTGCAGATCGCGAGCACCTTGGCGCCGCGCTCGCGGCCGGCATCGATCGCGGCGAGCGTGTCGGCGGTCTCGCCCGACTGCGAGATCACCACCAGGACGGTGCCGTCGACGAGGACGGGGTCGCGATAGCGGAACTCGCTGCCGTAGTCGACGTCGGCGGGAATGCGCGCGATCTGCTCGAGGAAGTACTTGCCGACCAGACACGCGTGCCACGCGGTGCCGCAGGCGACGAGCGAGATGCGCTGCGCGTCGACGAGCCACGGCGCTTCCTTGAGCTCGTCGAGGCTGACGTCGCCCTGCTCTTGGAGGATGCGGCCGCGCATGGTGTCGATGATGGCCTGCGGCTGCTCGTGGATCTCCTTCAGGAGGAAGTGGCGATAGCCGCCCTTCTGCGCGGTGACGGGATCCCACGTGACGGTCTTCGGCTCACGTATCACCGGGGCGCCGTCGAAGGTGGTGAGCGTGACGTCGGTGCGCGTCACCTCCGCCATCTCGCCGTCCTCGAGGAAAAGGACGCGGCGGGTGTGGTCGAGCATGGCGGGAATGTCCGACGCGACGAAGTTCTCGCCGTCGCCGAGGCCGATCACGATCGGCGTCGCGCTCTTGGCGGCGACCAGGCGATCGGGGTCGTCCTCGTGCATCACGACGATCGAGAACGAGCCCTCGAGCTGCTGGACGGCGGCGCGCGTGGCGGCGACGAAGCCGAGCCCGGCCTGCACTCCCGAGTCGATGAGGTGCGAGATCACCTCGGTGTCGGTCTCCGAGCTGAAGTGGTGTCCGCGCGCCTGCAGCGCGGCGCGTAGCTCGAGGTAGTTCTCGATGATGCCGTTGTGGATGACGACGATCTTGCCGGCGCGATGCGGGTGCGCGTTCTGCTCCGACGGACGGCCGTGCGTCGCCCAGCGGGTGTGGCCGATGCCGATCGTGCCGCTCATCGGGTCTTCGCGCAGCAGCTTCTCGAGGTTCTCGAGCTTGCCGACGCAGCGGCGCACGGTGATGTGGCCGTTGTGGAACGTCGCGATGCCGGCCGAGTCGTAGCCGCGGTACTCGAGTCGTTTCAGACCCTGCAGGAGCAGAAAGCTCGAGTCACGGTCTCCGACGTATCCAATGATGCCGCACATCAGCGCTTCCCTCGTCCGCCTTGCGCGCCGGCACGCTGGCGGAGCGCGGGCGCGGGGTTCCGGCGCGCCGGCGGCTTCGCCGTGGCGGCGCGCGCTTTGGGTGTGAGTGTGGTCGGCTTCGCGGTGACCGATGCGCGCGGCTTCGACGCGAGCGCGGCGGGCTTCGGCCGCAGCGCGGCCGGCTTGGCGCGGCGCGAGCCGGTCTCGCTCGCCTTCGGTGTCGCGGTCTTCCCGGCGGCTTTGGCGCGGCGACGCGCCACCCATCCGGGCACGTTCCGTTGCGCCGAACGGCTGAGCACGAGACTGCCGGCCGGCACGTCGGCGGTGACGGTGGTGCCGGCGCCGACGTAGACATCGTCGGCGAGCGTCACCGGCGCGACCAGCTGGGTGTCGCTGCCGATCTGGACGCGGTTGCCGATCACCGTCTTGTGCTTGGCGAAGCCGTCGTAGTTGCAGGTGATCGTGCCGGCGCCGACGTTGGTCTGCTCGCCGATCTCGACGTCGCCGAGGTACGTGAGGTGATTGGCCTTGGTGCCGGCCCCGAGCTTGGCCTTCTTGGTCTCGACGAAGTTGCCGATGTGCACCGCCGAGCCGAGGACGCTGCCGGGCCGAAGGTGCGCGAAGGGACCGATCACGGCGTCGTCGCCGATCTCACACTCGGTCATGACGCAGCCGAGGCGGACGTGGACGCGGTCGCCGATCGTGACGTCGCGCAGGAGCGCGGTGCCATCGATGCGGCAGCCCCGTCCGATCACGGTGCGGCCGCCGATCTGCGTGTTGGGACCGATCTCGCTGTCGGCGCCGATCGTGACGTCCTCTTCCAGGTACGTCGTCGACGGATCGCGGAAGGTCACGCCGGCGCGCATCCACTTCTCGACCAAGCCACGACGGGCTCGTTCATCCAACATCGCCATGTCCTCTCGTGAGTTGATGCCGGCCACCTCGCTGCCGTCGGCAACGGGCACGCTCGCGACCGTCGCGCCGTCGCGCACCGCGATGCCGATGACGTCGGTCAGGTAGTACTCCCGCTGCGCATTGTCGTCGGAGAGACGCGTCAGCGCGGCAGCGAGAAAGTCGGCGTCGACGCAGTAGATACCGGGGTTGATCTCCTTGATGTCGTGCTCGTGCGGAGCGAGATCCCGCTCCTCGACGATCCCGGTCACCGCGCCGTTCTCGTCACGACGGATTCTGCCATACCCCTTGGGCGTCTCGAAAGTAGCCGTCAGCAGGGAGAGCGTCGCATGTGCGGCGCGATGGCGCTCGATGAGCGCGTGGAGCGTCGCGCCGCGAAGGCCCGGGACGTCGCCATAGAGGATGAGCACGTCGCCCGAGAAGCCGGCGAGCTCCGGCATCGCGGCTCGTACGGCGTCGCCGGTGCCACGCTGCTCGACTTGAAGCGGGTACGTGATCGGCGTCTTCGTGCCCCGGCGCGCGACATGGGTCTCGCAGACGCGTTCGACTTCGCCGGCGTCGTGGCCGACCACCACCGCGATACGCTCCGGCTCGAGACCGAGCGCCGTCTCCACGACCGAGACGACGAACGGGGTTCCGGCGATGGTATGCAGCACCTTGGCGCGCTCCGACCGCATCCGGGTACCCCGACCGGCGGCCAGGATCACGACGGCCAGCGGCCGGTCGGGTGAGCGTCGAGACACGCGAGAGTTGTACAACGGCGCCGGCGAGTTTCCCACTGCAAATCCCGTAACCGCACCGGCGCACGGCGTTTTCGCCGCGCGACCGGGCTCACTCCGAGCGCAAAAAGCGGTACTTGCCGCGGTAGTAGAGGATCGGGTCGCCGGTGCGAGCGCCGGCGTCCTCGACCTCGCCGATGTAGATGGTGTGGTCGCCGCCCTCGTGCACCTCGATGACGCGGCACTCGACCCACGCCAGCGCGTCCTCCAGGATCGGCGCGCCGGTCACCCCGTCGCGGCAGGCGAGTCCGGTGAACTTCTCCCCGCCCGAGACGGCAAAGCGCCGCGAGACCTCCTCCTGCGACTCGTCGAGCATGTTGACGACGAAGCCACGCGCCGGCTGGAACGCGGGGTGGCTTTCGGCCCGCTTGTCGACGCAGATCAGCATCAGCGGCGGCGTCAGCGACAACGAGCACACCGCGTTCATCGTGAGCCCATAGCGTTTGCCGTCCGGGCCGTGGGTCGTGACGACGGTGATCCCGGTCGCGAAGTGGCCCATCACTCGGCGGAGCTCGTTGCGGTCGAACGCCATTCTTCCTCCGTGGAATTTTCCTCTTGCGATACAGATCGTATTATTGCAAATAAGTTCGGTCACCATGCGGCGGTATGTGGCTTGGGCGGCAGCGGTTCTTTCCGTCTGTGTCCCCCTCATCTACGGATGCAACCTCTTCGGCAAGAAGTCCGATCTGCCGTACTACGACCCGACGTTGTACCTCGCGAAGGCAACGCCGCAGGTCGCCCCGACACCGTCGTTCGCCTGGGCCGGCGGCAGCGAGTATGCGCTCGTCGTCCGCAAGCAGGAGCACACGCTGACCGTGTACCACTGGGGCCGACAGGAGAAAGTCTATCCGGTGGTGCTCGGTATCGCGCCGCAAGGTCCGAAGACCTATCAGGGCGACCTGCGCACGCCCGAAGGCGTGTACCGCATCGTTCTGAAGCGTGAGCACGAACGGTGGTCGCGGTTCATGCTCCTCAGCTATCCGAACGACGTCGACCGGCAACGCTACGCGATGGCGCTGAGCGACGGGCGAGTCCCGATCGTCGACGGTCGCGAGCCGGGACTCGGCGGCGCGGTCGGCATCCACGGCACCGACCGCGAGAGCGCGAACGTCCGCGGCGTCGACTGGACGTGGGGTTGCGTGTCGCTGCTGAACGAGCACGTCAACGAGCTCTACGACCTGATCCCGCTGCACACGCCGGTCCTCATCGAGGAGTGACGGGGCCCCGCTCGGCGAGCGGGTGTCGATCGTCAGTCGCGCGAGCCGGCGGGGAGCAGATCTTTCAGCTGCCGCTCGAGCTCGGGGAGCCATGCTCCGATCGCAGTCGTCTCCGGCGCGACGATCTCGAACCGGCGGTCCGGCAGCACGCGCACGCTGCCCGGATCGCGCTTGGTGAGCGGGATCACGACCGCTTCACGCGAGATCTCCAAGCGATCGAGGACCGTGAATATCTCCTCGATCTCGGGTAGGCGGATCACCGCCATCTGACCTCCTTTCACCTGCCGGTCCGGCCGGTTCAGGGAACGGTTCTTGCTGCCTCCACGGATCATTGACACATCACCGCGTCATTACGTGTCGGCTCGTGTCACACCGGCGACACGATGACACACGTGTGCCGAAAACGTCGCCCCAAGGACCCGCATGCATAGTCAGGAACCAGAGAACACGCCAGCCACTGGAAGCACGTCGTCCGCAATCACCCGGGAGCGGCTCGTCGCGCAGCGCCTACAGATCGGCTCGGCCCTTCTCGTCGTCGTCCTGGCGCTGAACGGTATCCTCGACTGGACCATGCGGCCGGGCGGCTTGCTGCCGGTCGCGTGGATCTACGTCGCCGATTTCGTGCTCGTCGCGGTGGTGCAGATCGTGTTGCGACGCGAGCGGACGCCGGCGCGGACCATCGCGATCGCCGCAACGGCGGTCGTGCTGCTGAACGCGCTCTTCTGCGGCTACGCGGTGATGTCGCCGCGCGAGATTTACGCGCTCGCCGGCCCGTCGATCGTCATGCTGACGGCGGCGGCGTTGCTGCTGCCGTGGGGTGTCGTCGCGCAGACGGTGGTCTCGGTGCTCTGCCTTCTGACCTATGTCGTGGCGTTCGGCCTTTCCGGCCACGCGACCGACTTGGGCACGCTCTACGCCCTCGTCTGCGTGTTCGGTGCCGCCGCGGTGTCGTGCGTCGGCGCCTACCTCGTCGAGCAGCACCGCAAGTTGATCGACGAGCAGACCGAGAGCCTGCGCGCGATGAACCGGCTCATGCGTGAGGCGGGCGTCAAGAAGGACGAGTTTCTCGCCAGCGTCTCGCATGAGCTGCGCACGCCGATCAACGTCGTCCTCGGCTACATCGATCTCCTGCTCGACCACTCCTTCGGACCGCTCGAGCCGGCACAGCGCGACATCCTGCACCGGATCACCCGCAACGCGAGCGATCTCTCGCACCTGATCAACGACCTGATCGACCTCTCGCGCATCGAAGCGGGACGCTTGCGGGTCGAGGTCGGCCAGGTCGAGCTGGCGCCGCTCTTCACGGAGCTCCGCAGCGTGATGGAGGTGCTGCTCGCGGGCCACCACATCGAGTTCCGCGACGCGATCGCGCGCAACTGCAGAACGGTCGCCGCCGACCCGGATCGTCTGAAGCAGATCCTCTCGAACCTCCTCGTGAACGCCGTCAAGTTCACGGAGCAGGGCTCGATCTCCCTGGTCGCCGAATGCGACGACGACGGCGCCGTCGCGCTTTCGGTGACCGACACCGGGATCGGCATTCCGCCGGCGGCGCACCAGGCGATCTTCGAGCCCTTCCGGCAAGTGCACGATCGCAGCCGGCGCGTGCCCGGCGCCGGCATCGGCCTCTCGCTCTCGTCGCGTCTGGCGCAGCTGATGGACGGCACCCTGAGCGTAGACAGCGAGCCGGGTCGCGGCTCGCGCTTCACCCTGCGCGTCCCACTCGCGGCGGCCGGGCCGGGCGACCAGGCGGGACTCTTCCGCAAGGTGTCGTAGCGCTCAGCGCAACGCGAGCCAGTGAAAGGCAACCACGACGAGCGCGTGCGTGATACGCCCGTCGCGGATCAAGGCGGGGACCTCCGCCAGCGGGACGAGGACGACCTCGGTCTCCTCCGTCGAGTCGAAGGTCGGCACGTGCCGCAGCGTCACGTCGTAGGCGATGAAGGTGTGGCAACGGTTGCCTTGGATGGCGGGATTCGGGTGAATGACGCCGAGCCGCTCGATGCGGTCGGAATCGTAGCCGCTCTCCTCGACCATCTCGCGTCGCGCCGCGATGGCCGGCGACTCGTCGTCCGCGTCGAGTATCCCGCCCGGGACCTCGAGCGTGTAGTCCGCGATGCCGTGACGGAACTGGCGCACCATGACGACGCGCTGGTCGGGTGTGAGCGGCACGATGTTCACCCAATCAGGCGACTCGAGGACGTGAAACTCGTGCTCCGCCTCGTCACGCGAGAAGCGGCTGCGGTCGCGGCGCAGCGCGAAGATCCGGCACCGGTAGACGATGTCGGCGGAGAGTCGCTTCCAGGTGTGGAGCGGTCGCTTGTCGTCCACGCGCGCCCGCTCAGTCGTCCGCAAAGAGCCGGCGGTACTCGACCGCGGGGCAGCGATCCATGATGACCGTGATACCCGCGGCGCGCGCCCGTGCCGCCGCGTCCTCGTGGACGACGCCGAGCTGGAGCCACAGCACCCGCGCCTCGACCGCGATCGTCTCGTCGACGATTGCCGGCACCGCGTCGGAGCGGCGGAACACGTCGACCATGTCGATGCGCTGCGGAATCGCCGAGAGCGACGGATAGCAACGCTTGCCGAGGATCGCGCCGACGCTCGGGTTGACCGGGATCACGCGATGCCCCTTCGCTTGCAGGATCCGCGCGATGTGATTGCTGTCGCGCGCCAGATCGGGCGAGCAGCCGACGACGGCGATGGTCATCGGCCGCGCCAGGATGTCGCGGATCTCCGCGTCGGAGGGATTGTGGAACGACTCGAGGCTCACCGGACCCTCAGATCAGGCGCGCGATCCCTCGTTCGAGACAACGTCGAATCTCGTTTCCGCATGCCTGGTAGAAATCCCCGCCTTGCCCCGCGGGATCGTCGATGTCGCCGTCCTCGCCCGCGAGCTCCCGCAAGGTGACGACCTCCTTGCCCGCCGCCTCCGTGAATTGTGCTTCGAGCATACACCGTTGCGCCGCGGTCATCACCACGATCACGTCGGCATCGGCGATGTGCTCCGGATGGGCTTTGAGATCGCACGACGTGGCGTCGGGCGGGATCTCGATGCCCTCGTCACGCAGGACCAGACGCGAGTCGAGCGAGACCAGGCTCGAGTCGCGGGCATACGGCGCGATGCCGCCGGAGCGAACCAGGATGTCCTCCGCGCGGCGATCGCGCAACATCTTCTTCAGCAGCGCTTCGGCGATGATGCTCCGGCCGGTGTTCGCGTGACAGACGAAGAGCACCCGCCGGCGGATCTTGGAGGTGTCCTCAGAGGCCACCGGCGAAGACGTCCTGCATCGTCTCCTTCTTGGTGATGCCTTTGGCCAGCTCGGTCTTGATCTTCTTGCCGAGCTCCTGCGGGTCCCACAGCGAATGCTGCTGCACCTTCCCGACCGAGTGCCAGCCTTGCATCATCCACACCGTCCCGCCGCCGACGCGGAAGATCTCACCGTGGACGTCGCCGGCGTCGTCGCTCGCGAGCCACGCGACGAGCGGGGCGATGTTGCGCGGGCTGAAGATGTCGAACTCGCCTTCCTTCGTCTGTTGGCCCATCAGGGCCGCCGTCGCCGGCGTGGCCTCGACCGTGAGCCGCGTGCGCGCGACCGGCGCGATCGCGTTGGCGGTGACGCCGTACTTCGCCATCTCGCGGTCGATGATGACGGAGAAGGACGCGATCGCCGCCTTCGCCGCGCCGTAGTTGCTCTGGCTGGGATTGCCGAGGAGGCCCGAGTCCGACGCGGTGTTGATGATGCGGCCGTTCAGGATGTTGCCGGCCTTGTGCTGCTCGCGCCAGTAGTAGCAGGCGTGGCGCGAGCAATTGAACGTGCCCTTCAAGTGCACCGCGACGACCGAGTCCCAGTCCTCCTCGGACATGTTGAAGATCATCCGGTCGCGCAGGATGCCCGCGTTGTTCACCACCACGTTCAGCTTCCCGAAGGTGTCGATCGCGCAGTCGATGATGCGCTTCGCGCCCTTGAAGTCGCTGACGCTGTCGCCGTTCACCACCGCCTCCCCGCCGTTCTTCTTGATCTCGTCGACGACCTCTTGCGCCGGTCCGGTGGTCGCACCGGTCCCGTCGAAGTGCGCCCCGAGATCGTTCACGACGACCTTGGCGCCGAGCTTGGCCATGAGCAGGGCTTCCTCGCGGCCGATGCCGCGGCCCGCGCCGGTGATCACGACAACTTTGCCGTCGAGCAACATCGAGAACCTCCTTGGGAGAGCTGTGACGATTGGGGTAGGTGAAAGTGTTTCGTGTGCCCGAGGCCTCGCGGCTTGTCAAGGTTGGGCGCCGGAACGGCGGCGCGTCTTGTCATCCGGAACCGCGTGTGGCAAGCGTTTCGCACTCGCGCAGCACGCCGACGGCCGCCGCGCACGCCACGTCGCCGGGCCGGCCCCGAGCGCCATGACTCGAAGGGAATTCACCCGTCTCGTGACCGAGGTGCTGGACAGCCTGCCAGACGAGTTCGCGGCGCGGGTCGCGAACGTCGAGGTCGTGGTGGTCGACGCGCCGTCCAAGCAGCAACTGCGCGAGAACGGACTCGATCCCCGCACCGACACGTTGATGGGACTCTACGAAGGCGTCCCGCTCGCCGAGCGCGGCGTCGACTATGCGGCGCTCCCGGACCGCATCTCGATCTTCTACAAGCCGATCGTCGAGGCATGCGGCTCGCGTGCCGAGATCCGCGACGAGATTCGCACCACGCTGCTGCACGAGATCGCCCACGTCTTCGGGATCGAGGACGACGATCTCGACGAGTGGGGCTACTAGGCCGTGGCGGGCTTCGACCGCGACACCCGCGCCCGCGACCTGGCGCGCATGGCGGACGCGGCAGTCGACATGCTGGTGATCGGCGGCGGCATCACCGGTGCCGGCGTCGCGCGCGAGGCGGCGCTGCGCGGGCTCGTGGTCGCGCTCGTCGAGGCGCGCGACTTCGCGTCGGGCACGAGCAGCCGCTCGTCGAAGCTGATCCACGGCGGCTTGCGCTACCGCGAGCAGGGCGAGATCGCGCTGGTGCGCGAGGCAGCGACCGAGCGCCGCGCACTACGCCGGATCGCGCCGCATCGGACGCGGGTGATGCCGATGCTGGTGCCGGTGTACGGCCGCACGACGGCGGGCGTCTACAAGCTCCGGGTCGGGCTCACGCTCTTCGACAAGCTCGCCGCCGTGGCCGGACCGGAGCGCCACAAGATCCTGTCGCGCGCCGAGGTGATCGCGGCGGAGCCGGGGATCCTCGCCGACCGCTTGCAAGGCGCCGCGGTCTACCCGGAGTACGTCACCGACGACGCACGGCTCGTCCTCGACACGCTCAAGGCCGCGCATCACGCCGGCGCGATGCTCGCGAATTACGCGCGCGTCACGAGCTTCGGCGCGCCGGCGAAGCGGCGTACGGTCGAGATCCGCGACGAGGAGAGCGGCGCCACGCTCACGATCCGTCCGACGGTCATCGTGAACGCCGCGGGTCCTTGGGTGGATCGCATCTTCGCGCTCGACCTGCCGTCGCGTCCGACGTCGCTCCAGCTGACGAAAGGCATCCACCTGGTGTTCCGCGCCGCCGATCTGCCGGCGCGGCATTGCGTGGTGATGCGCGCGCGCGACGGGCGTCCGCTGTTCGCGGTGCCGCGCGGCGCGTACGTCTACGTCGGCACGACCGACACGCTCTACGAAGGCCCGCTCGAGGAGCCGACCGTCACGCCGGCCGACGCCGCGTATCTCTTGGAGTCGGTGGCGCGCTCGTTCCCGGCGACGAGTCTGACGCCGCACTCGGCGATCGGCGCCTGGGCCGGCCTGCGGCCGCTCATCCGCGAAGAGGGCAAGAGCCCGTCGGAGATCTCGCGCAAGGACGAGATCACCGTGAGCGGCAACGGCCTCATCACGATCGCCGGCGGCAAGCTCACCACCTATCGCCGCATGGCCGAGCGCGTCCTCGTCGCCGCGCGCCCTCTTCTCGGGACCGTCCAGGCCGAGGTCGATACCGCCGAGCTTCCGATCGCGGGCGGCGATCTCGGGCCCGCAAACGATCTCGCGGCGTTCGCGGCGGCGCTCGGGCGCGAGCACGCGGGCATTCCGGTGCCGACGATCGAGCGGCTCGTCGACACGTATGGCAGCGACGCCCGCGAGGTGCTCGAGACGGCGGGGAGCGCGACCGCGCTGGCACCGTTCACCGCCGATGTCCCGCTCTCGCCCGCGGACGTGCGCTACGCCGTCCGCCACGAGATGGCACGGACGCTCACGGACGTGCTCGAGCGTCGCTCGCGAATCTCCTATTTCGCGACCGCGAGCGCGACGACGATCGCGCCCCTGGTGGTCGAGGTCATCGCCGAGGAGCTCGGTTGGGATACGCGCCGCCGCGAGGCGGAGCTCGCGAGCTTCGCACGCGACGCGCACGCGCGACTGGCGTGGCGTGACGCGCAGGAGCGGGCGGCTTGAGAAGCGCGACGCAGATTCGCGACGATCTTCGCGGTCTCGTCGGCAGCGACCGGGTCGTCGAGGATCCGGGGGCCGTCGCGCGCGTCGCGCGTGACACCTGGGTGGTGTCGGTGTGGCGATCGTTGGGACACGGCCCGCAACCGAGCCCGGCATGCGCGGTGCGGCCGCGCACCACGGCCGACGTCTCGAAAATTCTCGCCTACGCGTCGCGGGAAGGCGTCGCGGTCGTTCCCTTCGGCTTGGGGTCCGGCGTGTGCGGCGCGGTCCTGCCGCCGCCCGACGCAATCGTCCTCGACCTCGGCGCGATGAGCGCGTTCCGCGGCATCGACGAGGTCGCGCTCACGGCGACGGTCGAGCCCGGAATGCGGGGCAGCGAGTTCGAGGCGGAGCTCAACCGCGCCGGCTACTCGATGGGGCACTTCCCGCAATCGATCGCGCTCTCGAGCGTCGGCGGCTGGGTGGCGACGCGTGCGGCCGGCCAGTTCTCGACCAAGTACGGCAACATCGAGCAGCGTCTGGTCGCGTTCGAGGCGGTGTTGCCGTCGGGCGAGATCGTCCGCACCCGGCCGGTGCCGCGGAGCGCGACGGGTCCCGATCTCCGCCACCTGTTTCTCGGTGCCGAGGGCACGACGGGCGTGCTGACCGAGCTGACGTTCGAAGTGCACCCGCTCGCCGAAGAGACCCGTCACCAGTCGATCGCGTTCCCCTCGATGCGTGCCGGTCTCGAGGCGATCCGTCTGGTGTTGCGGGCGGGCTGGCGTCCGGCGGTCGTTCGCCTCTACGACGAGATCGAGGCGGGGCGAGCATTCGCCGGCGCGACCAGCGGCGGCGAATGCCTCCTCCTCGTGATCAGCGAGGGTCCGCGCGGGCTCGCCGCAGCAGAGCTCGCCGCGATCGAGGAGCTGAGCCGAGCGGGCGGCGGCCGCCTCGTCGGCCCCGAGCCGGTCGAGAGCTGGCTCCATCATCGCAACACCGTCCCCGGCTTCGAGACGTTCCTCAAGCAAGGCATGCTCGTCGACACGATCGAGGTTGCGACGTCGTGGCGCCGGATCGGCGACCTCTACGACGGCGTCCTCGCCGCGATGCGCGCGGTACCCGGCTTGATCGTCGCCTCCGGCCACAGCTCGCACAGCTACGCCACCGGCACCAACATCTACTTCACGTTCGCAGCGAAGCCCGAGAGCGCGGAGGACCTCGAGGCGCTCTACTTCCGGATCTGGGATGCCGCGATGGCGGCGACCCTCGCCACCGACGGCACGATCGCCCACCATCACGGCATCGGACGCGTGCGACGTGAGTGGCTGCCGCGCGAGCTCGGCAGCGCCTATCCGCTCCTCCTGACGGTCAAGGACGCCCTCGATCCGGCCGGCATCATGAATCCCGGGACGCTCGTGCCAGAGCGCGGCGCAAGGACACCGCGTTGACCGTGCGCGCGTCGCCGCGCGTCGCGTCCGCCGACCACCCGACCTCATGAGCTCGCACGTGCTCGCCATCGACGAGGGCGGAACCGGTGTCCGCGCCTACGTCTTCGACGACCGTGGCCGAGAGCGCGCGCAGGCCTACCTCGAGATCGGCCTGTCGTGTCCGCGTCCGGGCTGGGTCGAGCACGACGCGCGCGCGCTCTGGGAGCAAACCCTCACCGTCACTCGATCCGCGCTCGCGACCGCCGATCTCGATCCGCGGGCGATCGCGGGGATCGGCATCACCAATCAGCGCGCGTCGGCGGTGGTGTGGGACGCCGATACCAGCGAGCCGCTCTACCCGGCGATCGCGTGGCAGGACCTCCGGACCGTCGAGCGCTGCGCGGAGCTGAACCGCCGAGGCTACACCCTGAATCCGCTCCAGTCGGCGACCAAGTACGCGTGGGTCGTCGAGACGGTCCCCGGCGCGCGCGAGCGCGCGAGCGCCGGGCGCTTGCGCTTCGGAACGATCGACACCTGGATCGCCTGGCGCCTCTCGCACGGCGAGACCTACGTCACCGACGCCTCGAACGCCTCGTGCACGGGCCTCTACGATTTCTTCGCGAACCGTTGGGACGAGACGCTGATCGAGATGCTCGGCTTGCCGGTCGAGAGCTTTCCGTCTCTGGTCGGGACGAGCGCCGTCGCCGGCCACACGGCAGCAGACGTTCTCGGCGCGCGCATTCCGCTCGCGGCCCGCGCCGGCGATCAGCAGTCGGCGATGTTCGGACAGCTGCGACTGCAGCCCGGGATGACCAAGATCACATACGGCACGTCGGCGATGATGGACTTGAACGTCGGGCCGTCGATCCGCCTCTCGCCGCACGGCGCGTTTCCTCTCGTCCTGTGGTGCCTCGATGGCGAGGTCACGTACTGTCTCGAAGGCACCGCGGTGACCGCGGGTGCGGCGGTCCAGTGGTTGCGGGACGGCCTCGGGATCATCGCCGACGCCGCGGAGTCGGAGCGGCTCGCGACCTCGATCGCGGATGCCGGCGGGGTGTGGTGCGTGCCCGCGTTTCAAGGCCTCGGAACGCCCTACCTCGACTCGAGCGTGCGCGCGGCGCTCGGCGGGATCTCGCGCGGCACCGGGCGCGCCGAGATCGCGCGTGCCGTCCTCGAGGGCATCGCGTGGCGTTGCCGGGAGGTGCTCGAGGCACTCTGGATCGACGCGCCGGAGAGCGACCGCTCGGTCCTCCGCGTCGACGGCGGTGCGGCGCGGAACGATTTCCTCATGCAGTGCCAAGCCGACGTGACCGGTGTCGTCGTCGAGCGGCCGCAGACCCTCGACGCCGCGAGTCTCGGCGCCGCCTATCTCGCCGGTCTGGCGACCGGCGTGTGGAGCGACCCGGCGGAGCTCGAGCGACTGTGGCGCCGCGATCGTGTCTTCGAGCCGCGCACGAGCGAGGACGAGCGCGCGGCGGGCTTCGCGCGCTGGAAGGCGATCGTCGCGCTCGTGCGGCAAGCGCCGTGACGACCGGCCCCGAGTCGGTCGGCGAAGAGGTCGCGCTCCCACGCGGCGCAGATCTTCAGCTCGTCATCTGCGACTGCGACGGCGTCCTCTTCGACTCGTACCAGGCCAACGTCGCGTTCTACGACGCGGTCCTCGCGAGCGCGAGACTGGCGCCCCTCGACGAAGCGGGGCGGCGGCTCTGCCACACGCTCGCGAGCACGCAGCTCTTCACCGAGCTGTTCGGCGCGGAGCCGGCGCTGGTCGAGCGCGTGCGCGCGGCGGCGCAGCTCGTCGACTACGGACCTTTCTATCGCTTGATGGAGCCGGTGCCGGCGCTGCGTGAGACGTTGCAGCGGCTCGCGGCGCACTGCCGTCTGGCGCTCGCGACCAACCGCGGACGTACGGTGGAGGGTGTCGTCGCACAGTTCGACCTCGGCGACTTCTTTCCGATCCGTGTCGGCGTGCTCGACGTGGCGATGCCGAAGCCCGCGCCCGACATGCTGCTGAGCTGTCTCGAACGCGCCGGCGTCACGGCGGGAAGCGCCGTCTACGTCGGCGACAGCGCGACCGACTGCCTCGCCGCCCGCGCGGCGGCGGTGGCGTACGTCGGCGTCGGCGCGGCGAGCGGCGCACGCGTCCGCGTCGAAACCTTCAGTGAAGTGACCGCGCTGCTGCTGCGGTAGCGATCAGCGCAGCTTCACCGCGAAGGCTTGCGGTCCCTTCTCGCCCGGGCGCACCTGGAACTCGACCTCCTCGCCCTCGCGCAGATCCTCGAACTGCACCTTCTCCAAGCGCGAGCGATGGAAGAAGACGTCGTCACTCCCGTCGTCAGGCACGATGAACCCGAAGCCCTTGTCGCGCATGATTTTCTTGATCGTTCCGGTCATAGTTCACTCCACTACTGTTGGATGATTTGGGCCGGCAGCTTCACCTGCGCGTCCATGGTCCGGACTGCCGACTCGGCTTGTCCACGGTCCGCATACGGCCCGACGTGGACGACGTACTGCGTGCGCCGCTTTTTTCCTTGTCCCTTCGCGACCTGTCGGATCGCGACGTCGAAGCCGCGCCGGCCGAGCGCGCGCTGCAGCCGCTTCGCACCGTCGATCCGGTCGAAGCTGCCGACCCGGACCGCGTACTGCGGCGCGCTCTTGGTCTGGGTCGACGCGACGATCGGATCGCGCGCAGCCCGAGCTGCGACTTGCCGGCGCGCCGCCCTTCTGCCGGCCGGACGCATCTTCGCGCGCTGCAACACCGGCGCCGCAGCCGGCATGCTGTCTCCGAAACCGAACTCGAGCAGGCGCTTCACGTCGCCCCAGAGATCGGTCGAGCCGAGGACGGCGACGAGAATCTCGCGACCCCCGTGCATCCCAGCGCCGACGAAGCATTTCTTGGCCGGGATCGTATAGCCGGTCTTACCGACCACGGGGATGCGATACGACGTGAGCAAACGATTGTGGCTGTGGAGCGAGATGGCGCGCCGGCTGTTCTCGACCGGCACCGTGATCGCCTTGGTCGAGATGATGTCGCGAAAGCGCGGTACGTCGAGGGCGTGATCGAAGATCGTGACCAGATCGCGCGCGGTCGTGTAGTGCCCTTCCTCGGTCAGACCGTGCGGATTCATGAAGCGGGTATGCAACGCGCCGAGCTGGCGGGCACGCGCGGTCATGCGGTCGCCGAAGGCGGCGACCGAGCCCGCGAGGCTTTCGGCGATCACGACGCTCGCATCGTTCGCGGAGTTGAGCAGGATCGCGTAGACGAGGTCCTCGAGCCGCAGGCTTTGACCCGGCCGCAGGTTGACCTTGCGCGGCACGACGCGACAGGCTTCGCTGCTCACCGGAAAGTGTCGCTCGAGCGCGTCGCTCTCGAGCGCGAGGATCGCCGTCATCACTTTCGTCGTGCTCGCCGGCGGCAGCTCGAGGTCGGGCGAGCGCGACCACAACACCTCGCCCGTTCGGTCCATGACGATCGCCGCCGTGGCGGTCACGTAGGGTCCGCCGTCGGCTGCCTCCACGCGCCACGGCAACACGGCCGCCGCGAGCACCATCCCCACAACGCAACCCCGCAATCGCATCACGTGCCTCCTCGCAGAGTATCCACCCCACAACCGCACTTGCGGATTATTTCACCGCCATTCTGCACGGACAAGAAACAACTCGGAGCCGTCGTTTCGTCGCCAGCGCTGGATGATGTGGATTGTTCGCAGGCTGCCGACTCATTACACTCGCAGAAGCGCGGTGCCAAAGAGGAGGATGAGAGGCGATGGGACGTAGGACGCAGAGGGTCGCCGCAATGGCGACGGTCGCGGCGCTTCTCGGCGTCGCCACTCACGCACGCGGCGCGCGCTGGACCGAAGAAGATTTCGCGCACCGCGTACCGGTCACCTATCAATTCAGCGGCCGCGGCGACCGGGAGCAGACGGTCACCGGCGCGCTCAACACCTACACGATCGAGCCCGGCGACACGTTGCTCGACATCGCTCGGCACTTCGATCTCGGCTACAACGAGATCATCGCGGCCAACCCGGGCGTCGATCCATGGTTGCCGCCGCCCGGTGAGGTCATCATCATCCCCACCGAGTTCATCCTGCCCGACGGTCCCCAGCAGGGACTCGTGGTCAACATTCCCGAGATGCGCTTGTATTATTTGCGGGGCGGCACCTTCACGACCTATCCGGTCGGCCTTGGGCGCGACGATTGGCGTACGCCCACCGGCTCGTTCAAGGTCCGCGGCAAGACCGAGAACCCGACCTGGGTGATCCCCGAGTCGATTCGCGCCGAGCACATCCGCGAACGCGGCGACCCGCGGACGTCGATTCCCGGCGGCGATCCGGACAATCCCCTCGGCCCCTACCGTCTCGAGCTCACGCTGCCGCTCTACATGCTGCACGGGACGAACGTGCCGTGGGGTGTGGGCATGCAGGTCAGCCACGGCTGCATTCGCTTCTACAACGAGGACATCGCGGTCTTGTTCCGCGAGGTCCACGTCGGCGCGTCGGGCGAGTTCGTCTATCAGCCGGTGAAAATCGGCATGCGCGACGGGGTCAAATTCATCGAGGTACATCCTGATATGTACGGCCTGCGTTCAGACCTCGAGCAGGAGGCGGAGACCTTGCTGTCCAAACGCGGCTGGCAAGATGACGTCGACCGCGAGCGAGTACGGAAGGCGCTCCGCGAGCAGACCGGCCTCCCGGTCGTCATCTCACGCGAGCGTTTGATGCAAGCCGCCGTGCGCTGAAGGCGGGCGCCGATCGGACGGATCCCGTCAGCTCGCGCATCGACGCGAGTGCGAGTGACGATCGTGGCTGCGGGCTCGAGACGGCGAGCGCTCTTACCGGCGCCGTCTCGAGCCGTGCGTCACGCCGTCGCGTTCTGGAACATCTGCTCGTACTGCAACTCGCTCCGCCGGCTCGCCGCCAGGGCAAGAGCGCGGCGCCACTTCTCGAGTCCGCCGCGGAGATACTCCGCGTTCATCTCCAGGACGTCACAGATGTTCTCGAACGCAAAGAGCCATGAGCGGTCCTGCGAGACGAACCACTCCTTGGCCTCGAGGAAGCACGCCTGCTCCCGTGGGTCGCGCGCCAGCGCGTACTTTCGATAGCTATCGACAGCGTCTTCCAACACGGCGAGCATCAGCCGCCGCTCGCCCTCGACGGCGCGCCCCCGGCGGAATGCCGCAAAATACTGATTTGGAAGAAGAATATCCGGCTCGAACAACCCAGCGCTGCTTCCACCCTCCGACTTCTTGGCCCGTGCTTGCATCGTCCTCCCTTTCGCATGCCGCGATGCGGCAATTACTACCAACGCTCCACCTGGCCACGAAATGAAAAAACTTACAGATGCATATAAGCGCAGCTAATCACCGCGGCGGCGCGCCCTATCGCCCTGGGCGACAACGAGCGGCCGGATCCGGGCTGTGGGCCAGCCCGACCTGGCAGCGACGTAGCGCATCTCGCGGCTGATCTTCGCGGCCTCTTCCAAGAGCGCGCGACGCAGACGGGGATTGGAAACCGTGGAGTAGGTGGCAACGAGAGCGCGCAGGCTACGTCCGAGCTCGTGGATGCGCAGCGATCCAGCCTTGCGCGCACCCGGCGCGGCGTGCGCCGTCGTGATCCGCGTCCATTCGCCGAGGTTCTGCTCCAGCATGCGATACGTGAGGTCGGCCGCCTCGCGCGGCCGCCCAGCCCCGGCTCGCCGCGCCGTAGCATTCTGGGGCGCCCGCGACGTCGCGCCGCCGAACCCACGTCGACGGACGAGACCGATCACGACACCGTGTACGCGCACGCGATCGCTCCGGAGCACGAGCGGCAGCAGAACGCGGTTCGCGGGCTCGAGGCGGACGTTGCCGTCGTCCTCGCCATAGAGCCGCTTGACCATGAAGCGGCCGTCGAGGTCGACGAGCGCGGTGGCCCCATCGGGGATCCGATCACGTGCCTCGATCAACAGCCGGTCGCCGGAGCGGATGCCTTCGTCGATCATGTCGCTGCCGTGCACTTCGAACACGCGCCGTAGCGCGCGATGATCTCCGTTGCGCTCGGGCGCCGATTTGCCAGGCGGTGGCGCCGAGACACCGAAGTCGCCGGCGAATGGCAGTGTCCGCCCTGGTGCCACGCGCCAGTCGACCAGCTCGAAGTGAGGACCGAGCTCGAGCGGTTGTGAGGCATGCATCCGGTCACCCTCCCATCTCCGTCTTACACGAAGAAAAGGCGAAATCAATAGCGCGCGATTCACGACATCGCGGAGCAGGGGCGGTCGATGGTGGGAGGTGAATCTCGCCTGTCAGGCAGCTTCGCCGGGCAGGCGATACGTGGTGTGCTTGATCAGTTCGTGAATATCGCCGTGCCACACACCCGCCCAACGCTCGGCGAGGAGGCGTCCGTTCGACTTGCCGTAGCGGACGAGCTCGGTGAGGCGCTCGAGGTAGATGTTCTCGTCCTCGCCACGCTCGTTGGTCTGCGCCTGGCGCTTGAGACCGCTGGCGGCGATCGCGAGCACCTCCTGTGCGAGCTCCGCCAGTGCGATGCCCCGGATCTTCGCGCGCAGGCCATGACGATGGGCGCCGTGATAGAGCGCGACGCGTTCTTCCCAAGACCACGTGCGCACCAGGTCCCACGCGGCGTCGAGCGAGTCGTCCTCGTAGAGGATCCCCTTCATGAGCGCCGGCAGCGCGAGCATCATCTCGGGCGGTTGGCTGTCTGCGCTGCGTACCTCGAGGTAGCGCTTCAGCCGCACCTCCGGAAAGAGCGTCGTGAGATGCAGCGCCCAATCGTCGATCATCGCGGGCGTACCACGGTACCCGGTGCGCAAGAAGTCTCGGAACGGCACGCCGGTCACTTCAGGAACGTAGCGGCCGTCGCGGATGATGAAGTACATCGGCACGCCGAGCGCGTAGTCGACGTAGTCCTCGATCCCAACTTGCGGCGAGAAGGCGAACGCCAACATGCCCGACCGCGCGGCGTCGGTGTCGGTCCAGATGTGCCCGCGCAACGTCATGAAGCCGTTCAGACGACCTTCGGAGATCGACGAGTTCGCGAACATCGCGGAGAGCAACGGGACCAGCCCCATCGAGGTGCGGAACTTCCGTATGGCGTCGCGCTCGTCGCCGAAATCGTAGTTCGCTTGGACGGTCGCCGTCTGCTTCATCATGCGCTGGCCGAGGGTCCCGACGCGCGTCATGTACGGACCCATGATCCCGTAGCGCTGCTTCGGCACCCATTCGATCTCGGAGACCGGGCTCAGCGGCTGGATGCCGAGGCCGAGGAACACGATCCCGAGCTCTTCACCGACCGTGACGACTTCGCGAACGTGGTTGAAGAGCTCGCGGTGCGCGCAGTGGATGCTCTCGCATTGCTCACCGGAGAGCTCGAGCTGTCCGCCGGGCTCGACCGTGATCGTCGCCTGCTGCCCGAGCAATGCGATGACGTGGCCGCTCTCGACCTTGGGCTCCCAACCGTAGCGGTCGGCAAGGCGCCGCAAGACCGCCTCGATGCCGCGCTCGCCGGTGAAGGGCGCGGCGCGACCGCTCTCCCGCAGGACACCGACCTTCTCGTACTCGGTCCCGACGCGCCAATCCGCCCGCGGCTTCGCGCCGGAGGAGATGTAGCGGATGAGATCGTCGCGACTGGTGATTGGTTGCTCCGCTCCCGCCGCGGCTGACTGGAACTCGGACATGCGCGCACGCTAGCAGATCGCCCCTCTGTCGCAACGCGAACTTGGCGCCATCGTGGCCAGACCAAGCCGTCGACCTACCTACCCAGAAACCGCGCCGGGCCGCATACGCGGCTGTCGTATTTCAACCCAGCGCCCACGTGTCGTTTCGCGGCGTCGGGGCTCCGACGCCGAACAGCGAGCTCAACGCGTGCCGTCCGGAGTCGTGGCGGGTCGATGACTTACCGCGGCCGTCGCTCGCCGCGTCGTTTGGCATACGCCCTGCACGGTGGCGAGCGGCGACACCGATCGCACGCGCGACGGTAGGGAGGCGCGAAGACCATGGAAATGCGGAGCAATGCAGCACTGATCGAAGAACGAACCTCGACCCCGCTCGAGCCCGACACTCTCGTGCCGGCGCAGTACTTCGACCGCATGGGGACGGACATCGCATTCCAACCCGAGAAGCGCTTGATGCTGGCGGTTCTCGAGGAAGCGATCGCGACGTTCCAGCGCCACGTCGGGTCGACGGCGCCGCGGAGCACCCGACTCGTGCAAGACGTCGAGGATTGGACGGACGCCCGGGATCAAGACTGGCCGTTCTCGTTCGAGAACATCTGTGCCGCGTTGAACCTCGAGTGCGAGTACGTCCGCGCTGGGATGGTCCGCTGGAAGGCAGCGGAGCGCCGGCGCGCCGGAATCGGCCAGTCGGCCGTCTACCGCTTCCCGTTCCGCCGCGTGAACGGCCGGCGCCACAGCATCACGGGACCCCGGGAGTATCTGAAGAAGAGCGCTTAGCCATGGACCGAGACCTCGAGCGAGAGATCCTGAGCTGGCGGCGACGGCGCGCCGGGCGTGTGCCGACTCACGTCGTGGAGTCGGCGCGTCCCGCAGCCCGACGTCTAGTGTTGAACGGGCGGGAGGTTGTCGTGGTCAGGCGCGGCCGCCCCACCTCCCCTTCGATCTGACGAATCGCGAATCCGGCCGAGCCGCGTGACATGTCGGTGTCGCGCGGCTGTCACGGCCGTCTCACCTTCACTTCGCTTCCCTCTACCGCTTCTCAGTGACCGACGATCGCGGCGCCCTGCGCCTCGTCGAAAAAGATCTCACCTTCGAAGATCAGAGCTTCTACCAGGGTCTCGAGGCGCTCGAGCGGTGTACCGTCGAGCTTGTAGTGGCGGACGCCACGTCGCATCGCATCCGACAGCTCCATCATGAAGAACATGGTCTCGCTCGAATTAACTAGGTCCAATTGCATGTCGCTAATGAGTTTGCCCTGAACAGCAGGAGCGAGGTTGTAGTCGAGCATCGGATCTCCTCTCGTCGTGGATCGCTGCCGGGCATTCACCAACTTCTGTGCCACGCCGGCGACCCGAGCGTCCGCTGGCGGCGAGCCCTGCATCGGCCGCCGTGCGGTCGTTTCGGAGAGGCGTTCTCGGGCGAATGTTTCGAGAGGAACCGCGGAGTTATGCGTCGTCAGCGCGCGAAGTCTCAAAGCGCCGGACGGGCTCACGCCGTGCAAGTTGCGACAGCGAGCGCCGGTGTCGATGCGCGGAGCGCGGATGGGAGGAGGATCGTGCAGCGGTGCCGAGCGAGGTGAATTCCGTGCGCGGCTACGACTCGGCGTCGTCGGCGCAAGTCAGGACGCGGAGCGGACCGAAGCGAGCGTATCCGGCGAGCTCGCATGACGCACGCGCTGGCGCCTGCGAGCCCGCGGATCGCCACTCGACTGGTTACTTCCTGAGACGCCTGTGGAACGCGTGCTCCATCCGGCGCGCATAGCGTTCCGCCTCGTCGGCCACGTCGTCGAGGCTCGCAGCGGCGTGCTCCGCGCGATCGGCCGCCGCATTCGCACGCATCGCCGCGAGCTCGGCGCGGCGCGCGGGATCGTGCGCCAGAAAGTACGCCTCGATCATCTCGCGCCTGCCGGCATCGAGCGAGCGCTCGTACAAGCGGACGCCGATGTCGCGTCGGCCGAGGATGGTAGCATCGGTGAAGGCGATCTCGCGATCCAGACGCAGGTAGAACAGGTGGACCTCGTGTGTCCCGAACGGAAGCTCGGAGTCGACCTCCACCAGCTCCGCCCAGTCCGGGTAGCCGCGGCGCGCGATGTACTGCGCGATCTCGGGGTTCTGCTCCATCTTCATCGCGAGACCGTTCGGCCCGAGCGGAAGAGCCGGACCGACGGGGACTGCAATCGCGTGAACGAGCTGGGCGGACATGGCAAGCATGACGCCCGCGAGCAAGGCCAACATTCCACGTCTCATACGCAACCTCCTGGAATTCGCTGCCGATGAGCCTATACCGCTCGGAACTGGACTGTCAGTACGCGAAATGCAGCCGGCACGTTGGCGAAAACCCCGCTGGCACGGGCAGATGGGTGCGGCCGAGCAACCTTGCGCCCGCCGTGAGACGCGCGCTAGAGTCCGGAGTCTCATCCTGATGCGCTCGCGCTCCGCACCGCCCGACGAGCCTCCGTCGCGACTGAGCGTCCGCTTGCACGGACGCGCGCAATGAGCTCGGGCGCTTATCTCCTCGTCGCATTCCTCCTCGTCCTCTTGAATGCGTTCTTCGTCGCGGCGGAGTTCGCAATCGTCAAAGTCCGCACGACGCGGGTCCAGGAGAAGATCCGCGAGG
>JBGPIT010000009.1:0-35415 GCA_041485125.1 Binatia bacterium | reverse complement strand
TCATGTCGCCCGCGACGGCCAATGCGGCGCCGCGCACCCGGAAGTTCGGCTGCCACGCGCTGAACCTGTTCGCGGCGAACCCGGTGATGATGCCCATGAGCGCGATCGCGCTCAGAATCTCGACGAGCGAGAAGCCGGACGATCCTCGTTGTATGCGTCTCGAATGCGACATGTTTGCGATCCCCACTCTCCGAGTCAGCAATCGCTATTCCACCGGCGAGACATCGCGTGTGATCGAACGCACGCGGCTCTTTGTGTCTGCAGCGCACGTTGCTCGGGCGCCTGAGGTGGCACATGCTGATCATCCCCGTGCCACCGTCATCGGTTCGGCACTGACCTGATAGGGCGTGTGGAGCACGAATCGATGCGCACTCGCTTTGACACCTCGAACAGCGGCGGCGATAAGGCGCGCGTGTCGATCGCCTCGCGCGCCGAGCACCACGAGAACGACGCGCGCGCTGCGCGGCACGCGGACGAGGCGCGGGCCGATACCGCGCGATACGCCGCCGTCGCGCTCGTTCCCGCCGTCCCGGGGAAGGACCTCCTCACCTACGAGGTGCCGCAGGAACACCGCGCGCGTCTGCGCCCCGGCATGCGCGTCGTGGTGCCGCTCGGACGCCGGCGCGAGACCGGCATCGTCGTCGCGCTCGCGGCGACGACCGACGTCGACGCGGCGGCGCTCCGGCGCATCGACCAGGTGCTCGACGCCGAGCCGATCCTGACGGCGGAGCTCTTCACGCTCTGCCGCTGGGCGGCCGACTACTACATGACGTCGCTCGCCGACGTCCTCGCGGCGGCGCTGCCCGGCGGCTTGCGGGCGACGAGCGCGCGCGTCGTCCGGCTCGCCGGCGGTGCCGCCGCGACCGCCGACCTCGGCACGCTCGAAGCGTCGATCGTCGCCCGCCTGCGCACCGAGGGCGCGATCTCGACGCGGCAGCTCGCGCGCACGCTCGGTCGCGCCCGCATCGATCGCGCCCTCGACCGGCTGGTCTCACGCGGCGTGATCGTCGTCGACGACGAGCTCCGCCGGCCCGCCGGCAAGACGAAGCTGGTGACGGTCTTCACCGTCGCGCGGGCGCTCGGCACGGACGAAGAGGCGCTCCTCGCCCGTCGCGCCCCGCGCCAGCACGCGCTCTACGCCAAGATCGCCGCGGACCCGTCACGACAGGCGGAAACCGGCGCGCTCGGCATCCGCGAGCGCGCCGCCGCCGACGCGCTCGTCCGCCGTGGTGTGCTGCAGCGACGTCACGCCGAGCGCTACCGCGACACCGTCGGCGCGACGGCCGCGTCGGCAGCGCCGACCTTGACGGCCGAGCAGAGTGCCGCGGTCGAAAGCATCGCGGCGAGCACCGGCTTCGCCGTCTTTCTCCTTCACGGCGTCACCGGCAGCGGCAAGACCGAGGTGTACCTGCAAGCGGCCGAGCGGACGCTCGCCGCCGGTCGCAGCGCCCTCTTCCTCGTTCCCGAGATCGCGCTCACGCACCAGCTGGTGATGCGCGTCCAAGAGCGCTTCGGCTCGGGCGTCGCGCTGCTGCACAGCGGTCTCACACCCGGCGAGCGCTGGGACGAGTGGCGCCGCTGCGCGCGCGGCGAGGCGCGCCTGGTCGTCGGGGCGCGCTCGGCGGTGTTCGCGCCGCTCGCGGACCTCGGTCTCGTCGTCGTCGACGAGGAGCACGATCCCGCCTTCAAGCAGGACGAAGGCCTGCGCTACAGCGGTCGCGACCTCGCCTTGGTGCGCGCCAAGCTCACCGGCGCAACGGCGATCCTCGGCTCGGCGACGCCCGCGGTCGAGGCCTACCGCCAAGCGCTCGACGGCAAGTTCCAGCTGCTGCGGCTGCGCCGCCGCGTCGAGGACCGGCCGCTGCCGCCGGTCGAGCTCGTCGACGTGCGCGAGCCGGCGAATCGCATGGTCGGGCTCTTCTCGCCGCCGCTCCGGGCCGCGATCGAAGCGACGCTCGCGCGCCGCGAGCAGGTGCTGCTCTTCTTGAATCGTCGCGGCTTCGCGCGCTCGCTGCAGTGCCTCGCCTGCGGCGAGCCCGCCGGCTGCCCGTCCTGCAGCGTCAGCCTGACGTACCATCGCGGGCGCGGCGTCCTGCTCTGTCACCACTGCGGCTACGTCCGGCAATCCACCGACGCCTGCGCGAGCTGCGGCAAGGGTCCGCTGCAGTCGTTCGCCGACGGCACCGAGCGCATCGAGGCCGACGTCGCCGAGCTCTTTCCCCAGGCGCGGATCGGCCGTCTCGATCGCGACACCACGGCGCGCCGCGGCTCGCACCGGCGCATCCTCGACGCCTGGCAGCGCGGCGAGCTCGACATCCTGATCGGCACCCAGATGGTCACCAAGGGTCACGACGTCGCCGGCGTCACCCTGGTCGGCGTGCTGCTCGCCGACATCGCCCTCAACATGCCCGACTTCCGCGCCGCCGAGCGGACCTTCCAGCTGCTGACGCAGGTCGCGGGACGGGCGGGACGCGGCCGTCTACCCGGCACGGTCGTGGTGCAGACCTTCCGGCCCCAGCATCACAGCCTGCGCGCCGCCGCCGCCCACGACTACGATGCCTTCGCGACGCGCGAGCTCGACGAGCGTCGCGAGGTCGGCTACCCGCCGTTCGCGCGCCTCGCGATCATCCGTCTCGAGGGCGAGGATCCCGGGGCGACCGAGCGCGCCGCAAACGCGGTCGCCACACGGGCGCGCACCGCCGCGGGCGAGATCGTGACGGTCCGCGGTCCGGCGCCGGCGCCGCTCGAGCGTTTGCGCGGCCGCTTCCGATGGCAGGTGTTGCTCTCGTCGGCACGCGTCGGCGCGCTCCACCGGGTGATTCGCGACGTCATGAGCGGCCTCCGCGCGACTCCGCTCATGCGCAGCGTCCGCCTCGTCGTTGATGTCGATCCGGTCAGCATGTTATGAAAATCACGTGATTCGTCGCATTCTTACCTATCCAGACCCGATCCTGAAAAAGCCCGCGACCGAGGTCCGCAACATCGACGGCAAAGTCGCGGGGACGATCCAGGACATGGTCGAGACGATGTACGCCGCCCCCGGCGTCGGCCTCGCCGCCCCCCAAATCGGGCTCGGCGAACGCGTCATCGTGCTCGACGTCGACCACGAGAACAAAGGCAAACGCCTCCTGAAGCTCATCAACCCGGTGATCGCCGAGGCCGAGGGCGAGCTCTTGTGGGAGGAGGGCTGTCTCTCGGTGGTGGACTACGCCGCCGAGGTCCGGCGCGCCGCACGGGTATTGGTGCGCGCGTACACGCCCGAGCAGAAGGAAGTCGAGATCGAAGCGACCGACCTCCTCGCCGTCGCCCTCCAGCACGAGATCGATCATCTCGACGGCAAGCTCTTCATCGATCGGCTGAGCCGCCTCAAGCGCGATCTCTACAAGCGGCGCCTGAAGAAGCTCGATCGCGACGGCCGCGAGCCGAGCCCTCGGGGCGTCCTGATCTGACGTCAGCGAAGCCGGCGCCGCCGAGAGCAACCGGGGCACGAGCGTGACGCGCACGCTGTCTTGGCCGGGCGATCGGCCGTTGCGCTCGGTGTTCATGGGGACGCCCCCGTTCGCGGTGCCGAGCCTCGACGCGCTCGCCGCCTGCTCGGATCTCGTCGGCGTGGTCTCGCAGCCCGACCGCCCGCAGGGGCGCGGCCTGCGAAGCGCACCGTCGCCGGTCGCGGCATCGGCGCTCGCGCGTGGCGTGCCGCTCCTCCGTCCGGCCAAGCTCCGCGACCCGGAGGTGATGCCGACGTTGCAGGCGTGGGCACCCGACGTGATCGTGGTCGCCGCCTACGGCAAGATCTTGCCGGCGGCGATCCTGGCGCTGCCGCGGCTGGCGCCGCTCAACGTGCACGCCTCGTTGCTGCCGCGTCACCGCGGCGCCGCACCGATCGCGGCGGCGATCCTCGCCGGCGACCTGGAGACCGGCATCACGATCATGCTCATGTCCGAAGGCATGGACGAGGGCGACGTTCTCCTCCAAACGGCGTTGCCGATCGCGCCCGACGACACCACCGCGACCTTGACCGAGCGGCTCGCCGCGCTTGGCGGTACCGCGCTCAGCGCCGCGCTCGGACGCGTCCGCGCCGGCGGCCTCGTCGCGACACCGCAAGATGCGTCCCTCGCGACCTACGCGCCGCGCCTCACGAAAGAGGCCGGCCGCGTTCGGTGGGACGAGCCGGCGTCGCTCATCGCGCGGCGGGTGCGGGCGTTCACGCCGTGGCCGTCGGCGTTCGCGCTCTGGCGTGGCAAGACGATCAAGATTCTCGCGGCCCGTGCCGACAATGCGACGGAAGCTGCCACCGCCGCGGCCGGCGAAGCGGGGACGATCAGCGACGTCGGCGCGACGATCCACGTCCGCACCGGCGCCGGCGCGATCGAACTCCTGCGCGTCCAACCCGAGGGCAAGACGGCGATGAGCGCGGCGGCCTTCGCGGCGGGCGCCCGGCTCGTCGCCGGCGATCGCTTCGACTGATGGCCTCGTCGCCGGGCGAAGGGCTCGGCGCGCGGGAGATCGCCGCCGCCGTGCTCGAGCGGGTCGAGCGTGACCGCGCTTACGCCGACGTCGCGCTCGATGCCGCGCTCACGACGAGCACCCTCGACGGGCGCGATCGCGGCCTCGCCACCCGGCTCGTCTACGGCACGCTCGCGTGGCAGGGCCGCCTCGACTGGCACGTCGGCGCGCTCGCCGGGCGCGACCCGGAACGACTCGATCCGATCGTGCGGATCATCCTGCGGCTCGGCCTCTATCAGCTGCTCTTTCTGGAGCGCGTACCGGCGCACGCGGCCGTCGATACCAGCGTGATCATCGCGAAGGCTCGCGCGCCGAAAGCATCGGGCTTGGTGAACGCGGTCTTACGCCGCGCCGCACGCGAGCCGGATGGTCTGACGCTGCCCGATCCCGCGACCGATCCACTGAAACATCTCTCGGTCGCGCTCTCGCACCCGCGCTGGCTCGTCGAGCGCTGGAGCGAGCGCTTTCCGCCCGAGGAGCTGCGGGCGTTGCTCGCCGCCGACAACGAGGCCGCGCCGACGGTCGTACGCGCACGGCACGGCGAACGTGACCGATTGCTGGCGCGCCTCGCCGCCGCCGGCGTCACCGCCGAGCCGTGTCACTTCGCGCCCGACGCGATCCGTACCGCGACCGCGTCGCCGCACGCGCTCGAGGGCTATGCACGCGGCGAGCTCAGCCCGCAGTCCGAGGCGTCGCAGCTGGTCGCGCTCCTCGTCGGCGCCGAGCCCGGCATGCGCGTGCTCGACGCCTGCGCGGCCCCGGGCGGAAAGACCGGCTACCTCGCCGAGCTCGTCGGCCCGACCGGCCGCATCGTCGGGCTCGATCAGCGCCGCCGCGGCGCCGCGGCGATCGCCGGCGTCGCGCGGCGGCTCGGCGTCGGGAACGTCGACGTCGTGGTCCTCGACGCCCGCCGCGCGGCGCGCGCGCTCCGCACCACGTTCGATCGCATCCTCGTCGACGCGCCGTGCTCGGGCCTCGGCACGTTGCGCTCGCATCCCGAGGTGCGCTGGAGGCGCACGCCCGCCGACGTCGCACGGCTCGCCACCTTGCAGCACGAGCTCCTCATGCGCGTGACGCCGCTCCTCGCACCTGGCGGCGTCCTCGTCTACGCGACGTGCACGATCATGCCCGCCGAGAACGAGCGCGTGGTGGAGCGCTGGCTTGCCGCGCATCCGAGGCTCGTGATCGAGCGAGCCGGTGCGCATCTTCCCGCCGCCGCCGCCGGCCTCGTCGACGAGAACGGCGCGCTCCGTACCCTGCCGCACCGTGACGGCCTCGACGGCTTCTACGCCGTCCGGGTGCGTCGCCCCGATTGAGCGAGGTTGCAGCGGCGCGTCACCGCATCGTATAGCCCCGGCAGTGCCGTTCGTCCGTCGTACGATTGCGCCGTCCGTTCTTTCCGCTGATTTCGGCCGCCTCGCCGACGAGGTACTGGCGGCCGAGGCCGCCGGCGCCGACTGGCTGCACCTCGACGTCATGGACGGCCACTTCGTCCCGAACCTCACGATCGGCCCCGACGTGGTACGCGCGATCCGTCGTGCCGCCTCGGTCCCGCTCGACGTGCATCTGATGATCGCGGAGCCGGAACGCTACGTGCCGGCGTTCATCGATGCCGGCGCGGATTGGGTGTCGGTCCATCGCGAGGCCTGTCCGACCCTCGAACCGGTGCTGCAAAAGATCAGCGATCTCGGCGCGCGCGCTGCCGTGGCGGTGAATCCGGACACGCCGATCGACTCGGTCGCCGCCGTGCTGCCGCAGCTCGACATGTTGCTCGTCATGAGCGTCCATCCGGGCTTTGGCGGTCAGCGCTTCATCCCGGCGTCGCTCGAGCGGTTGCGCACCGCCGCACGGCTGCGGGACGCCGCGGGATGTACGACGCTCATCGAGGTCGACGGCGGAATCACGGTCGAGAACGTCGGCGCGGCGGCCGCCGCCGGCGCCGACGTGATCGTCGCCGGCACCGCGATCTTCGGTGCGAGCGACTACGTAGGAGCGATCGCGGCCATGCGCGGCGCCATCGACCACGCAATGGCGGCCCGATGATTCGTCTTTCCCCACCGAGCCCTGTATGTTAGGCACATCTTCTCCAGCGGGGTGTAGCTCAGACTGGCAGAGCGCTGCGTTCGGGACGCAGAAGTCGCTGGTTCAAATCCAGTCACCCCGATTTTCTTCCCACGCCGCCCGATTCCATTCCTGCACCGGTCGCGTTCGCGCGGCCGCGGTGCGTCCGCTGCCCCGACGAGGTCCCTCGACGTGCTCGCCCTAATCGTCCTCCTCGTGCTCGCCTACCTCTGCGGCGCCGTTCCGACCGGAGTTTTGCTAGCGCGGCGACACGGCGTCGATCCTCGCGACGTCGGCAGCGGCAACATCGGCGCGACCAACGTGGCGCGCGCGGCCGGCGTCACGGCCGGTGCCCTGACTCTCCTGGGCGACGCCGCCAAAGGCCTGCTCCCGGTCTTGATCGCGAAGAAGGCCGGCTACGGCGCCCCCGCCGTCGCACTCACCGGTCTCGCCGCGTTTCTCGGGCATCTGTACTCGTGCTTCTTGCAGTTTCGGGGCGGCAAAGGGGTTGGGACGGCGCTCGGCGTGCTAGGCGGACTGGCGCCGGGCGCCATGACGGTCGTGCTGCCGACCTTCGCCGCGGCACTGGCGATCTCCCGCTACGTCTCACTCGCGTCGATCGTCGCCGCGGGCGTGACCCCCCTCGTCCTCGCGATCCTCGACTACGATTGGACGACGGTCGTGGTCGCGATGATGATCGCGACGCTCATCATCGTGCGACACCGCGACAACATCCGCCGGCTGCGTTTCGGGACCGAGGCGCGGGTCGGCATGCGTCGCACCTCGACCGCCGATTCCGGCGTTGCGTAAGAATCGGGCAGTGACGCTTTAAGCAGCAGCAGCCCCGCTTTGCCCATCCCTTGGGCACCGTCGAGGGGCCGTTTTGTCGACGCGGCCGACGGCCGCCTCTACGGCACTACGTTTGCTTCGCCGGCTGATTCATCCACTCGCCCCGCTGCGGTGTAGCTCGCCAATCGCGTGCAGTGGGGAATCCAACAGTAGCTGCCTGGAGCCTCGAGGAATGAACGCACCGACGTCGTGTCAGCGCATCGGTCACCGCGGTAGCCGGCGTTCTCACGGTTGCCCTGCACGCGGCGGCCAAGGATGCGGCGAAACCGGCGATCGACGACCACGCAGTGGTGGAACTGCATGTTTTCGAGCAAGACCAGCTCGCCGGTCTCGACCTCACGCAGCAAGGAGAGGCGGGCTACGATCTGATGCCTGAGCTTTACAACCCACATCGAATGCGGTTTAGAGGGTCCGAAATTCCCGCCGGCCCGCGGAGGCGCCAATGAAAAAAGTCGACGCAATCATCAAGCCGTTCAAGTTGGACGAGGTAAAAGAAGCCCTATCCGCCATCGGGATCCAGGGCATCACCGTCACCGAGGTGAAGGGGTTCGGGCGCCAGAAAGGCCACACCGAGCTCTACCGTGGTGCCGAGTACGTCGTCGACTTTCTCCCCAAGGTGAAGCTCGAGATCATCGTCAAGGACGAGATGGTCGCGAACGTCGTAGACGCGATCGAAAAGTCGGCGAAGACCGGACGCATCGGCGACGGGAAGATCTTCGTCATGTCGATCGAGGAGGTCGTCCGCATCCGGACCGGCGAGCGCGGCGACCAAGCGATTTGAGTCTCGGCACCGCACAGCCATCGTGGCGCGCCGTCGCGACGCGCCACGAGTCATCTCAATCATCACTGCTCGACAGGAGGGCACACGAATGAGCACGGCGAAGGACGCCATCAAGCTGGCCAAAGATCAGAAAGCGGTGGCGGTCGATTTCAAGTTCCTCGACTTCCTCGGCACCTGGCAGCACTTCACCACCCCGATCAGCGAGCTCGAGGACGCGGTCTTCGAGGAAGGTCTCGGCTTCGACGGCTCGTCCATCCGCGGATGGCAGCCAATCCACGCGTCCGACATGCTGGTCGTGCCCGATCCCGCGACGGCGGTGATGGACCCATTCATGGCGCACCCGACCATGTCGTTGATCTGCAACATCGTCGATCCGATCACGAAGGAAGATTACTCGCGCGATCCGCGCAACATCGCGCGCAAGGCCGAGGCGTATCTCAAGTCGACGGGCGTCGGCGACACCGCGTACTTCGGCCCCGAGCCCGAGTTCTTCATCCTCGACGAGGTCCGTTTCGACACGAACGAGCACTCGTCCTACTACTATGTCGACTCCGCCGAAGGCCGCTGGAACTCGGGTAGAGACGAAGGTCCGAACCTCGGCTACAAGCCGCGCTACAAGGAAGGCTACTTCCCGGTCGCGCCGACGGACTCTCAGCAGGACATTCGGGCGGAGATGGTCCTCGAGATGGAGCGCGTCGGCTTGCGGGTGGAGAAACATCACCACGAGGTCGCGACCTCCGGTCAGGCCGAGATCGACCTGCGCTTCTTGCCGCTCGTGAAAATGGGCGACGCCCTCATGTGGTACAAATACTGCGTCAAGAACGTCGCCCGCCGCAACGGCAAGACCGCGACCTTCATGCCGAAGCCGATCTTCGGCGACAACGGCTCCGGCATGCACGTCCACCAGTCGATCTGGAAGGGCGAGAAGCCGCTCTTCGCCGGTGACGGCTACGGCGGCATCAGCGAGCTCGGCATGCACTACATCGCCGGCATCCTGAAGCACGCGCCGGCGCTCTGCGCCTTCGTCGCGCCCACCGCCAACAGCTACCGCCGTCTGGTGCCGGGCTTCGAGGCGCCGGTGAACCTGGCGTACTCCTCGCGCAACCGCTCCGCCGCCTGCCGCATCCCGATGTACTCGCCGTCACCGAAGGCGAAGCGCGTCGAGGTGCGTTTCCCCGATCCGTCCTGCAACGGCTACATCGCCTTCGCCGCCATGCTGATGGCGGGCCTCGACGGGATCGAGCGTCGCCTCAACCCCGGCGATCCGCTCGACAAGGACATCTACGCCCTCACACCCGAGGAGCTGAAGGACGTCCCATCCGTTCCGGGCTCGCTTCCCGACGCCCTCGCCGCCCTAGAGAAGGATCACGAGTTCCTCCTCAAGGGCGACGTCTTCACCGAGGACGTCATCGAAACCTGGCTAGAGTACAAGCGCACCAAGGAGATCGACCCCCTCCGCCTGCGCCCGCACCCCTACGAGTTCGCGCTCTACTACGACGCCTAACTCACTGCTCACGGATCCCGCGTAGCCAGAAGGGCGAGCCCATCACCGGGCTCGCCCTTTTTGTTTGTGACCGGCGCAAGCCTCTCTGACGCTCTCTGCCGACGCCAGCGAGTCGCGAAGCGACGAAGCGACAAGATTCGTCGGGCGTCGGCGAAAGCGCGGCGGGCGGGGTCGTGCCGTTCCCGCGCCGTTTCCGCCGGCGCGGGAATGGCATGACCCCGCCCGCGGCGCACCGGCCCTACGACTCGACCGTCTTCGTCACTGCGACGTCGACCGCGCGACCGCAGGCTGCCGGAGCGAGTCGAGCGTGAGCAGAATCACGCCGACCGTGATCGCCGAGTCCGCGACGTTGAACGTCGGCCAATGGTACGCGCCGACGTACACGTCCAGGAAGTCGATGACTTCGCCGAACGCGACCCGATCGATCATGTTGCCGATCGCCCCCCCCAGGACCGCGCCGCACGCCACGACCATCCAGCGCCGCTCGGGCGCGATGCCACGGATGAACCACACCAGCACGGCCACGGCACCCGCCGAGACGACGAGGAAGAAGGGCACCCGCAGATCTTCCATGCGCCCGGCGAGAAAGCCGAAGGCGGCGCCGGTGTTGCGCACGTAGGTCAGCGCGAAGAAGCCATCGATGATCGAGATCGACTGGTGCAGCGCCATGCGCGTGGCAACGGCGGCTTTGGTGAGCTGGTCGAGGACGATGACGACGAGCGCGACACCGATCGCCAGCCCCCACTTCGCGATCACGATACGGCCCGCGGCGCCGCGTCGAGGACGCCGGCACACCGCCCACACAGGAGAGGGAAGCGCTCGTTCGATCCGACGTCGCCGCGGTAGTTCCAGCAGCGCGCACATTTGACGCCGCCGGCGCGCTTCACCTCGACCGCGACATCGCCCGTTGCATCGGCCGCGGCGAGCGAGCCCGGCGGCCGCAGCTCGACCTGCGACACGATGAAGACGTCGGAGAGCAAGCCTCGTCGCGCCGCGAGCAGCTCGCCGAGACTGCCGTTGGTCGCAATCGCGACCTCGGCCTCGAGCGAATGGCCGATCGTGCCCTGCTTGCGGAGCGTCTCGAGCGCCTTCGTCACCGCGGCGCGCACCTCGAGCACACGGTCCCATTCGGCCGCCAGGCGGGTGTCGCGCAGCATCGGATCGACGGCGGGGAAATCGGCGAGCAGGACGCTCGCGGGACGATCGGCGTCGGGCGGCAGGTAGCCCCAGATCTCCTCGGCGGTGAACGACAGGATCGGCGCCATCACGCGCACCAAGGCGTCGAGGATGCGGTAGAGCGCGGTCTGCGCCGAGCGCCGCTCCGGCGACGTCGCGCCCTCGCAGTAGAGGCGGTCCTTCACGATGTCGAGGTAGAGCGCCGAGAGATCGACGCTGCAGAAGTTGTTGAGCGCGTGGTAGACGGCGTGGAATTCGAACGCGTCGTAGGCGCGGCGGCAGCGCTCGACCAGGCCCTGCAGGCGATCGAGGATGAAGCGGTCGAGCTCCAGGAGCTGCGCGGGTGGAACCGCGTCGCGACGCGGATCGAAGTCGGCGAGGTTGCCGATCAGGAAGCGCGCGGTGTTGCGGATGCGGCGATACGCCTCGACGCCGCGCTCGAGGATCTCGCGCGAGATCCGCACGTCGTCGCGATAGTCCTCGGCGGCGACCCAGAGGCGCAGGATGTCGGCGCCGTGCTTCTGCACGATCTCCAGCGGCGCCACGACGTTGCCGACCGACTTCGACATCTTCCGAGCGTCCTCGTCGAGGATGAAGCCGTGCGTCAGCGCGGCGTCGAAGGGCGCGCGGCCGCGCGTGGCGACGCCGAGCATGAGCGCCGCCTGGAACCAGCCGCGGTGCTGGTCGCTGCCCTCGCAGTAGAGATGGGCATGGCCGCGCAGGTCGGGCCGCGGCTCGACGACCGCGGCGAAGCTCGAGCCGGAGTCGAACCAGACGTCGAGGATGTCCTCCTCCTTCTCGAACGCTCCGCCGCCGCAGGCCTTGCACGCGGAGCCGGGCGGGACGAGATCACTGACCGGCCGCGTGAACCACGCGTCCGATCCCTCGCGCGCGAAGATGTCGGCGACGAACTCGAGCAGCTCGGGGCTGGTCTCCGCCGTCCCGCACTTCTCACACTTCAGCGCGACGATCGGCACGCCCCAGGCGCGCTGGCGCGAGATGCACCAGTCGGGACGGTTGGCGGTCATGCCGCGGATGCGCTCGCGTCCCCAGGCGGGAATCCACTGCGCGGCGTCGATCGCGGCGAGCGCCCGCTCGCGCAAGCCGTTCGCCTCCATCGAGACGAACCACTGCTCGGTCGCGCGGAAGATGATCGCCTTGTGACAGCGCCAGCAGTGCGGGTACGCGTGCGTCAGCGGCTGCGACGCGACCAACCTTCCGGCCGCGCGCAGGTGCTCTATGATCTTCGCGTCGGCGTCGAACACACGCATGCCGGCGAAGTGCTCGACGTCGCGCGTGAAGCGCCCGACGTCGTCGACCGGCGCGTAGACGTCGAGACCGTAGCGCTGGCCGACGTCGTAGTCCTCCTGCCCGTGGCCGGGCGCGGTGTGGACGAGACCGGTGCCGGCTTCGAGCGTCACGTGCTCGCCGAGAATGATCGGCACGTCCTTCTCGATCCAGGGGTGGCGCGCGCACGTGCCCTCGAGGTCGCGCCCACCAATCGTGGCGAGGATCGGCAGCTCGCGACCGAGGAGCGTCTCGAGCCGCGGCACCAGCGCCTTGGCGACGAGCCATGCGCCGTCGTCGTCGCCCGAGACGGCCGCGTACTCGATCTCGGGATGCAACGCGATCGCGAGGTTCGCCGGCAAGGTCCAGGGCGTGGTCGTCCAGATCACCGCCGCGATCGGCTTGCCCACGGCCGCGAGCGCCTTCGGCAACGGATCGCGCAACGCGAACGCGACGTAAATCGACTCGGAGGTGACGTCGCGGTACTCGACCTCCGCCTCGGCGAGGGCCGTGCGGCAGGACGCGCACCAGTGCACCGGCTTCTTGCCGCGGTAGAGCTGGCCCGCCGCGACGAGCTGGGCGAGGACGCGGAGCTCCGTCGCCTCGTACGACAAGTCGGTGGTGAGGTAGGGCCGCTCCCAATCGCCGATCACGCCGAGGCGCTTGAACTCCTCGCGCTGCACGTCGACAAAACGCATCGCGTACTCGCGGCAGAGACGCCGCACCTCGACCTTGCCGAGGCTCGCCTTCTTCTCGCGTCCGAGCTTCTTCTCGACCTCGTGCTCGATCGGAAGGCCGTGGCAGTCCCAGCCCGGCACGTACGGCGCGTAGAAGCCCGCCATGCCTTTGTACTTGCAGATGATGTCCTTGATCACCTTGTTGAGCGCGTGGCCGAGGTGGATGTGGCCGTTCGCGTACGGCGGTCCGTCGTGGAGAACGTAGGCCGGCCGATCGGCGCGGACCTGCAGGCCGCGCTCGTAGACGTGCTCACGTTCCCAACGGGCGAGGATCTCCGGCTCGCGTGCCGGCAGGTTGCCGCGCATCGGGAACGACGTCGTGGGGAGATTCAGCGTGGCCTTGAAGTCGGGGGCGTCCTCGCTCTTCATCGTGCACCCGGTACGCGCCAGGAGCCATTGAGGAGCCGGCATCCGCCGGCGCCGGGCCGTCTTCCGCCTGGAGCGCTCAACGAGCGGGACTCGTCGCGATCCGGGCGCTCAGCGGTTGCCGATCATGCGCTGGCGCGGGCCGCCGCGCGAGACGCGCCGCACGTCGCCGAAATCGAAGTGCCAGTTCTTGCGCAAGCCGAGGTAGCAACAGCACAGCTCGCTGTCCATGTCGTTGTTGAACGTGCGTTGCTGGCCGTCCTCGAAGAGAATTCGCACCAGACACGTACCGCCGGGAACGATCGAGGTCATCTCCTCGACGACGACACCGAGACCCCATAGCTCGTACGAGACATGGTGGACGCGGTCGCCGAGACGCAGAAAAAGACGCTTCTCCGAATCGAGCATTCACCTTCACCGTGGTCCGATCACGTTACCGGAACGACCTCCGAATTGCCACTGGGCTTGACTCGCGCGGCCCTCGCACCCACACTCCGGCGCTCGTCATCGATCATGGACTCGAAAGTGCTGATCGTAATCGTGGTGGTCGCGGCAGTCGGCGGATGGTTGATCGTACGCGCGATGACGCCGGCACCGCCGCCGCGACAGATCGCGCGTCAAGCGGTGCCGCAGCACCCGCCGGCGGTGCCGCAAGGCAAGGTGACGGCACAGGATCGCGCCCTGCCCGCGTCGGGGGGAGCCGGCGGCGCGCCGTCGGAGCGCAGCGAGCACGATTTCGACCACGACATGGTCGCCCTGGCGGCGGCGCTCAACGAAGACCAGATGATCGAATCCTACGTATTCCGGAACCCGGCTCGCCACCTGACGATGCCTCCGACCCTCCGGTACCGCCTGATGGGCAGGTTCTGGCAAGGTGTGACCACGGGGGTGACGCGTTGAGCGCCGCACGCAAGGCTCTCGTCGCCGCGCTCTGCGCGCTGGCCGTGACCGTCGTGGCGCCCGCGCCGCGTGTCGGCCTCGCGCAAGAAGCCACACCCGCGGAAACACCGCGCGCGCACTACCGTCGGCCCGGTGCCAACCGCGCCAATCAGCCCGACGCCCGCGATCTCGGACGACACGAGCAGACGATCCGTCAGGGCAGGAACAAGATCCGCCAGGTCCTGCTCGATCCGAAGGCGTCGCCGCAAGTGAAGCAGACGGCGACCGAGCTGAACGACATGCTCGCACGCCGCCGCGCGCTGATCGCGCAGCTGAAAAATCGCCACAAGGACTTCGTCAGCCAGCACAAGCCGGATCTCGACGAGCTCACCGAACTGTCGCGACGCGCCCACGAGGTCAACACGAGGCTCGATGCCGCCCGCGACGAGACGATCAAGGCGAGCAGCGCCGAGCTCGCCGAGCTGAAGCAGATCTCGATCAACGCGGCGACGCTCGCCGAGAGGCTCCGCACCTCGTACGAGCAGGAACAACGCGCGCGGCGCGGCGCCCAGTAGGCGATGACGGCGGGCCGCGCCGCTCGTACCTGCCGCTCAGAACTCGGCGCCACCCTCGGGCGCGACGCTGATCCGCCCCGCCTCGACCACGACCGGCACGCGCCGCTCTCCTTTGGTGAGCTTCAAGAGCTCGGGCACCGCCTCCGGATGCTCGGTCACGTTCACCTCGATGACGGCGACGCCGCGCGCGAGCAGCTCGCGCCGTTTGGCCTCGCAATACGCGCAGCCGGTCTTCACGTAGAGCGTCGCGCGAGCGGGCACGCCGGCGACGCTAACATTTCGCGCCGCCGCCGAGAACCGGCGACGAGCACGAGCGGAGGCGGCGCGTGACGTGCGCGGACGGACCCGGCGCGGAGATGGTCGACGTCGTCGACGGCGACGACCGGGTGATCGCGCAGGTGACGCGTGCCGAGATGCGACGGCGGAACCTCACTCATCGCGCAGTCTACGTGCTGGTGTCGAACCGCGCCGGGGCGCTCTTCGTCCACCGCCGCACGGAGACCAAGGACGTCTTTCCCGGCTACTGGGACGTCGCGATCGGCGGCGTCGTCGGCGCGGGCGAGGACTATCGCACGGCCGCCGTACGCGAGCTCTCCGAGGAGCTCGGCGTCGACGGCGCCGCGCTCGAGGACGGGGGGCCGATGCGCTACGCCGACACCGCGACGCGGATCGTCGGACGGGTGTTCGTCGCGCGCCTCGAGGGGCCGTTCGTGCTGCAGGCGGAGGAGATCGTCGAGGGCCGCTTCATGGCGACGGCCGAGGTCGAGCGGCTCATCGCCGGCGAGCGCTGCTGCCCCGACGGTGTCCACGTTTGGCGTGCCTACCGCACGCCCGGCGGCTGAGATCGGGACTAGGCGGCGGTCGAGCGCCGAATCACGATGCGCTGGCCCTGGCGGAGCGGGCTCCGCCCGAGATCGTTCGCGACCGTGAGCTCGCGCACCGTGATCTGGTGCTGGCGCGCGATCTTCCACAACGAGTCGCCGGGCCTGACCACGTACTGGAGCACCGGCGTGCGCTTCAACTCGGGGAAGTAGTAGTCGGCGTTGCGCGCGACGTGCGCCGCGGCGAGGAACTCGGCGTAAAAGTTCTGCGACGCGAACCCGAAGGTCTGGCCGTCGTAGCCGCGGATGATGTCGTCGATCGAGTCGCTGCCGACCTGGCTCCGCGCGCGCGCGATGCCGGCGACACCGTGATTGTACGCGGCGACGGCGAGCGGCCAGCTCCCGAGCACCTCGAACGAGCGCGCCAGATGCGCCGCCGCGGCCTCGCTCGAGCGCACCGGATCGACGCGCGCGTTCGGCTCGCGGTCGAGATTCAGATAGCGCTCGGCGGTCTCGCGGGTGAACTGCCACAGACCGACCGCCCCGGCCTTCGATACCGCGTTCGGATTGAACGACGACTCGAGGTGCGGGAGGTAGATCAGCTCGCGCGGCAGGCCGGCGTCGCTGAAGATCTTCTTGATCGCGGGCATGTAGAGCTGCGCGCGCACCAGACCGTCGGCGAAGACTTCGCGCAGGCCGCGCTGCGCGCGGATGTTGCCGATGGCGTGCACCATGCCCTGCGGCGACACGCCCGCCGAGCTGAAGAGCGTCGCGACGCGCACGCGCTCCGGCGACGGCGCGGAGAACGGAAACGCCGGCGCGATCAGCGCGATCGACGTGAGCAGATGGTCGTAGCTCGCGCGCGCGGCATCGAGCGGACCGCCGACCCCGCTCGGCCCGACCGGGACGACGTCGTAGACGATGCGCGGATCGTCGCGATCGTGCAGGACGGCCTCGGTGTGGGAGACCTCGGTGAAGATGCGGATCCAGAAGCGTATCCGCGCCTCCATCGACTCCGAGACCGGGAACTGCGCGCTGAACCGGATCGGCGGCGGCATGGCGTCCACCGTCGCCGCGAAGGCATGCAAGCACAACACGACGGCGAGGGGACGTGCGTATCGCTTGAGGGCGCGCATCGTCATGAACCACTCGGAAGCTGAAGAGCGTGTGATGTAAGCCACAACCCGCCGCGGTAGGCAACAGCGCGTGATCTAGTGCGTCAACCGCCGCGCGGCGGCTCGACCGCGGGGACGCGGCGGAAGACACGGATCGCTTCACGTACCAGAACAATCGCGAGTGCGATCAACACCGTGGCGACGACCGCGTTCATGGTCGCAGCGTTGAGGCCGAGCGCGGTGAGACCGGCGCGCGCTTGGATGACGAGCGCCCAGATCGTAATCGTCATCACGAAGAGCGTCGGCAAGAGCACGTACCAGTAGCGCCGCCCGGTCGCACGCAACCAGGTCGTGATCGCGAGCAAGGTGAGCGCCGCCAGCAGCTGGTTGCTCGAGCCGAAAAGCGTCCAGAACACCCGGTACGTCGACTCGCCGCCGATCACGATGAAGACGAGCGGCACCGCGACCGTGAGCGTGGTGGCGACGATCTTCGTCGCCACGCCGCGCGGCCGCAGCAGCTCCTCGAGGATGTAGCGGCCGAGGCGCGCGCTCACGTCGAGGGTGTCGAAGACGAAGGTCGAGAACGCCATCGCGCCGAAGGTGATCGCGAAGCGCAGGTGCTGCTCGCCGATCATCACGGTGAGGAACCGTCCGATGCCCTCGCCGTAGATCACGCCGGGCGCGCGGTTCGCGACCTGGTCGCTCGACACGATCATGATCGTCGCGAGCGCGATCAGCGCGACGAAGCCCTCGAGCAGCATGCCGCCGTAGCCGACCGGGCTGCAGTCGCTCTCACGCGCGATCTGCTTCGACGTCGTGCCCGAGCACACCAAGCCGTGGAAGCCGGAGCAGGCGCCGCACGCGATCGTGACGAAGAGGAACGGGAAGAGGCTGCCGGTCATGCCGGGCGCGTGCCAGGTGATGAAGGCCGGTTGCTTGACGGTGAAGCCGCCGAAGAAGATGCCGACCACACCGACGAAGAGCGCGAGGTAGAGGACGAAGCCGCCGAGGTAGCCGCGCGGTTGCAGCAGGAGCCACATCGGCGTGACCGACGCAGCGAGACAGTAGAGCAGGATGACGACGCCCCACACCCTCGCGTCGAAGATCAGCCACGTCGAAAGCTCGGTGCCGAGCCACACCGCACCGAGCGTCGCGGGCACGAAGATCACCGTGAGGAGCCAGAGCGGCGGGTCCCAGAGGCGCTGCACGGCGCCCATGAGGATCGCCAGCAGTAGATAGAGGACGCTCGCCGCCGCGACCGCGCCGCCCGGATTGAAGGTGAACGTGCCGCCGGCGAGCTCCTCGCTCTGTCCGACGAAGGTGTTGGCGGTGATGTCGGTGAAGGCGACGATCACATAGACGAGCGCGACCCAGATGAACGCCATCATCGCGAGCCAGGCGCGCTCGCCGAGGTATTCGCGTACGATCTCGGCGACGGAGCGGGCGCGGTGGCGGACCGACGCGATCAGGCTCGAGAAGTCGTGGACCGCGCCGATGAACACCACGCCGAGGGCGATCCAGAGGATACACGGCAGCCAGCCGAAGAGCTGGCAGGCGAGGATCGGTCCGGCGATCGGCCCCGCGGCGGCAATCGCGCTGAAGTGCTGGCCGAGGAGATAGAAGCGGCCGGCGGGCACGAAGTCGACGCCGTCGTTGAGCGTCACGGCCGGTGTGGCCGCGCGGTCGTCCAGACTGTACTGGCGCGCGATGAAGCGTCCGTAGACGCGGTAGCCGAGCGCGAGCCAGACGATGACGATCGCGGCGAGAGCGGGAAGGCTCACGCGCGAGCGCTGAGCGCGCCGTGCATCAGCCGCGCACGGCGTCGAGGCCGGTGAGATCCCGCCCGACGATCAGCGTGTGCATGTCGTAGGTGCCCTCGTAGGTGTTGACGGTCTCGAGGTTCAGCATGTGGCGGATCACCGGGTACTCGTTGACGATGCCGTTCGCGCCGAGGATGTCGCGCGCGAGCCGCGCGATGTGGAGCGCCTGGCTCACGTTGTTGCGCTTCGCCATCGAGATCTGCTGCGCCCGCACCCGGCCGGCGTCCTTCAGCTGGCCGAGACGCAGGGCCAGGAGCTGCCCCTTGGTGATCTCGGTCGCCATGTCGACGAGCTTCTGTTGGACCAACTGGAATCCCGCGATGGGCCGGTCGAACTGCACGCGGTGCTGGGCGTAGTCGAGCGCGGTCTCGTAGCAGGTCATCGCCGCGCCGATCGCGCCCCACACGATCCCGTAGCGGGCCTGGTTCAAGCAGCCGAAGGGACCCTTGAGGCCGGTGACGTTCGGCAGGAGCGCGCTCTTGGGGACTCGGACGTCCTCGAGGATCAGCTCCGAGGTGATCGAGACGCGCAGCGAGAACTTGCCCTTGATGTCGCGCGCGCTGAAGCCCGGCGTGCCGCGCTCGACGAGGAAGCCGCGGATCTCGCCGTCGTCGGTCTTGGCCCAGACGATCGAGACGTCGGCGACGCTGCCGTTGGTGATCCAGCGCTTCCAGCCCGAGAGCACGTAGTCGCCGCCGCTCGAGCACGCGCGCGTCTCCATGGCACCGGGATCCGAGCCGTGGTCGGGCTCGGTGAGGCCGAAGCAGCCGATCGCCTTGCCGCGCGCCATCTCCGCCAGCCAGCGGGTCTTCTGCTCCTCGGAGCCGTAGGCGTAGATCGCGTACATCGAGAGCCCGCCCTGCACCGACGCCATCGAGCGCAGGCCGCTGTCGCCGCGCTCGAGCTCCTGCATGATGAGCCCGTAAGCGACGTTGCTGAGCCCGGCGCAGCCGTAGCCACGCAGGTTGGCGCCGAAGAGGCCGAGCTCGCCCATGCGCGGGACGATCTCGCGCGGGAACTCCTCGCGGGCGTGACAGCCCTCCAGGAGCGGCAGGCACTCGCGCTCGACGAAGGCGCGCACCGTCTCGCGCGTCATGCGCTCCTCGTCGCTGAAGAGCGCGTCGATCTCGTAGTAGTCGAGGGCAGGCACGAGGCGCGTATGCTACTGCCCCACCGCCACCGCCTCAAGGGCGGCGGCGCCGACTTGCGGGGCGCCGGCCGCGCCGTATAAGGATCGGTAGTCCTGCTGATCGCAGGAAATCAGCGCGCCTAATGGAGCATCGGGATGCATCTCGAAACGTTGCAAGTGTTCTGCGATCTGGTCGAGAGCGGCAGCTTCTCGACCGCCGCCTCGCAGAACTTCGTCACCCAGTCGGCGGTGAGCCAGCAGGTGCGCGCGCTCGAGGGTCGCTTCGACCTGCCGCTCATCGAGCGCACCAAGGGCCACGTGCAGCCGACACCGGCGGGACAGATCCTCTATCAGGCGAGCAAGGACATCACCGCGCGCTATCGCGAGCTGCGCGAGCAGATGCAGAGCTTCGGCAGCGTCGTCGGCGGCAGTGTTCGGCTCGCGACCGTCCACAGCGTCGGACTCTACGAGCTCTCCGAGCCATTGAAGAAGTTCCTCAAGGCGTATCCGCAGGTGCACGTCCATCTCGAGTACAGCCGCTCGACCAAGATCTTCGAGGACGTGCTGAGCGGCGCGATCGATCTCGGCATCGTCGCCTACCCGACGCGCCGGCCGCAGATCGCCGTGATCCCTTTCCGCGAGGACCGCCTGGTGCTGGTGTGCGCGACCCACCATCCTCTCGCGCGCCGCAAATCGATCACCGTGAAGGACCTCGAGGGCCAGACCTTCGTCGGCTACGAGCGCGACATCCCCACCCGCCGCGCCACCGACCGCCTCCTCCGCAAGAAGAACGTCACCGTCCGCTACGTGATGGAGCTCGACAACATCGAGACCATCAAGCGCGTGGTCGAGGTCGGCGCCGGCGTCGCGCTCGTCCCTGAGCCGACGATCAAGCAAGAGGTGAAGAACCACACCCTCTGCGCGCTACAGATCACCGACGAGGCTCTGCGTCGTCCGCTCGGCATCGTCCACCGCCAGGGAAAGCACTTTTCCCCCGCCGTCGAACGCTTCATCGCCGAGCTGCGCTGAGCGCGTCAGTCGAGGTGCGGCAGGACCTTCTCGCCGAAGAGACGGATGGTCTCGGCGGGGGCGAGGTCGCCGAAGATCATCGTGAAGAGGCGGACGCCGCGTGCGACCTTGGCGCGCAGCTGCTCGACGACCTGATCGGGAGTGCCGCGGACGGCGACCGCTTCGACGTCGGCGAAGCCGCCGAGGAACTGCTTCGCCATCGCGAAGCGCTGCTCGAAATCCGCTTGATCCTTGCCGAGGACGACGATGATCTGCTCGGAGACGGTGATGGTGGCGGGGTCGCGGCCGATCTCGGCACAGTGCGAGCGCAGGACCTCAAGCTTGTGCGGCATGTCGTCGGCGGCGTTGATCGGACAGTTCCAGCGGTCGGCGTGCTTGGCGACGACCCGCAGCATCAGCCGCTCGCCGGCGCCGCCGATCGTGATCGGCGGGTAGGGATTCTGCACCGGTTTGGGATTACACGGAGCTTCGTCGAGCGCGTAGTACTTTCCCTGGAAGGTCGCGCGACGCTCGGTGAAGAGCCGGCGGATCACCTCGAGGCCCTCGTCGAGCTGCTCGATGCGGCGGCTCACGGTGTCGAAGTGGTAGCCGTACCCGCGGTACTCCTCGTCCATCCAACCGGCGCCCATGCCGAGCTCGAAACGACCGTGCGACAGCGCGTCGAGCGAGGACGCCATCTTCGCGACCAGCGCCGGGCTGCGGTACGAGTTGCAGAGGACGAGGCTGCCGAGACGAAGGCGCGTGGTGCGGGCGGCGAGGGCGCTGAGCGCGGTCCAGATCTCCAGGTGGTCGACGTCGCGCATGCCGCGGGCCCAGAAATGGTCGGCGAGCCACATGGAGTGGAAGCCGGCGTCCTCGCAGGCGCGGGCGCGCTCCAGCAGACCGTCGAAGTCGACGCCGACCTGCGGAAAAAAGAGACCACAGGCGACGCCGTTGCCATCTTCGCTCATCGTTCCTCCTCGCCACGGAAAACGCGGCGCGCGGATTAGAGCACACGGTCGGAGCGACGACCAACGGCGCGGCTGTGACAGCCGCCGCCGCGGCGTGCTACATCACTGATCGGAAGGAGCGAGCCTTGTCCTCGTCATCGAAGATGCGCGTCGCAATCGTCGGCGCCACCGGCATCGCCGGTCAGCAATTCGTGGACGCCTTGCGGGACCATCCCTGGTTCGCGATCACCGCGGTCGCCGCGTCGGAGCGCTCGGCGGGCAAGCCGTACGGAACGGCGCTGCGCGACGCGAAGACCGGCGCGCTGCGCTGGTGGTGCAACGCGGCGCCGCCGAAAGCGGTGCTGGATCTGCCGATGACGACAGGCCACGACCTCGATCTCGAAGCGGTCGACATCGTCTTCTCCGCGATCGAGAGCGAGCCCGCGTGCGAGCTCGAGCCGCTGTGGGCGAAGCGGCGGCCGGTCATCAGCACCGCGTCGGCGTTCCGCTACGAGGACGACGTGCCGCTGCTCATCCCCGGCGTGAACCTCGCGCACGCGCCGCTCTTGCACGCGCAGCGGCGCCGGCGTGACTGGCGCGGCTTTATCGCGCCGATCCCGAACTGCACCACGACCGGACTCGCGATCGCGCTCAAGCCGCTCGCCGACCGCTTCGGCGTCGAGAAGGTGGCGATGACGTCGATGCAGGGCATCTCGGGCGCCGGCCGCTCGCCGGGCGTCGTCGGCCTCGACATCATCGACAACGTGGTGCCGTTCATTCCCGGCGAGGAAGAGAAGGTCGCGCGCGAGACGCGGAAGATCCTCGGCGCGCTCGGCGAGGGCGCGATCTCGCCGGCGTCGTGCGTGGTCTCCGCGACCTGCACGCGCGCCGCGGTCCTCGAAGGCCACACCGAGGCCGTGTCGGTCTCGCTCGCATCGGCGTGCTCACCCGCAGACGCCGCCGAGGCGATGCGCTCCTACGACTCGGGGATCGGCGCCCTCCCGTCGGCGCCGACGCAGTTCATCACCGTCCTCGACGATCCGTTCCGGCCGCAGCCCCGGCTCGATCGCGACGCCGACGGCGGGATGACGACGTCGGTCGGGCGCCTCCGTCCCGACGAGCTCTGGACGTACGGGCTACGGTTCGTCCTGGTCTCGCACAACACCAAGATGGGCGCCGCGAAGGGCGCCGTGCTGCTCGCCGAAGCGCTCCGTCGCGACGGCTATCTCTGAGCCCGGCGCGTCGGCGCGCATGCGGCCGCGCGGGCGTACGTGACGCAGACCGGACGGACCGGGCAGCGCGGGCACGCCGGCCGCCGCGCGGTGCAGAGCGTCGCACCGAGATCCATGATCGCCTGGTTGAAGGCGTAGCAGCGGCCACGCGGAATCGCCGCCTCGGCGATCGCCCACAGGCGCGATACTCGTCCGGCGGCGCGCCCGGGACCGAACACCCGACCGAGGACGCGCGCGGCGTTGGTGTCGAGGATCGCGGCGTCCATGCCGAACGCGAACGACGCGACCGCGCCCGCGGTGTAGCGGCCGATGCCGGGCAGCGCCACGAGGTCGGCGGGCTCGGAAGGGAAGCGTCCGCCATGGCATTTCGCAACCACCCGGGCCGTGCGCCAGAGATTGTCGGCGCGACGGTAGTAGCCGAGGCCGCGCCATGCCTCGCGCACCTCGCCCGCGCGCGCCGCGGCGAGCTCCTCCACGGTCGGATAGCGGGCGAGAAACCGCGGGTAGAACTCCAATACACGACGCACTTGCGTTTGCTGCAGCATGATCTCGGAGACGAGGACCTCATAGGGGTCGCGCGTACGGCGCCAGGGCAAGTCGCGGCCGTGCCGCGCGTACCAACGGAGCAAGCGGCGCTGGAAGCCGGCGAGACGCGCCGGGTCGAGACGCAGCTGCCGCGGCCGCCGACGCGCAGCGTTGCGCAGGCCCGCGGCGTTTTTGCTTCTCACGCACCACCTCCGTCAGTACAATGAGCGCACTGGACGACGCCGCATGCTGCCCGACCTCGACTTCCGTCCGCGCCTGATCGCGCTCGCGACGCACCTGCTTACGAAACCCCTCGGCCGCTATCAACGCCGGGTGCCGAACGACCTCGCCGCGCTGCAAAGCCACATCCGCAAGGGTGACGTCGTGTTGGTCGAGGGCGATCAGCGCGTGAGCGAGGTGATCAAGTACCTGACGCAGAGCTCGTGGTCGCACTCGGCGGTCTACATCGGCGACGAGCTGTGGCAGCGGAACCCGGCGATGCGTCACGTCCTGCAGGCGGAGTTCGGCGCCGACGCGCAGCACCTGATCGTCGAGGCGCTGGTCGAGGACGGCGTCGTCGCCTCGCCGCTCTCGAAGTACATCGACTTCAACATGCGCGTCTGCCGGCCGTACAACCTGCGTCGCGACGATCTCGAGACGGTGCTCGACGACGTGATCGAGCAGATCGGCTACCGCTACGACGTGCGGAATCTGATCGATCTCGCGCGTTACTTCCTGCCGGTGAGCCTGGTGCCGAGCCGCTTCCGGCGTACCGCGCTCGAGGTCGGGCACGGCCTGCCGACGCAGGTGATCTGCTCGAGCATGCTGGCGCGCGCCTTCGCGCGCGTCGGCTACCCGATCCTGCCCGAGGTGATGGGGAAGGACGACAGCGACGATCGCGGCTGGCTCGACTGGCTGGCGCGCCGCCCGCTCAGCCCCGCCGCGCTCTTCCGTCGCTCGAAGCTCACGCTCACCACACCGCGCGACTTCGATCTCTCGCCCTACTTCGAGGTGATCAAGTTCAACATCCTCGAGGAGATGCGCTTCGACTATCGCAAGATTCGTTGGGTCGAGGACGAGGCGAGCTGAGCCGGCGAGGTGAGCGCGGGGCGCGCCGTGGTCGGCCGCGCCCCGCGCATGCGAATCGACTAGGTCGGATCGACCGGTCGTTTAGAACACGTACGAAAGCTCCCCGGCGATCGTGTGCTGATCGTTTTGGAAGTGCCCGCTGAGGTGCTGCTCCTTCTCGAAGAGGTCGTGCTTCGCCGAGTCGTAGCGATACTCGGTGCGGAACATCAGCCCTTCGGCCAGCACGACCTTGAAGGTGCCGGTGACCTCCCAGGCGTTCTGATACGTCCCGGGGGTGAAGGCCGGATCGCCGGGGAGACCGTTCGGAAGCCGGGTCCCGTTGTTGTCGTCGAAGTACTCGCCGCGCAGCGCGAAGCCGATCGGCACCACGAGGACGTCGGGGAGATCGAGGGCGACGATGCCGGAGAACGCGTTCCACTCGGCGGCGCCTTTGATGCCGGCGAGAGCGGTCTCGTTGCCGTAGTCGTAGTTCAAGCTGAGGGCGAGGTTCTCGATCGGCTTCACGGTGGCGACGACGTCGATCAGCCCGCGCTTCGAGTTGCCATGGTTCGGCTGCTCGGCACCGTAGATGCCGTTGACCGACATGGAGAACTGCTCGACGGGCGTGAGCACGATGCTGCCGAGCACGCTCTTGCCGTCGTTCGAGTCGATGACGTTGTCCCAGCCGTTGACCGCGCCCAAGGTGACGCTGAGCTGGTCGACCGGCTTGTACACCGCCAGCGCGCCGGTGTGCGTGAATGGAATCGCGAAGCTGAAGGCGAGCGACCGGCTGATGTTGTAGTTGAGCGGCGACTCGATCACCTCGGCGCCGAGCAGGGTCACGAACTTACCGGCCTTGAAGCCGATCTCGGGGAGACCGGGGAAGTTGTACGTGATGTACGCCTCCTCGAGCTCGATCGAGTTCTGCTCCTCCGCGACGTTGCCGATGGTGCCGTCACCGTCCCAGTCGGCCGCCATGCGCTCGGCGGTCTTGCCGAAGTTGACCTTGGTGACGAATCCCACGCCGTCGTCGCCCGGATCGCGGGAGATCTGCAGCTGAAAGAGATCGAGGCTGAACGAGTTGTGGTTCTTGTCGAACGAGCGCAGCGACACCTGCCGCGAGTCCGGACTGTTGAAGTCGTACATGTACGACGTCACGACCATGCCGCCGATCTTGAGGCCGAACGGCGGCTTCTTGATCATCGCCTCGAGCTGATCGAGGCGCTCCGTCAGGCCCGAGGTATCCGCCGGCCGCGCCGCTGGTGGCGCTCCCATCTCCCCGCGGCGTTCCAGACGCTCGACGCGCTCTTCCAGCGTGAGCCCGCCCGCCAAGACCGGCATGCTCGACGCGAGCAGCCCGGCCACCGCCAATACCGACAACGTTTCCCATCGTCTCATCTTCGTCCCTCCTCCAACGGTTGCCAGTGTTTTTCGAACTCGAAGACCATCCGAAGACCCTCGAAGGCCTCTCCTCCTGGCTCCAGTGGTTGGTCGTTCGTGGGTTGATCTCGATCAGTTCGCCTCGAGCACCTCCTTGTCCTCGGGGGATCGCGTCGGCGTCGGGGCGACGGCGCCCGGCTGCCGAGTACCAACCAGCGCGGCGATGAGCTGCTCGAGCCGCGCGAGCCTCGCTTCCAAATCGTTCCTCACGGTGTCCGCTTCCGCCTGCAGCTCGCCCGCGGTGCGCCGGCTCTCGGCGAGCTCGGCGACGAGCGTGTCGCGCTCCACGCGCAGCTCGGCCGCCTCACGCGCGCTCCCCAACGCTTGCGCGGCCAGCTCCGTGGAGCGCAGCCGCGCCCGCATGCCGCCGAGCAGGAAACCGGCTGCGAGACCGAGAGCGAGCGCAACGAGTATCAGGATTGGTCGCGACACGATGAGCCGCGCGACTATACGTCGGCCGGAAGTAAGACCCGCATCGCCGTCCCATCACCACCACCAACGGGAGATGGTAGAAAACTGTACGCAAAAGTTCAACAGCCGCGATGGTGATTTCGCTGGAACTTTTTTCACAGCTGTGCGGCGGGCAGCGCATCGATACGCGGCCGGTCGGCTCGGCCGCCTTACCCGCATCGCATTCGCGCCTGATCCACGCTATGGCGACGCGGTGTCGCCCGCTCGAGTACGCGGCCTCGGTTCAGCCACCGCACAGCGATACGCGGCCGCATTTCTGCTGGGCGTATGCGCCCTTTTGTATCTTCCGCCCGCGCTCGCGACGCCCTTCTTCACGAAGGGAGAGCCGCGCGAGGGCCTAGTCGTGCGGCGCATGGTCGAGAACGGCGAGTGGGTCCTGCCGCGGCGACCCTCCGGGGAGGGTCTCGCGATCGCCTCCAAACCGCCGCTGTTCCATTGGCTGGCGGCGTTGACGTCGAACGCGGTCGGCGCGACGACCGAGCTCACCGTGCGCCTGCCCTCGGTGGTGCTCGCCTCGGCCGCGGTGGTGGTGGTGTGGGCGTTCGGCAGTAGCATGCTCGGTCCGGGCGCGGCCTTCACCGGCGCGATCGTCCTCGCGACGAGCTTCGAATGGCTCCGCGCCGCGACGACGGCGCGCGTCGACGCCGCGCTCACCGCCTTCATGACCTTCGGTCTCTTGATCCTCTATCGCGGCTTCGTGCGCGAACGGCTCGGCCTGAGGGAAGCGGTCGCCGCGTACGTGTGTCTCGCCTGCGCGGCGCTGGTGAAGGGCCCCGTCGGCGTGGTCCTACCGGGGCTGATCGTTCTGGTCGCGGCCCTGCTCTACGGGAAGCTCCGCGTGCTGCCGCGCCTGCACCCGGTCCTCGGCGCCGCGATCGTGATCGTCTGCGTCGGCGGCTGGTACCTCGCGGCGGCCCACGCCGGCGGCGACGCCTTCGTCCGGAAGCAGATCCTGAAGGAGAACGTGTTCCGCTACGTCGCGGCGTCGACGTTGAAGAGCGGCCACGAGCATCCGTTCTACTACTACTTCCCCGCGCTCGCAGCGGGACTGCTGCCGTGGACACCCTTGGTGATCGCGGCGGTAGTCGCGGCGGTACGGCGTCGAGAGGCGCGGCGCGATCCGCGCCTCGGCTTCTTGCTGGTCTGGCTCGCCGTCGTGTTCGTCTTCTACTCGGTCGCGTCGGCCAAGCGGAGCGTCTACCTGCTGGCGCTCTACCCGGCCGCGGCGCTGCTCACGGGCTGGTGGTGGGACCGGCTCGCCGAGGCCGCCGCACCGCCGGCGTGGCTGCAGGGGCGCGCGGCGCAGGCGCTCGCCCTCGTCACCGGCGCGATCGTCATCGCGCCGCTCGTGGTGGTGCTGCTCGAGGCGCTCGGGATCGAGCCGTTCGCGCTGGTTGGGCCGCTCTTGCACCCGAAAGACCGCGCCAACCTGCCCCTCGTGCAGGCGATCATCGACACGCGCCTCGTCGTCATTCTCTTCACGCTCGCGTTCATGCTCGGCACCGTGGTCGCGCTCCGCCGCGCGATCGCCGCAGGCCGGCCCGCCGGCATCTTCATCGCCTCCACGCTCTTCGCGATGACGCTCTGGACGCTCGTGTTCAGCGTCTTCCAGCCGCCGCTCGCGCGGGCACGGACGCTGAAGCCCTTTCTCGCCGAGGTCGAGCGGCGCACCGCCGGCGCGCCGGTGCGTTTCCACCCCGGCACCTTCGACTTCGGCGCGGCCTTCTACGCACCGGATCCAGGCGAGGCCGACTCCGCCAACGCCGCGGCCGTCACCAGCGCGGAGGCGCCTGCCGAGGTCGACGACGACGCCGATGACGACGACGAGAGCGATCGCCACAGCGTCCCGACTTCCGCGAGCGCACCGCTCGCGCCGGGCGCCTACGTGCTGATCTGGGACGACGCGCTCGCCGCGGTGCCCGCGGCCGATCGTGCCGAGATCGAGGTGCTCGCGACCAGCACCGGCACCGACCCGAAGGGCGCGAAGCACTTGGTCCTGGCGCGGCGCCGCGCGCCGGCGGGCTGACGGTTCGGCGCCGAACGTCGGGCCCGAACGCCGCTCAGAACGGGTAGTCGAGACCGGTGAAGACGGCGAGGCCTTGCTCGCCGTAGCCGACGTCGACGAAGCCGACGACCTGCGGCCGCACCACGCCGCGGAATCCCAAGCCGCCGACCGCGTGGAGATCGTCGACGGGCACCTCGCGCGACGAGTGGAACACCTGGCCCAAGTCGACGAAGGGTGCGAGCTCGAGCTCGGCGTTCACGCCGAAGATGTTGCGACGATAGACGCGGGTACGCAGCTCAGCCGACACGAAGAAGCGATCGCGGTCGACGAACCTGCCGCTGCCGAAGCCGCGGAGCGAGTGTCGGCCGCCGAGATCGTTCTGCTCGAAGAACGGCACGTCCTTGTCGCCCTGGATGTAGTCGAGCCGCCCGTGCATCGCGAGCACGTAGCGGTCGCGAAAGGGGATGAACTTCCGCGCGTCGAAGGCGTACTTCACGATCGAGATCGAGCTGCCGATGATGCGCGGGATGACCTCCGCCGAGGCCAAGCCGAAGCCGCCGCTGCTCGGAATGTTGATGTCGTCGCGGGTGTCGTAGAGGACCCCGAGCTCCTGGCCGACGATCGTCGTCGTGCCGCGGAGACCCGGCGTGTCGGGATGAAGCTCGCGGATGTCGGGCACGTTGTCGACGCCGCCGCGTTTCGCCTCGAACACGCGCACGCGAGCCTGATACGTGAGCTCCAGCGCGGCCTGCAGGCGGTAGGTCGCCCACACCAGCGCGTTCAGATTGCGCCCGGTGTAGTCCGACTCGGCGTCCTGCGACGTACTGTTGCCAAAGCCGAAGAAGCGCTCGGTCGAGTCCTGCTCGAACTCCAAGTTCCCGAACAGCCGCATCCGCCCGCCCCAGAGCGCGTTGTCCTCGTAGCGGAACTCGTAGTCCTCGTTGATCTTCTGCGACTTCCCCAACACGACGCTCCATTTCTTGTCGATCGTCGGGTAGCCGAAGAGCCGAAAGGCGGGATAGACGCCGGTGATCTTGTTGTACCGGACGTCGGGCGCGAGGATGTACTTGATGACCTTGTTCTCGTCGAGGAAGAGCACCACGCCGAGAACGCCGTAGGTATTGCCCTCGTTCGGGTCGGTGAGGATCTCGGGGAGCGGGATGTAGCTGCGCTCCAGCGCCGCGGCCGGTGCGGCGAGACCCAAAGTGGCGACCGCCAACGCGACGAGCGCGCCTCCCATCCCCCTGACGAACGCCATTGCCGCACTCAGATAGCGCGCCGGCAAAACGATATGCAAGAAACCGCCGCTCATCGCCGACGTCGCGGCGCGCGTTTCGTTGCCGACCGGCGAGTCGGCTGTTAGGCTCCGCCGCCACGCGCAGCACCAGCGAGCGCGCGTTCTATGCAAGCCACGAGCCCGCGACCACCATCCGCGGACGCATTCGGCGTCAGCGCGGATGCGCCGCTCGACGAGCGTCCACCACCGCCGCCGAAGCGCGGGCGCGGGGCGTTGCAATGGGCGCTCGCGGCGTTCGGTGTGCTGCTGTTGGCGGCGCTGGTCTACCAAGCGGGACCGCGTCGCCTCGCCGGACATCTCGTCGCGCTCGGCGCGTGGGCACCGATCATCTTCGTTCCGTACGCGGTCGCGGCCGCCTTCGACGCGGCCGGCTGGCGCGCGACGTTCGTTCCGTTGCGGCCGTCGTTTTGGCTGCTCTACGTGGTACGCCTGGTCGGCGAGGCCTTGAACAGCATCACGCCGGCCGCCTACATGGGCGGCGAGCCCGTCAAGGCGTACGTGCTGCATCGCTTCGGCGTGCCGCTGACCGACGCGGCGACCTCGGTCATCCTCGCGAAGACCGCACTCACCATCGCGCAGATCGCGTTCGTCATCCTGGGCTTGGCGCTGTTCTTCGTCGCGCGCGGCGCGACGCCGGGCGATCTGGCGCTGCTCGCCGGCGCGATCGCGATGGGCGCGGCGGTCGCCGCGCTCCTGGTCCGCTGGCAGAGGCGGGGCCTCGTCGCCAACGTGGTGCGGCTGGCGCGGAAGATCTTGCCGCGCGCGCAGTTCCTGATTCGCCTCGAGGAGCGTGCGCCCGCGATCGACGAACGGCTGCGCTCGTTCTACCGCGATCGCAAGGCGGACGCGTGCGCGTCGGTGTTGTGGCACCTCCTCGGCTGGATTGCCGGTGCCGGCGAGGTCTTCGCGATCATGGTGCTGATCGGGCATCCGGTGAGCTGGCGCGACGCGATCGTCATCGAGGCACTGGCGCAGCCGGCGCGCCTGGTCGGCCTGATCGTGCCGGCGACCCTCGGCGTACAGGAGGCAGGCGGCATGTTGATCTTCCGCCTGCTCGGTTTCGCGCCCGAGCTCGGCCTCACGTTGATGCTGCTCAAGCGCGTGCGCGAGATCGGCTACAGCCTGCTCGGCCTCGCGCTCCTGCCGCGCCTGCGCCCGCGCGCCTGAGCGGCTGCTACGGCAGCAGGCGGCTCGCGACGTAGATGTCGGAGTTGCCGAGCCGCGTATCCTCCCACACCACGAAGCAGCGCGTGCCGGTCGACGTCGCGACCGACGGTGCGGTCTGCGCGCTCGGTCCGCCGCCGGTATCGTCGACGCGCTCGTCGACCGTGAAGCTCACGCCCCCGTCGGCGCTCGACTTGAAGTAGATGTCGTTGGTGCCGTTGCGGTCGTCTTGCCAGGCGACGCACAGCTTGGGACCGCCCGCGGCCATGCTGGGATGCGATTGCGTGGTCGGCGTGTCGGTGTTCGCATCGAAGCCGATGCGTGAGTAGTCGAGCTGCGCGCTCGGCGCGAACTTCTTCGCGCTCTTCTTCAGCGCACGGGTGAAGAAGATGTTGCTGTCCGCTTCGCGGGCGCGAATGTCGGTCCAGGCGGCGTTCAAGATGCCCTTGTCGTTCATCGCCAAGGTCGGCTCGGTGTTCACCCGCTCGAACGACGGAAAGTCGTCGACGCGGACGTTGGGCTTCGCCTTTTTCTTGGTGACGCCGACGCGCGCGAGGAAGATGTCCCAGTTGTAGTTGCGGAAGTCCGCCCACGCGACGAACAGGTTCTTCTTGAGGATCGCGACCGCGGGACGCCAACGGTTGTCGAGCGACGCCGCGTTCGGGTCGGCCACGACCTTCTTGCTCGTGCCCACGTCGTCGATGCGATAGCTTGGGTTGAAGGTCTGCCCTTGGTCCTTGCTGTACGCGAAGTAGATGTGCTCGAAGCGGACGCCCTCGGGCCCGCCGTCGCGCTCGTCGACCCACACCACGGCCGGGTTGCCGCTCGAATCGGCGGTGATCTGCGGCTGCCACTTGCCGCTGCCGTCGCCGCCGCTGTCGACGCGGACGTCGGGGCCGAGCTTGGTGCCGTTCAAGTCGAAGCGGGCCAGCATGATGCGGCCATCATCATCGTCGCGGCCGCTCACGAACTCCTGCCAGGTGACGTAGATGCGCCCTTGCGCCGCCGCGATCACGACGTTCGGGAAGAGCTCGACCACGCTGCCGGCGGGATGATCACTGACTTTGACGTCACCGCCGAACGTCGCGCCCTCGTCGCCGCTGAGCGCCAGGTAGACGTTCTCGAAGCCCGCCCGGTCGTCGTCCCACGTGACTGCGAGCTTGCCGCCGCCGAAGGCCGCGCGTGGCCGGCGCTGCGTCACCGGCGTGAGCTCGGTCGCGTTCACCTGCACGTTGACGGAGAAAGCGGTCGGGACCCGCGGCGCGAGGTCGGGCGCCGAGAGCACGCGCGCGCCCGGCATGTCGAGGTCGTGGAAGATCACCGACTCGCGGTAGCCGCCGCGGCACGCGCCGACGGTGAGCGTCGTCGCGCACGGCGTCGCCGCTGACGGCCGTAGCTCGACACCGGTCGCGACCAGCTGCGTCCGGCGAGCCGCGAGCGACAGCGACGGGTTGCCGATGCCGGGGTCGTCGATCACCCACGGCGCGATCGCCAAGAAACCGGTGTCGGGGTTCTGGCCGATCCACGCGTTCGCCGCCGAGAGCGGCCCCGGCGAGGCCGCCGTGTGCTTGCCGATCACCGCGCTCTGCCCGTCGAAAGTGACGTCGATCAGATTCCCCGTCAGCGACGGCGCGACGTTGTAGAGGATGTTGGGGTTGCGCTGGACGGCGCCGAATCCGCCTTCCTTGAACACGTCCGGCGACCACTCGGTGGTGGTGAACGCCCAGTCGCTGAAGGCCTCCGACTGGATGAGAAGGTTCGCCCGCTTCGCGTCGAGCCGCTCGTTGACGTCGACCATCCACGCGTCCTTCGAGATCACCACGCCGAGACGTCCGAGCGGCGTCTCGAGGACGTCGAGGTCGCGCACCGGGCTGAACGAGACGTTCAGGAGACCGATCTCGAGCTCGGTGAGGTACGATTTGTTGATGCTGCCGCGGAAGAGGCCGCCGGTGGCGCTCGGCGCCGGGATCACGCCGCCGTTGCCGTCCGGCACCATCACCTGCCCGTCGGGCTGGAAGATCATCGTCGTGTTGTAGACGAGCGGCGAGCTCGCCTCGTACGCGTAGGTCCGGCCGGGCTCGTCGGGATCGCGCAGCAAGGTGACGCGCGAGGGGTTGTCGGCGGACTCGACCCGGCGCGACTCGGCGACGTTCACGCCGGCGCTCACGTAGACGCCGTAGGTCGTCGCGATGTCGCGGTAGGTCTCGTAGACGACGCGATAGTTGATGTCGGTGAGCGCCAAGAGGAGCAGGCGCAGCTGCGGCAGCGGCCCGAACTTGATTCTATAGTAGTTGATCTGCGCCGCGTACCTCTGCAGCAGGTAGAAGAACGCGCCGGTCGTCGTCACCTGGCCGCGTGACGTCGCCCCTTTCGATCCGGTCATCGCCGCGACCAGGCCGACGTCCTCCGGAAAGTTGACGAGCACGAGCGCGGGCGCGGCAGGATCGGCGGGCTGGATGTGGCTCGCGACGTCGTCGACGCCGGCCTGCACGAAGCTGGCGCGGCTCGGGAAGCTCGCGTCCATCAACGCGAACATCTTGTCGCGGAAGCTCTGGACCGTGACCACGTCCTCTATCCGCACCTCGTTGCCGACGGCGAACACACGCACGGGCGCTGCCGTGGCCGGACGGGCCGCGCCGAGGGCGAGCGTGAGCACGACGGTGAAGAAGCGGACGGAACGGGGCATGGCGGGGGATCCTCCAGTCGGCCGTTGTCGCACAGCCCGCGCGGCGTTGGAAAGACAAACTGCTGCGAGCGCGCGCGCTCGACCAGCGTTGCCCTCAGGAGCTCAACGCAAAACGCGGGAGGCGCTCAGGAAAACCAGCGTCGCCGGCCGGCGCCGGTCGCCTTTTGGCCGTCGCGGGTGAAGTCGCGCAGACGGTCCTCGAACTCCGCAAGCTCGCGACGCTGGCGCTCCTCGAACGCGTCCAGCTCGCGACGGCGCTTTTCTTGGAGCTCGGCGAAGGACGCGTCCCAGCGCTCGGAGAAACGCTCGAGCGCCGTAGCGATCTCGAGATAGGTGGTACGGAGCGGCACGTACGACCCCTGACAGTGCGGGCAGTAGAAGACGACGCCGGGTCGCAGGAACTGGAAGGCGACCGTGTACTCCCCATCGCACTCGCGACAGACGATCGGGACCTCCCAGTCGTCGAGCGCCGGTGGCGCAGACGCCATGTCTCCCGTCCACGCCGCCGCGGGGGCTTCGACCGGCGCGGCGGGCTCGGCTGCGACCGCAGCCGGCGGTGTCGCCTCGGCGGCGGGCGCGCTCTCCTTGCGGAAGCGCGAAGGGAAGTCGGCCCCGAACGTGGACTCGGGGTGCAGCTTCTGGGCGCGCTCGAGCAGGACGGCTTCGGTCTCGGGAATCTTCGGATCCGGCACGCAGCAGTCGACGGGACAGACTGCCGCGCACGCCTCGTGGTCGAAAAAGCCCACGCACTCGGTGCATTTCTCAGGCACGATGTAGAAGATATCGTTCGAGATCGCGGCGTGCTCTTGGCCGTCGAGCTCCCACGGCGCCCCGCCCTGGTAGATGGCCGTGTTGGGACACTCGGGCTCGCACGCCCCGCAGTTGATGCACTCGCTCGTGATGACCGTCGCCATGCGGCGCCTATAGCATCGCCCTGCCGGGCACGGCAATTCAGCTCATCGAGCCGAGGGCGCCCATGCGCTCGCGCCGGTCGGACCCGATCGTGCCGGCGCCCGCGTCGGTCGAGGCTCCGGATCGTTGCGCCGCAACGCTTCCACGGCGACGCGTGTTCCCTGATGTCGCCCGTCTGTGCTATCGTCACGCATCATGTCTGCCGACAAGAGCGTGACCGAACGCATTCTCCACGTCTTGCGGCCCTACGCATCGAACTGGAGCGGCACCCTCGGACGCGGCGATCTCGTCATCCCGCAACGCGAGATTCCCCGCGTCATCCATGAGATCCTCAACGCCGTCCACGAGCTCGCCGAGGTGCGGAGGGAAGCGCCGGAAGGCGAGGTCTTCCAGGTACTGATGGAGTCGCGGCGATTGCCGTCGGTTCAGGACCAGCTGCAAGCGCTGCAAAAGCGCTTCATCATCGCGTCGCGCTGACGCGGCGCCGCCAGCGGCGCTCAGCTCTCGCGCGGCGCGCGCTCCGTCGCCGCATCCCGTCTTCGAAATCGGCTCTCGTCGACCGCGTAGCACGCGCACAGTCGCGCGACGGCGGCGGTGAGGCGATCGAACCGCGCCTCGTCGAGTGCGCCGGTCGCGAAAAAATCGGCGTCGAGCCAGGTGCTGCCGACGAAGAAGGCGCGCGCATCCGTCACCGCGCTGAAGCCGAGGTACTGGTACTCATAGAGATAGCGGATCAGCAGGCGCCAGAGCTGGCCCGGGGGGTAGAGCGGCCGCAAGGTGCGGACGTTGTGGCGGACGTAGGTCTCGCGTTCCGCCTCGTCGAGAAAGCGCATCGCGACGAGGTTCGCTTGGTAGTCGGGCATGCGCGCCAGGAGGAGCCGGGCGAGTACGACGCCGGCCGGCATCCCGTCGCTCGCGAGCTCGTCGACGTCGACCGCGGTGAGCGTCCGGATCGCGGCGGGCGCCGTCGCGATCGCGGCCTCGAGCTCGGCGGCGATCTCGGCCGCGATCGCCGCGAGCCGCGCCGGTGCCGCGAGCGGCACCCAACCCG
>JBGPIT010000008.1:0-35847 GCA_041485125.1 Binatia bacterium | reverse complement strand
GTCGATCTCACCATCGCGCTCAGCATGGCGATCGTCTGGATGTGGCGCGACGCGCGCGAGCGCGGCACGTCGGCGGTGCCGTACATCGTGCTGACGCTCACGCTCGGGAGCGTCGGCCCACTGCTCTACCTGCTCATGCGTCGCGACGCGCCCGCTCCCGCCGCGGACGCGATTCGGGCACACGCCGCGCGGGTTTAGAGACCGCGCTGCCGGCCGGCCGCGACGGCGACGGATCGGGCGCGGCACGCGCGCTCACGCTCATGCGACTCCGCTGCTCTCAAACCCCCCGTGGCGCGCACCCTGACGCAACTGTTAGGGTCATTCGCCTACCAGCATGGAGTCACGAGTCTCGCGGGCGGAGGTTGTCGGGTGGTGAAGGCGTCACGGCGGAGGCCCGCGGCGGCGTCCGCATCGGCGCCGTTCGCGCGCGTCTTCATCGAAGCGGTCTCACCCGAGCTCGACGGCGGCCGCCATCCGGTGAAACGTCTCGTCGGCGAGGAGCTCGCCGTCGGCGCGGACGTCTTCAAGGACGGCCACGATCTGCTCGCGGCGCGGATCTGCTACCGCCCGTCGGGCGAGACCGAGTGGCGCTACGCGCCGCTCACCTACGACTTCAACGACGATCGCTGGTCGGGCGCGTTCCTCCTGCACCGGATCGGGCGCTGGACGTACACGATCGAGGCGTGGACCGACGTCTTCGGGACCTGGCGGAGCGGGCTCGAGAAGAAGCACACCGCCGGCCTCGACGTCGCGTCGGAGCTGCTCGAGGGCGCGATGCTGGTCGAGCAGGCGGCGAGATGTGCCAAAGGCGACGCGCGCGTCGCGCTCGATCGCGCCGCCGCGCGTCTCCGCGGCGAGGACGGCGATGGTGCCCTGCCGTCGAGCAGTGTCGACCCCCCCTCGGATGCACCCGCGGTCCGCGGCGCGCGCACGAACGTCGACGCCCACCGCGCCGACGTGACGGCGCGGGTTGCCGCCGCGCTCGCGCCCGAGTTGCTCGGCCTCGTCGAGCAATACCTGCCGCCGCACGGCCTCACGCGCTACGACCACGAGCTCGAGGTGATCGTCGATCGCGAGCGCGCCGGCGTCGCCGCCTGGTACGAGATGTTCCCGCGCTCGCAGGGCACCCGGCCCGGGCAGCACGCGACGTTCAGGGAAGCGGAGCGCCGGCTGGAGGAGATCGCCGCGCTCGGCTTCGACGTCGTCTACCTGCCGCCGATCCATCCGATCGGCCGCACCCACCGCAAGGGACCGAACAATTCGCTCCAGTGCGGGCCCGACGATCCGGGCAGCCCGTGGGCGATCGGCAACGAGCACGGCGGCCACACCGCGGTCGAGCCGGCGCTCGGTACGCTCACCGACTTCGAGGACTTCGTCGCGCGCGCCGGCGAGCTCGGCATGGAGGTCGCGCTCGACTACGCGCTGCAGTGCTCGCCCGACCATCCGTGGGTGACGGAGCACCCGGCGTGGTTCTTCATCCGCCCCGACGGCACCATCAAGTACGCCGAGAACCCGCCGAAGAAGTACGAGGACATCTACCCGCTCGACTTCTGGTGTGACGACTTCGACGCGCTGTGGACGGCGTGCCGGGACGTCCTGACGTTCTGGATCGCGCGTGGCGTGCGCATCTTCCGCGTCGACAACCCGCACACCAAGCCGCTCGCGTTCTGGGAGTGGATCATCGCCGAGGTGCAGCGCGAGCATCCCGACGTGATCTTCTTCGCCGAGGCGTTCACGCGGCCGAAGCCCATGAAGGCGCTCGCCAAGGTCGGCTTCACGCAGTCGTACACCTATTTCACCTGGCGGAACGACGGCGCCGAGCTGCGCGAGTATCTGACCGAGCTGACGACGACCGAGATGGCGGAATATTTTCGCGGCAACTTCTTCGTCAATACGCCGGACATCCTGCACGAGTATCTGCAGACCGGCGGCCGCCCCGCGTTCCAGGTGCGGCTGCTCCTCGCCGCCACCATGAACCCGCTCTACGGCATCTACAGCGGCTACGAGCTCTGCGAACGCGAGCCGCTCCACGCCGGCAGCGAGGAGTACCTGCACTCGGAGAAGTACGAGGTGCGCGTGCGGGACTGGCACGCGCCCGGCAACCTCAACGCGGAGATCGCGACGATCAATCGCCTGCGCCGCGAGCACCGCGTGCTGCAAGGGCGGACGAATCTCACCTTCCACCCGACCGAGAACGCGCACGTCCTCTTCTACTCGCGCGACGACGGGGCCCACCGCGACGATCTCCTCGTCGTCGTGAACCTCGATCCGCACCGCCCGCAGGAGACGATGGTGACGGCACCGCTCGCCGCGCTCGGCCTCGGCGCCGACGCACCCTTCGTCGTCGAGGATCTGCTCAGCGGCGAGCGCTACACCTGGCGCGGCCCGCGCAACTACGTGCGCCTCGATCCCGCCGTACGCGTCGGTCACGTGCTGCGCGTGGTGCGCGCCTGACGGGCGGCGCCCCGGACCAGAAGGAGAGACGGTGAGCGCGAGCAGCCTCTGGTACAAGGACGCGATCATCTACGAGCTGCACGTGAAGGCCTTCCGTGACAGCAATCGCGACGGCTACGGCGACTTCGCCGGCCTGACCCAAAAGCTCGACTACCTCGAGGGCCTCGGCGTCACCTGCATCTGGCTGCTGCCGTTCTATCCGTCGCCGCTGCGCGACGACGGCTACGACATCGCCGACTACGAGGGCGTCGATCCGCGCTACGGCTCGCTCAAGGACTTCCGCCAGTTCGTGCGCGAGGCGCACCGGCGGAACATCCGCGTCATCACCGAGCTGGTGGTCAATCACACCTCGGATCAGCACCCGTGGTTCCAGGCCGCGCGCAAAGCGCCGAAGGGCTCGGTGAAGCGGAACTACTACGTCTGGAGCACGACCGACCAGAAGTACCAGGACACGCGCATCATCTTCCAAGATTTCGAGAAGTCGAACTGGGCCTGGGACCCGGACGTGCGCGAGTACTACTGGCACCGGTTCTTCTATCACCAGCCCGATCTCAACTTCGAAACGCCCGCCGTGCGCCGCGAGGTGATGCGCGTCATGCGCCTCTGGATGGACATGGGCGTCGACGGCGTGCGGCTCGACGCCGTCCCCTACCTCGCCGAGCGCGACGGCACGAATTGCGAGAACCTGCCGGAGACGCACGCGATCTTGAAAGAGTTCCGCCGCGAGCTCGACGCCAACTACCAGGACCGCATCTTCATCGCCGAGGCGAACCAGTGGCCGGACGACGTCCGGGCCTACTTCGGCGACGGCGACGAGTGCCACATGGCGTTCCACTTCCCGCTCATGCCGCGCATGTTCATGGCGCTCCGCCAGGAGGACCGCCACCCGATCACCGAGATCATGCGCCAGACACCCGACATCCCCGAGGGCTGTCAGTGGGGCGTCTTCCTGCGCAACCACGACGAGCTCACGCTCGAGATGGTGACCGACGAGGAGCGCGACTACATGTACCACGAGTACGCGCACGATCCGCAGATGCGGATCAACGTCGGCATCCGCCGCCGTCTGGCGCCGCTCATGGGCGGCGGCCGGCGCCAGATCGAGCTGATGAACTGCATGCTGATGTCGATGCCGGGGACGCCGGTCATCTACTACGGCGACGAGCTCGGCATGGGCGACAACGTCTACCTCGGCGATCGGAACGGCGTGCGGACGCCGATGCAGTGGACGAGCGACCGCAACGCCGGTTTCTCCGAGGCCGACACGGCGCGGCTCTACTGTCCGGTCATCGTCGACTCGGTCTACGGCTACCAGTCGGTGAACGTCGAGGCGCAGGAGCGCTCGCCGAGCTCGCTCCTCGAATGGATGAAGCGCTTGATCCGCTTGCGCCGCCGCTATCCTGCGTTCGGCCGCGGCACGATGCGGATGCTGAAGCCCGCGAACCGCAAGATCCTCGCCTACATCCGCGAGTACGAGGGCGAGACGCTGCTGATCGTCGCCAACCTGTCGCGCTTCTCGCAAGCGGCGGAGCTCGACTTGCAGGCGTTCAGCGGGCGCGTCCCGGTCGAGCTCTTCGGCAACGTCGCGTTTCCGCGGATCGGCGACCTGCCCTACCTCCTCACCTTCGGTCCGCACGGCTTCTTCTGGTTCCGCCTCGCGCGCGCCGAGGAGACCGCGGGCGCATGAGCGAGCGGCCGCACGGGGCCGGCGAGCGTCGGGAGGATGCCGCGGCGCGAGCCGCGCAGCGGACCGACGGCGACGCGTCCGACGCGGACACGCCGCCGCTGCTCCAGCTGCGCGACGCGGATCTCAGCGCCGCGCTCTCGCCCGAGTCGCTCGGCAGGCTCGACGGCGCGCCGCTCGCGCGCTTCCTCGGCGCGCAACGCTGGTTCGGCGCCAAGGGCGAGTCGCCGCGCGCCGTCCACGTGCACGACGTGATCCCGCTCTTCGCCGGCGCGACGCTCGCGCGCGTCGCGGTCGAGCTCGGAGGCGGCCGCACGACGCTGCACCAGGTCGTGCTCGCGGCGCGCCCCGTCGCGGAAGTCGGCGCGGTGCCGGCAACGGCGATCCTGGCGCGGCTCGCGCACGGCGACACCGAAGGCGTCCTCTTCGACGCCGTCCACGACCCGCGCTTCCGCCGCGCGCTCCTCGAAGCCGTGCTCGCCGGCGCGACGATCGAGTCGGGCGGCCGCCGCTGGGTGGCCGCGCCCGTGTCACGACCGGAGGACGCCGGCGAGACGACCGCCGGCACGGTCGTCGCCGCCGAGCAGAGCAACACCTCGATCATCTACGGCGCCCGCGGCATCTTGAAGCTCTATCGCCGGCTCGAAGCCGGCGAGAATCCCGACGTCGAGATCGCCGAGTTCCTGACGACCCGCACCAGCTTCCGTCACGTCCCCGCGCTCCTCGGCACGACCCGCCTCGTCGATCAGGACGGCGCGACCACCGACGCGGGTCTCTTGCAGCAGTACGTCGAGTCGCGCGGCGACGGCTGGTCGTACGCGCTCGAGAGTCTCGCGGCTCATCTCGCCGCACCCGCCGGAACGGCGCCGGCTTTCGCACGCGACGCGCGCCGTCTCGGTACGATCACGCGCGGCCTGCACGAGGCGCTGGCGTCGGACCCATCACACCCGACGTTCGGACCGGTGCCGGTCACGAGCACCGACTTGCGGCGCTGGCTCGAGGCGATCGGGAGGTCGATCACCGACGGCCTCGACCTGCTCGAGTCGCGCTGGAAGCAGGGCGCGGTGCCGCAGGCGCTCATCCCGGAGGTGCGCGCGCTACTCTCGCGCCGCGGCGAGGCGATGTCGTACGCCGGCGAGATCGTCGCGGGCGCGAGCGGCGCGGCGGGCGCCCGCATCCGCCACCACGGCGACTTTCATCTCGGGCAGACGCTCCGCACCAACGACGGCGACTTCGTCATCCTCGACTTCGAGGGCGAGCCGGCGCGTCCGCTCGCGGAGCGCCGGCGCCGCCACAGCGCGCTCCGCGACGTCGCCGGGATGCTGCGCTCGTTCGACTACGCGGCCGCCGCCGTCCGTGCCGCGGATGCCGAGCGTGATGCCGGCGCCGTACGCAATGCCGACCGCGAGCGTGATGCCGGCGCCGCAGGTGACGTCGATGCCGACCGCGAGCGGCGCGCCGACGAGTGGCGCCGCGCCGCGCGTGAGGCCTTCCTCGATGCCTACGTCGGACCGGACGACACTCCCCTGCCCGCCTTTCTTCCCGCCGACCGCGAGGACGTGCACCGTCTGGTCGCCCTCTTCGAGATCGAGAAGGGCTTCTACGAGCTGGCGTACGAGCTCAACAACCGGCCTGACTGGATCGCGATCCCACTCCGCGACCTGCTGCGACTGCTCGAGGAATCGCCGTGACGAGCCGCGGCGCGGGCGCGTCCGACGGACTGCGCCTGCCGGTCGGCGTCGTGCAGCTTCCCGGCAACGGTCGACCGTGGTCGCTCGCGCGCGGCGCGACGCTCCTGGCGGACGGCGCGGTGCGCTTCGAGGTGTGGGCGCCGGCGGCGGAGCACGTCACCGCGCGCGTCCTCACCGGCCCCGCCGCCGGCGACCATCCGCTCGAGCCCGGCGACGGCGGCGTCTTCGCGGTGACGGTGGCGAAGGTCGGCGCCGGCGCCGACTACGTCTATGTCCTGCACCGCGGAACACACATCGTCGAGCGACCCGATCCCGTCAGCCGCTTCCAGCCCGACGGCGTGCACGGACCGTCACGCGTCGTCGATGCCCGTGCCTTCGCGTGGCACGACGGCGGATGGCGCGGCCTCGCGATGGCCGACACGGTGCTCTACGAGCTCCACGTCGGCACGTTCACCCAAGAGGGCACGTTCGATGCGGTGGTCCCGCACCTCGCCGCGCTCCGCGACCTCGGCATCACGACGATCGAGCTGATGCCGGTCGCGCAGTTCCCCGGCGCCCGCAACTGGGGCTATGACGGCGTCGATCCCTACGCGCCGCAGAGCACGTACGGCGGCCCCGAGGGACTCCGTCGCTTGGTCGACGCCGCGCATCGCGCCGGCATCGCGATCGCGCTCGACGTCGTCTACAACCACCTCGGCGCGGAGGGGAACTACCTCGCCGACTACGGCAGCTACTTCACCGACCGCTACCACACGCCGTGGGGCAGCGCCGTCAACTACGACGACGCCGGCAGCGACGAGGTCCGTCGTTACGTCATCGAGAACGCGCTCTACTGGATCACCGAGTTTCACGTCGACGCGCTCCGCCTCGATGCGGTGCACGCGATCTTCGACTTCAGCGCGTGGCACATCCTCGACGAGCTGACGGTGACAGTGCACGCGCAGGCCGTGCGCCTCGGCCGCACCGTCACCGTCGTCGCCGAGAGCGACCTGAACGATCCGCGGCTGCTGCGGACGCGCGAGCGCGGCGGCTACGCGATGGACGCGCAGTGGAGCGACGACCTCCACCACGCCGTGCACGTCGCGCTCACCGGCGAGCACCACGGCTACTACCAGGATTTCCGCGGCGTCCCCGACGTCGCGACCGCGCTCCGCGACCGCTTCGTCCACGCCGGCACCTACTTGCGCCATCGCCGGCGGCGTCACGGCGCGCCGGCGGTCGATGTTGCCGCCGGGCGCTTCGTCGTCTTCACGCAAAACCACGACCAGGTCGGGAACCGCGCCGGCGGCGACCGGCTCTCGACGTTGGTCGCGCCGGCGGAGCTCCGTCTCGCCGCGGCGCTGCTGCTGCTCTCGCCTTACGTCCCCCTGATCTTCATGGGCGAGGAGTACGGCGAGACCAATCCGTTTCTCTATTTCGTCAGCCACGGCGATCCCGCCCTGGTCGAGGCGGTACGGCAAGGCCGGCGACGCGAGTTCGCCGCGTTCGACTGGCAGGGCGAGGTGCCCGACCCGCAAGCCGAGGAGACGTTCGCGCGCTCGCGTCTCGACTGGAGCCGCGCCAGCGCGCCCGAGCACCGCGCGCTGCGCGCGCTCTACCGTGATCTGTTGAAGCTGCGGCGCGACGAGCCCTTGCTCCGTCCAGGCGATGCCGAGATCGAGGTGCGGAGCGATCCCGAGCAGGGCTGGGTCTGCCTGGCGCGCGGCGCGCGTGCCGGCGCGGCCGTCTCGTCGGTCGCGCTCTTCAATTTCAGTCGCGAGCCGCGCCAGGTGCAGCTGCCGGCCGCGAGCGCCGGAGGCTGGACGGTCCGCTTGTACACCGACGCGCCGGAATACGGCGGGTCGGGCGGCCTGCGCGCGGCGATGACCGGCGAGGCGCCCTCGGTTACGCTGGGACCGTCGAGCGCGGTGCTGCTCGGCTCGGAAGGAAGCGATTGATGCGCGTGTGGCCCGGCAACCCGTATCCACTCGGCTCGACCTGGGACGGGGAAGGCGTGAACTTCGCGGTCTTCTCCGAGAATGCCACGAAGGTCGAGCTCTGCCTGTTCGACCGCAACGAGGACACCCAGGAGTCGGCGCGGATCGCGATGCCCGAGCGGCACGAGTTCGTCTGGCACGCCTATTTGCCGGACGTGCGCCCCGGTCAGCTCTACGGGTACCGCGTGCACGGACCGTACGCTCCGGCCGAGGGCCACCGTTTCAATCCCGCCAAGCTGGTGATCGACCCGTACGCCAAGGCGATCGCCGGCCGCATCAACTGGAGCAACGCGCTCTTCGGCTACCCGCCGAGCGGCGATCCCGACGCCGATCTGCAGATCAACCCCGAGGACAGCGCCGGCAATCTGCCGAAGTGCATCGTCGTCGAGACCGCGTTCACCTGGGGCAACGACCGGCCGCCGCGCGTGCCCTGGAACCGCACCGTCATCTACGAGGGCCACGTGAAGGGCCTGACGCAGCTCCATCCCGACGTGCCCGAGAGCCTCCGCGGCACCTATCTCGGCCTCGCGATGGACCCGATCGTCGATCACCTGCTCGGCCTCCGCGTCACCGCGGTCGAGCTGATGCCGGTGCACCACTTCGTCGCCGACCGGCACCTCGTCGAGCGCGGCCTCACCAACTACTGGGGCTACAACACGCTCGGCTTCTTCGCGCCCGACGTGCGCTACGCGACCGCGCCCAACGGCGAGCAGGTCGTCGAGTTCAAGACCATGGTGAAGCGGCTCCACCACGCCGGCATCGAGGTGATCCTCGACGTCGTCTACAACCACACCGGCGAGGGCAACCAGCTCGGGCCGACGCTCTCGCTGCGCGGCATCGACAATGCGGCGTACTACCGGCTCGCGCCCGAGAACAAGCGCTACTACGTCGACTTCACCGGCTGCGGGAACAGCCTGAACATGCTGCACCCGCGGACGATGCAGCTCATCATGGACAGCCTGCGCTACTGGGTGCAGGAGATGCACGTCGACGGCTTCCGCTTCGATCTCGCGCCGACGCTGGCGCGCGAGCTCTACGAGGTGAATCGCCTCGGCACCTTCTTCGACATCGTCCAGCAGGATCCGGTGCTGTCGCAGGTGAAGCTCATCGCCGAGCCCTGGGACATCGGGCCCGGCGGCTATCAGGTCGGCAACTTCCCGCACGGCTGGGCGGAGTGGAACGGCAAGTACCGCGACAGCGTGCGCCGTTTCTGGCGCGGTGATCCGGCCCAGGTCGCCGAGCTCGCCTATCGGCTCTCCGGCTCGAGCGATCTCTACGGCGCGACCGAGCGGAGCGTGTACGCGAGCATCAACTTCGCCACCTGTCACGACGGCTTCACCTTGCAGGATCTCGTCAGCTACGAGCGCAAGCACAACGACGCCAACGGCGAGGACAACCGCGACGGCGCCGACGACAACCTCAGCAACAACTGGGGTGCCGAAGGTCCGACCGAATCGGGACAGATCGTCGCGCTGCGCGAGCAGATCAAGCGCAACTTCGTCGCCATGCTGGCGTTCTCGCAGGGCGTGCCGATGCTCGCCGCGGGCGACGAGATCGGCAAGTCGTCGGGCGGCAACAACAACACCTACGCGCAGGACAACGAGCTCAGCTGGATCAACTGGAGCCTCGACGAGCGCGCGCGGAGCCTGCTCGAGTTCACCCGCGAGGTGTTCGCGATCCGCATCGCGAATCCGGTGCTGCGACGGCGGAGCTTCTTCCACGGCCGGTCGGTGTCGGCGAGCGGCGGCAAGGACGTCACCTGGCTGCGCCCCGACGGCCAAGAGATGACGGAGGGCGACTGGCACGACCCGAACGCGCACGTCCTCGGCATGTTCCTCGACGGACGCGCCACCGATGACAAGGACGATCGCGGGCGGCCGATCGTCGGGCAGACGCTGCTCCTGCTCGTGAACGGCGGCCCGAAGTCGCGCGCCTTCACGCTCCCGAGCCTCGAAAGTCCCGGGAACTGGCGCGAGCTCGTCAACACGGCGCGACCGGGGTTGCGCATCGTGAAGGCGGCGGCCGTGAACCTCGCCGCCCACTCGCTCATCCTGCTGCGCTACGAGGGGGCACGATGAAGGCCGCGCCCTCGCCGCGCAGCGTCCTCGCGGTCGAGCCGACCGACCACGCGCGGCTCACGAACGGCGAGCACACCGAGCCGCATCGCATCCTCGGCGTCCATCCCGCGAGCGAGAACGGCGTGGCGGGACTGGTGGTGCGGGCGTTTCATCCGGCGGCCGCGGCGGTCGAAGTCGTGCCGGACGGCGGCGCGGCGGCGCCGCTCGAGAAGCTCGGCGGCGGCCTCTTCGCGGCCTTCCTCGCCGGCAAGAGCTTTCCGTTTCGCTACCGGCTGCGCTTCCGCTTCGCCGACGGCAACACCTGGGAGCACGACGACCCGTACCGCTTTCCGCCCACCGTCGGCGAGACCGATCTCTATCTCTTCGGCGAGGGCACGCATCGACGCCTGTGGGAGGTGCTCGGCGCGCATCCCCGGCGCGTCGACGAGACCGACGGCGTCTCTTTCGCGGTGTGGGCACCGAACGCGCGGCGCGTGAGCGTCGTCGGCGACTTCTCGCGCTGGGACGGCCGCCTCTTCCCGATGCGACAGCTGGGGAGCTCCGGCGTCTTCGAGCTCTTCATTCCCGGCGTCGAGCCGGGCGTCCTCTACAAGTACGAGATCCTGACCCGCGAGCGCGCGCTGCGCGTGAAGACCGATCCCTACGCACAATCGATGGAGACCGCGCCCGGCACCGCCTCGCGCGTGGTCCCCTCCGACTCCTACGCCTGGGGCGACGGCGGCTGGATGCAGGCGCGGCGCGAGCGTGATCCGCGCCGCGAGCCGATGGCGATCTACGAGATCCACCTCGGCTCGTGGGCGCGCGTGCCGGAGCAAGGGAACCGCTCGCTCGGCTACCGCGAGATCGCGCCGCGCCTCGTCGAGCACTGCCGGCGCTTCAGCTTCACCCACGTCGAGCTGATGCCGATCGCCGAGCACCCCTTCGAAGGCTCGTGGGGCTATCAAGTCACCGGCTACTACGCGCCGACCTCGCGCTTCGGCACACCGGACGACTTCCGCTTCTTCGTCGATACGCTCCACCAGGCGGGCATCGGCGTCATCCTCGACTGGGTGCCGGCGCACTTTCCGAAGGACGACTACGCGCTCCGGCGCTTCGACGGCACCGCGCTCTACGAGCACGAGGACACCCGACGCGGCGAGCACCCCGACTGGGGCACGCTCATCTTCAACTACGGCCGCAACGAGGTGAAGAACTTCCTGATCGCGAACGGCCTCTACTGGCTCGACGCCTTCCACGTCGACGGCCTGCGCGTCGACGCGGTCGCGTCGATGCTCTACCTCGACTACAGCCGCAAGGCCGGCGAGTGGGTGCCGAACCGCTACGGCGGGCGCGAGAACTTGGAAGCCGTCGAGTTCCTGCACGCCGTCAACGAGGCGGTGCGGACCGAGCAGCCCGGCTGCTTCACGGTCGCCGAGGAGTCGACGGCGTGGCCGGGTGTCACCAAGTCGGTCGCGGAGGGCGGCCTCGGCTTCACCTTCAAGTGGAACATGGGCTGGATGCACGACACGCTCGCGTACTTCAGCGAGGACCCGGTGCACCGGAAGTACCACCACGATCGGCTCACGTTCGCGATGATCTACGAGTGGCACGAGCGCTTCATCAATCCGCTCTCCCACGACGAGGTGGTGCACGGGAAGCGCTCGCTGGTCGAGAAGATGCCGGGCGATCTCTGGCAGAGGCTCGCCAACCTGCGCCTGCTCCTCGCCTACCAGTACACGCGTCCGGGGAAGCAGCTTCTCTTCATGGGGACGGAGCTCGCGCCGCCCCACGAGTGGAGCCACGACCGCAGCCTCGACTGGCATCTCGACCAGGATCCGCAGCGCCGCGGCATCGGCGAGTGCCTCGCCGACTTGGGCCGGCTCTACCGCGCGTCGCCGTGTCTCTGGCGCGGTGATCCCGATCCGGACTCGTTCGCGTGGATCGACGGCGGCGACCGCGACAACGCCGTCTTCACCTACCAGCGCCGTCACGCCGGCGAGCACCTGGTCGTCGCGCTCAACTGCACGCCGGTCCCGCGCGACGACTACCGCATCGGTGTACCGCACGCCGGCAGCTACGTGGTGCGGCTCTCGACCGACGACCGGCGCTACGGCGGCAGCGGCTACCCGGTCGCGCCGCGCGTCGACACCGAGCCGGTGCCGTGGCACGGCCATCCGCAGTCGATCCGCGTCCGGCTCCCGCCTCTCGCGGCGCTCGTCCTCGCGCCGGCCTGAGGACGGATGGCCCGGCGGAGCCTGCGCGCGCTCGCGGACGCGGTCGGCATCCTGCCCTCATACGTCGACCAGAGCGGGATCGTCCGTGAGGCGTCGGACGAGGTGCGGGTCGCGCTCCTCGCCGCGATGGGTCTCGACGCCGCGTCGGAGGCGGGCGCGAAGCGCGCCCTCGCGGAGCTCGCCCTTGCCCGACGCGACCGCCTGCTGCCGCCCGTCACCGTCACGCAACGGGCGCCCGTGACGCTCGACGTCGCGGCGCGCTCGCTCACGCGGCGTGGCGAACCGGTCGAATGGCAGCTCGCGGTGACGACCGAGGCGGGCGAGCGGCACGCGGCGAGCGGGCGGAGTCGAGCGGGCGCGGATGGGTCGCTCCGGCTCCGCCTGCCGGTCCGATTGCCGCTCGGCTACCACGAGATCCGTCTCGGCGCCGGCGGCGGCGCGGCCCGGCGCGAGGCGGATCAGACCGTCATCGTCACGCCGGCACGCTGCCCGATCCCCGCCGATCGTCGCGATCGGCGCAGGGTCGGCGGCCTCCTCGTCAACCTCTACACGACCCGGAGCGCGCGGAACTGGGGCGCCGGCGACTTCGGCGACCTCGGCGACCTGGTCGCGTGGTGCGGCGATCTCGGCGCCGCGTTCGTCGGCGTGAATCCCTTGCACGCGATCACGAACCGCGACGACGACATCAGCCCGTACCGTCCGATCAGCCGTCTCTACCGCAACCCGCTCTACTTGGACGTCGAGGCGATTCCGGAGCTGCGCGAGAGCACCGAGGCACGCACCCGTCTCGCCTCGGCCGGCGTGCGGCGCGAGCTCGGCGCGCTCCGCGCCGCGCCCTACGTGGAGTACGCGCGCGTGATGGCACTGAAGCAGCCTTTCCTCGAGTCGTTGCACCAGGCGTTCGTCGCCCGCCACCGCGACCGCGACACCGCCCGCGGCCGTGCGTACCGCGACTACCGCGCCCGCGAGGGCGCGAGCCTCGACGACTTCGCGACCTTCATGGCGCTGCTCGACGTCTTCGGCACCGAGCCGGCGCGGCGCGACTGGCACACCTGGCCGGCGGAGCTCCGCGACCCGCGCGGCCCCGCCGTCGCCGAGCTCCGCCGCGCGCGTGCCGACGCCGTCGACTTCCATCGCTGGCTCCAGTTCGAGCTCGACCGGCAGCTCGCGACGATCGCCGCCGATGCGGCGGCCCGCGGGGTGCCGATCGGCGTCTACCAAGACCTCGCGATCGGCTCGGCGCCGTCGGGGAGCGACACCTGGGCGTTTCGCGATCTCTTCCTCGACGACGCCAGTGTCGGCGCGCCGCCCGACGAGTACTGCGCCGCCGGCCAGAACTGGGGCCTACCGCCGATCGATCCGCACCGTCTCGCCGCCGACCGCTACCGCTATTGGACCCGCCTGGTGCGGAACGCGCTGCAACACGCGGGCGCCCTCCGTATCGACCACGTGATGGGCCTCTTCCGCCAGTTCTGGATCCCCGCCGGCGCGAGCGGCGCCGGCGGCGCCTACGTCGCCTTTCCGTCCGAGGACCTGCTCGGCATCCTGGCGCTGGAGTCGACGCGCGCCGGCGCGCTCGTCGTCGGCGAGGACCTCGGCACCGTGCCGCGCGGCCTGCCGGCGCGTCTGGCGCGCCGGGGCGTTCTCTCCACGCGCGTCCTCTACTTCGCGCGCACCAAACGCGGTGCCTTCGTCGCGAGCGACGCCTATCCCGAGCGCGCGCTGGTCTCCGCGAACACCCACGACATGGCGCCGCTGGCGGGATTCTGGGAGGACCGCGACCTCACGCTCCGTCGCACCGCCGGCATCCTCGAGACCGACGAGGCCCTCGCCGCGGCGCGCGCGGCGCGCCGGCAAGAGCGGGCTGCGCTGTCGAGACGCCTGTGGGCGGAGGGCTGCCTGCCCCAGGGACGCGAGCCCGCCGACGACACCGAGCTCATCGCCGCGGTGCACGCGTTCCTCGCCAAGACGCCGGCCGCGCTCGTCGGCATCTCGCTCGACGACTTGGCGCGCGAGCACGATCCGGTGAACCTGCCGGGCGTCGGCGCCGAGGGCTACCGGAGCTGGAGCCGCCGCCTCGGGCGCACGCTCGCGGAGCTGCGTGCCGATCCCGCCGTCGCCCGCATGCTGGCTGGTATCCGGGCGCGCCTGCGCGTACGACGGCCGACGAGACGACGCGCATGACCGACCAGCTCGCGATCACCATGAACGACGTCGTCGACATCCTCGTCGTCACCGCCCTGCTCGCGACGCTGCTGGTCTGGCTGCGTCGCACCCAGGCGGCCTTCGTCGCGCTCGGCATCTCGATCGTCGGCGCGCTCGCCCTCCTCGCCCGCTACTTCGATCTCCGCCTGACGGCGTGGATCTTCCAGGGCTTCTTCGCCGTCTTCCTGGTCGTGATCGTGGTGATCTTCCAGGAGGAGCTGCGGCAGTTCTTCGAGCGCCTCGGCGTCGCGAGCCTGCGGCGCGGCCGCACGCGCCACTCGCGCTCGGAGCCGATCGACATGCTGCTGAGCTCGGTCGTCGACTTCGCGCGCGACCACATCGGCGCGCTGATCGTGCTCCCCGGACGCCAGCCGATCCAGCGCCACATCCGCGGCGGCATCGAGCTGAACGGGCAATTGAGCGTGCCGCTCTTGAAGAGCATCTTCGATCCGCACTCGCCCGGCCACGACGGCGCCGTGATCGTGGAGGACGGACGCGTGACGCGCTTCGCGACCCACCTGCCGCTGTCGCAAGACTTCCAGCAGCTCGCCGGCGTCGGCACGCGTCACAGCGCCGCGCTCGGACTCGCGGAGGCGACCGACGCGCTCTGCCTCGTCGTCTCGGAGGAGCGCGGCCGCATCTCGGTCGCGCACGACGGCCGGCTTCGCGAGGTCAACGACCCGAACGAGCTCGCCGCGGTCCTGCACGGCTTCATGCACGGTCCCCGCGATGAGCACTCGAAGGACCGCGTCTGGGCGAAGCGGGTCGCCCAGCACTGGGGCGAGATCGCGGTCGCGCTGATCCTCACCGTCGGGCTCTGGTACCTCTTCGTTCCCGGCTCGCGGCCCGAGGAGGTGCGCTACCAGGTGCCCGTCACCGTCGACCACCTGCCGGCGCAGATCGTCCTCGACAAGGCCGAGCCGGCCTCCGTCGAGGTGACCTTCACCGGACCGCGCCGCGCCTTCTACCTCTTCGATCCGCGCAAGCTCGAGGCGACGCTCGACGGCTCACACGCCGATCTCGGACGCGAGACCTTCGACGTCACCGACGAGAACCTCCGCTATCCGCGCGAGCTCAAAGTCACGGAAGTGCGGCCCGACAAGGTGCGGCTGTCGTTCCGTCGCGTCGAGCCGGCCGGCAACGCGCGCTCCGACGCGCGGCCCTGAATCGCGCCGGCGCTACCGCGCGTCCTCTTTCGACAAGAGCGCCAGCGGCAAATCGGCGAGCGCTTCCCGGAGCGGGAGCTCGCCTCCCTCGATGCGGATCCTGCGGCCGGTGAGAAGGTCGCGGTAGGAGCCGCGCGGTATGCGGTCGTCGATCTGGAGAGCCGTGTCGCGCCAGACCTCGACGCCGACCGGCACGTCCCGATCGCCGGCAAGGCGCAGGAAGAGCCGCGAGGTGACCGTGACGACCGCCTGATCATCGAACGTGCGGGCGAAGGCGATGACGTGGTGGGCGCGCTCGCCGCTCGCCGGCAGCGGCACGTAGTCGCCCTGCTCGAAGAGGCGGCGGCGGTCACGGCGGAAGCGCAGGGCGCGGCTCGTGACGTAGAGCTTGATGGCGCCGTCGACGGGCGACGCGAGGAGCGCGCGCGCAAGCGCGGCGGGATCCTCGGCGGCGCGGCGGTCGAGGTCCTCGAGCATCGCGCGGCGGCTCGCGTAGTCGACCGGGCGGCGATTGTCGGGGTCGACCAAGGACAGATCCCAGAGCTCGGTGCCCTGGTAGAAGTCGGGGACGCCGGGGGCGGTGATCTTGAGCAGCGTGCGGGAGAGGCCGGTATGGACGGCGGCGCGCGCGATCCTTCGTTGAAACGTCTCGAGGTCGGCGCGGAACTCGCCGGGCGCGAGGATCGCCTCGACGAAGCGCTCGATCGCCTGCTCGTACTCCTGGTGCGGATTGATCCAGCTGGTGTGGAGCTTCGCCTCCTTGAGCGCTTTCCGCATGTAGGCGGTGATGCGATCGCGAAAAGCGCGCTCCTCCTCGGCGTTCGCGATCACGAAGGGCCAGGCGCCGACGAGGGTCTGATAGAGCAGGTACTCCTCGTTCGCGTCGGGCACCGTCAAGCCTTCCGCCGACTGCCGCTGGTCGGCGTTGAGCGCGCGCCAGCGCGTCATGGCGGTCTCCCACTGGTCGGGGATCTCGGAGAGCGCGTGGAGGCGCGCGCGGACGTCCTCGCCGCGCTTGGTATCGTGCGTCGCGGTCGCCGAGAGCGCGTGCGGCCACGCCGCCTGCCGCGCCTCGTTGGCGCGGTGGAACGCCTCGACGCCGACGCCGAAGACGCGCGGGTCGCCGCCGACCTCGTTCAGCGACGCGAGCGGGAACCAGCGGTAGAAGGCGGTATCCTCGAGGCCCTTCGCCATCACCGGACCGGTGAGCTGCTGCACCCGCATGACGAAGCGCCGGCGCTGCGCGCGCTGCGCGTCGGTGATCGCCTGCGGGTCGCGCAGCAGCAGCACGTCGCCGATGAAGTCGAAGAGCGAGGGGTCCGTGGTCGGGTTGCGACGCTTCGCCTCGCGGATGGCGTGCTCGATGTGGCGGCGGTCCGCGGGCGCGACCTCGCCGGCATGCCGTCGCACGTAGCTCCGATAGACCGGGAAGCAGGCGATGATCTCGCGCAGCCCGAAGCGCAGGCTCTCGCGCGTGAAGTCGCGCGACCAGCGATGCTGCTCCGAGATGCGATCGAGCTGCCAGGCCAGGACGTGCAGCTCGCTCGCGAGCGAGATCAGCATGATGAGCTTCTTCGCGGTGACGAGGACGTCCTCGAAGCGCTCGTCGCGGCCGGTGAGCCGCCGGTAGAGCGCGCGGAACGCGTCGCCGTGCGCCGCCTCGACGAAGACGCCGTCGAGCAGGTTGAGGAACTCGTAGCCGGTCGTGCCGTGCACCGGCCACTCGGACGGCAGGCGCTCGCCCTCCTCGAGGATCTTCTCGACGACGACGTAGCCGGGAAGCCGTGCCGGCTCCTCGCCCACCGGGGCGCCCGCCGACGCGACGTGGCGCTGCAGCGCGCGGAGGTATCCGGCAGGATCGAAGAGCCCGTCGACGTGGTCGATGCGGAGACCGGTCACCCAGCCTTGCTCGACCAGGCGGCGCACCAGCTTGTGCACGGCGGTGAAGACGCGCCGGCGCTCGACCCGGATCGCGGCGAGCTCGTTGACGTCGAAGAAGCGGCGGTAGTTGATCTCGTCCGAGGCGACGCGCCAGTTGCTCAGGCGATACGGCTGATCGGCGAGCAAGGCCTCGAGACGGTCGAAGCTTTGCGGTACTCCCGGCGTGCCGTTCAGCGCTCCGAGCGCGGTCTCGATCGCGGCGCCGACGTCGGGGTTGGCGGAGACCAGCGTCGCGAGCCGCCGCTTCGCCACCTCCTTCTCGCGCTGGCGCTCACGCACTCTGGCCCGCTCGGTCTCGGAGCTGAACGGCAGATGTCCGATCGCGGTGATGATGCTCTCGAGCTCGACCACGACCGGCGCCGCTTCGGCGTAGCGCTCCTTCACGATCGCGAGCGCCGGCTCGAGGATCGCGACCAGCGAGCGCGGCCCGACCGGGAAGCGCGCCTCGTAGTAGTGAACCGTGAACGCGCCGTCGGCGTAGCGGATCTGGATCTCGCCGTTCTCGAGGACGCGGCCGTACTGGTCGCCGAGGACCGGCAGCAGCACCTTGTCGGCGAGGTGCGCCCTCGGCGGGTGCCAATCGATGTCGAAGTAGTCGGCGAACGGCGAGCCCGGACCGTTCTCGAGCACGTCCTGCCACCAGCGGTTGCCCGGATCCGCGATGCACATGTGGTTCGGCACCACGTCCATCACGAGCCCCATGCCGCGCGCGCGCAGGCCGCCGGCGAAGTCGACGAACGCGGCGGGGCTTCCGACCTCGGGATTGAGCCGGGTCGGATCGGTGACGTCGTAGCCGTGCAGGCTTCCCGGCCGCGCTTGCAGGAACGGCGAGGCGTAGCAGTCGGTGATACCGAGCGCGTCGAGGTAGTCGACGATCGCGGCCGCGTCCGCGAAGGTGAACTGGTGGTTGAACTGCAAGCGGTACGTCGCGGCCGGAATCCGCGCCGCCGTGGCGTCGTCACCCGCCGCGACGGGAGTCCGCGCCGGCGTCGCGTCGTCGCGGTCGATCATCCCCTCGACGTTGACAGCGCGCCATTGGTCGCGCAACCGCGCCGCCAGCTCACCGACTCTTCCGCGACAGGCGCGGGCGCGCGCGGAACCCACAAAAAGAACGGGGCGATCGCTCCGCGGTACGGAGGATCGCCCCTCGGATCTGACGTCACCGCTCGGAAGGCGCCGGCGTCGCGGATGTCGCGTGAGTGATCGGCGGCATCAACTGCCGCAGGCGGTGCTCCACTGGATCGTCCGCGTCGTGACGTCGCCGGTGACGGTGTCGGGAAGCGAGGTCACGATGCTCAAGTCGAAGCTCGGGGTCTTGCCCGCGGCCGGCGGACCCTGATTCTCGACGATGCCCTTGATCGCGATCACCAGGTGGTCGTGGTCGACGTGGTAGGTGCCGTCGGTGTGCCAGGCGGGGTCCGTCGGATCGAGACCGAAGCCGCCGGTATGCGCGTGCTGCTCGCGGTAGGTGATGAACTCGTGACGGTCGTAGGTGAGCTCGAAGCTGTCGGGCTGGCCGGGATCGTCGATCGCGAAGATGCCGGCGTTCGCCGGGGTGAGAAGCTGCATCAGGAAGCCCTGCATGTTGTAGATCGCGATATCGGACGCGGAGAAGAGCAGCGGGTACTGCTCACCGAGGCCGTTGAAGATCATGTGATCGTCGATCGCGGAGATGTCGAGCGGGATCAGCACGGTGTGGTCGGCGGTGACCGCGGCGCTGTAACACTTCGCGAGCGTCTCGCCGTCGCCTTCCTGAAGCGCCAGCGCGGGCTGCATCATCGTGAACGCCGACGGCGGCAACGTCATCCGGTCGCCACCACGCCTGGCCTTGATCGCGACCGGACCAGGCGGAAGGCTCGGTGCCCTCACGACGACCTGCCATTTGTATTGCCCGTCGGCGAGGTCGCGCTTCCAGACCGAGTCGGCGTTGATCTTGGGCGCATCGCCGAAGGTGATCTCGTAGTGACCCGACCGGTTCTCGGGCGGAAAGAAGGTGACGGCGTCGCCCGGCGACGCGAACGCCGGACGCACCAGCGCCGCCGCCGGCGGCGGCTTGTTGCACCCGCACCCAGCTTCCGCAGATGCATTCGGCAGCAAGAGGGTGGCCGCGAGGACGGCCAGTACCAGAACTGCTCGATGTCGCATGACGTCTCCTTCTGTCGCAGGCGTTCGCAGCATACGGCGAGCGAATCTCGTGCAAGCGCCCGGCCACCGTCCGACCCCCCGGAAAGAGTTCATCTTTTCCGCGCTTCGATCGCCGAGCCGCGCGGCAATGTGCCAGCCGCGGCGCATGCAGCCGGAGCCCCGGCACGGCGCTGCGCCACAGCAGGCACAGCTCGTTCACATCCACCCGCCCGCACGCTCGACGCTCTCACATACGAAGTCGCAACGACTCGACCGCGACACGTCGCACGCCAAAGGCGCTCGCCGACACCACGTCGGCGCGACGCAACGCCGTCCCTCCCCCTCCCGCGCTTCTTCGTACGCGCTCTTCCAACGTCGCCACGCGGGCAGCCCGTCGCAGGCGGCGCGGGTGGTGCATGCTCCCGAGTGGCGCGTTTGGGGCGACGCCTAGGGAAGGTCCATGCGGCCGCACCACGCTGCAATCGACGTAAGAGCGCGGCGCGGAGCCCCCCGCGCCAGGAGGGAGCACGCACCACCCGCGCCGCCCCGGAACGACCCCCGTCCGCGCCGCGACGTCACGAGCGACCTCTTAATGCGGCGGAGGAAAGAGGACCGTTGAGTCGACCCCGCCGCAAGAGTACGGTCCCGCGCCACGGAGGTCCCGGATGGAGATCAACGGCGTAGCCCACATCATGCTCACCGTGAGCGACTTCGCGAAGTGCCAACCGTTCTACGATCGCCTGCTGCGATTCCTAGGCCTCACCCCCGTGATGAGCTTCGACGGCATGCTCTACTGCGTCGGCGGCCGGACGGCAGTCGGGATCATGGCCGCCGACGAAGCGCATCGCGGCGAGCGCTTCGTGCAGAAGCGAGTCGGCCTGCATCACGTCTGCTTTCGGGCGCGCGAGCGTGCCGACGTCGACGCCGTGCACGCGCTCGTGCGTGAGCTCGGCGCGACCATCGTCCACCCGCCCGAGGAAGGCGCGTGGGCACCGGGCTACTACTCGGTGCTGTTCGAGGATCCCGACGGCATCCGGCTCGAGGTGAATCACGTCCCGGGACGCGGCCTGCTATGACAATTGTCATGCGCTCTCGGCTACAACGACTCTACAAAGTTCCTATATGCGGGTGTCTGCGGCGTTTATAATTCGCGCCGGGGGGCACGCGCTCGTTGGGAGTGTCGTCGGGGCAGGCATGGTTGAGCCGCGGGCCGTACCGCTGGCTATCGGCAGTGATCATGGCGATCACCGTCGGAACGGTCGCGACCGCCGCGATCGGGGTGCACTTCGTGCGCGCGCGGGTGGTCGCCGACGCCGGCCACAGCCTGGTGCTGGTCGCCGCGAACGCGGCCGACAAGCTCGACCTCTTCTTCGTCGAGCAAGCGACTGCCGTCCGTAGCCTGGCGCACGCGCCGGTCCTGGCCTCGAGCGACGCGGCAGCCGAGACCCTCTACCTGGAGGGCCTGCGACAGAGCTGGCCGCACTACGAGTGGCTCGCGACTCTCGACGAGCACGGCGACATCGCCGCCGCGACCGACCGCGACGCCGCGACGATCGCGCTCGCGAGCGGCTGGCGGCCCTCCGCCGAGCGCGCCCGTTTCGAGCTGCTGCCGGGCGCCCCCGGGCAGCTCGCCTTCACCGCGCCGATCGCCGCCGCAGAGCGCACCGGCACGGTCGTCGCCGCCCTGCCGATCTCGGCCCTCACCAACCTCTTGCAAGGCAGCGTCAGCGCGCTCGCCGACGAATGGGGCGGGACGGTGCGCGTCAACTGGTTGCTGGTGAGCGAGTACGGCGACGTCCTCCTCGACTCGACGGGTCACCGCGCGCCACAGAACCTCTTTCATCGCGGCGCCGAGTCGGCGTTGCTGAGCGCCTTGCCGCATCCCGGCTACGTCGAGGAGCTCGACGACGCCGAGCCGGTGGTCACGGGCTACGCGCGCATCGTCGGCAACCGCGGCCTATCGGCGCTCAACTGGAGCATCCTCGTCCGCATGAGCCGGCGCCAGGTCCTAGCGCCGATCCAAGGCACCCTGATGCGGATCTCGATCGCCGGTGCGCTCGTGCTCGTGCCGCTGATCGCGATCGTCCTGTGGACGACCCGGCGTCTGCGCTACGAGTGGGTGGAAAGCCGCGCGGTGAGCGTGCGGGCGCTCAGCGCCGAGGCGCGCGCCCGCGAGAACGAGGCGCTGCTGAGCGCGATCCTCGACCACGCCGCCGACGGCATCATCTCGGTCGACGTCGAGGGCACGATCCGCTCGTTCAACGACTCGGCCACACGGATCTTCGGCTACGGCCCGGAGGAGGCGATCGGCGGCAACATCACCGTCTTGATGCCGGCCGACGAGGTCGCCCGGCAGGCCCCGCGCGTCGCCGAGTATCTCGCCACCGACCACAGCGGTCCGCACCGGCACACCACCGAGGTCGAGGCGCGCCGCAAGGACGGCAGTCGCTTTCCCGCCGCGCTCGCGGTGAGCGCGGTCGGCGTCGGCCGGCGCCGCATCTTCACCGGCATCGTGCGCGATCTCTCCGAGAGCAAGCGCGCCGAGGAGCAGTTCCGGGCGCTCCTCGAGTCGGCGCCCGACGCGATGGTGATCGTCGACAGCGAGGGCAAGATCGTGCTCGTCAACTCGCAGACCGAGCAGCTCTACGCCTATCGGCGCGAAGAGCTGCTGGGCCGGCCGTTCGAGCAGCTCGTCTCCGAGCGCTATCGGCGCACGCACATCGGCAGCCGCATCGGCTACCTGAGCGAGCAGCGCGGCCGGCCGGTCGGCGCCAACATCGAGCTCACCGGCATCCGCAAGGACGGCAGCGAGGTGCCGATCGAGATCACCTTCAGCCCGCTCGAGACCCAGGACGGCACGCTCGTCACCGCCGCGATCCGCGACGTCAGCGAGCGGCGGCGGGCCGAGGATGAGGAGCGCAAGCTCGTCTCCTTGATCGAGCACAGCACCGACTTGATCGCGGTGCTGAGCCTCGAGGGTCGCCTGCTCTTCCTCAACCAGAGCGGCCAGACCCTGCTCGGCATCGACAGCCTCGCCGAGGCGTGCGCGCACCCCTTCGAGACCTTCGTCGCCGCCGAGGACGCCGACCTGGTACGCGACCGTGTGGTGCCGACGGTCCTCGAGCGCGGCCACTGGCAGAGCGAGCTGCGCTGCCGGAACTTCCGCACCGGCGAGGTCATCCCGATCGACTTCACGCTCTTCCTGCTGCGCCATCCCGACTCCGGGAAGCCGGCCGCGCTGGCCTCGATCAGCCGCGACCTGCGCGAGCAGAAGCGCGCGCAAGTCGAGCTCCGCGCCGCCAAGGCGTCAGCGAAGGCGAAAGAGGTCGCGGAGGCGGCGTCGCGCGCGAAGAGCGAGTTCTTGGCGGTCATGAGCCACGAGATCCGCACGCCGATGAACGGGGTCATCGGCATGACCGCGCTCCTCCTCGACACGTCGCTCACCGCCGAGCAGCGCGAGTACGCCGACGCGGTCCGCCAATCGGGCGAGGCGCTGCTCACCATCATCAACGACATCCTCGACTTCTCGAAGATCGAGGCCGGCAAGCTCGAGCTCGAGTCGGTGCCGTTCGACGTGCGGACGACGATCGAGGACGTGGTCGCGCTCTTCGCCGAGCGCGCCCACGAGAAGGGCCTCGAGCTCGCCTGCCTGATCGACCCCGGCTTGCCGGCGGCCGTGCGCGGCGATCCCGGCCGCCTGCGCCAGGTGCTGACGAACCTGGTCAGCAACGCGATCAAGTTCACCGACGCCGGCGAGGTCGCGATCCGTGTCTCCGGCATCGACGAGGGCGCCGACCAGCTCCGGTTACGCGTCGAGATCACCGACACCGGGATCGGCATCGCCCCGGAACAACAGGCGCGCCTCTTCCAGTCGTTCTCGCAAGGCGACAGCTCGACCACGCGCCGCTACGGCGGCACCGGGCTCGGCCTCGCGATCAGCAAACGCCTCGCCGAGATGATGTCGGGCGAGATCGCGGTGGTGAGCGAGCCGGGCGGCGGCAGCACCTTCACGGTCACGGCGCGCTTCGAGAAGCGGCCGGTCGCCGCCGTTCCCGCGCCGACGGCGAACGACCAGCTGCGGCCGTGGCGGGTGTTGATCGTCGACGACAACCTCACCAGCCGTCGGATTCTCGACACCTACGTGCGCAGCTGGGGCATGGCGAGCGCGGTGGCCGAGGACGGCGCCGGGGCGCTCGGGATGCTGCGCGCCGCGGCCGGTCGCGGCGAGCCCTTCGACGTCGTGATCTCCGACCTCGACATGAACGCGATGGACGGTCTGTCGTTGAGCCGCGCCATCCGTGCCGACGGCAGCCTCGGGACGCCGCGCTTCGTCCTCCTCGCGTCGGTCGGTCACCGCGGCCTCGCCGGGCTCGCGCGCTCCGCCGGCGCCGCCGCGACGCTGCGGAAGCCGCTCCGTCAGTCGCAGCTGCTCTCGGCGCTCGCCGCCGTCCTGTACACGCCCAACGCGCCGGCCGACTTCAGCATCGCGGTGCCACGCACGTCGGCCGCGGCGGCGCAGGAGCACGCGCCGATCCGTATCCTGATCGCCGAGGACAACGTCCTGAACCAGCGCGTCGCGCGCCGCATGCTCGAGAAACGCGGCTTCGCGAGCGACGTCGTCGGGACCGGGCGCCAGGCGGTCGAGGCCGTCGCGCGGGGCGACTACGACGTGGTGTTGATGGATTGCCAGCTACCGGAGATGGACGGCTTTGCCGCTGCCCGCGAGATCCGCCTCCTCTGCGGCCGTGCCGGACGGATTCCGATCATCGCGATGACGGCGAACGCGCTGCAGGGCGACCGCGAGCGCTGCCTCGCCGCCGGGATGAGCGACTATCTCGCGAAGCCGGTCGTCCCGGCCGACCTCGACGTCGTGCTGAAGCACTGGGTCGCGGTCGCGCTCGAGGAGCGCAACGCGAGCGACGCACCTCATCCCGCCGCGCCGGCGAACGCGGTGGACGGCACGGCGCCGGCGCTTGCTCCGCGCGAGGGCAATACCGTGCCGCCCGGAGGCGGCGACGAGAACGAGGAGATCCTCGACGTCACCGAGCTCCTCGACCGCATCGACGGTGACACGCAGCTCCTCTCGGATCTGATCGCGCTCTTCGTCGACGACTACCCGCGCTGGCTCGCCGAGATCCGCGCCGCCATCGCCGAGCGCAATCACGTGTCCCTCTACCGCACCGCGCACACCGTCAAGGGCTCGGTCGGCAACTTCGCCGGCAAGTTCGCTTTCGAGGCGGCGCGGCGGCTCGAGGCCCTCAGCGAGCGCGACGATCTCGCCGGCACCGACGAGGCCTGCGCCGCCCTGGAAGCAGAGCTCGGACGCTTGAAGGACGCGCTCTTGTCGCTGCGGGAGACGAACACCGCGGCGTTGTGAAGCGCGCGCTCGCACCGCCCGCGGTCACCTCCCCGCCTGGATCTCGGTGACACCGGGCGTGCGCTGACGTCGTAGGTGCCGGTGCGGGTGACGAACTTCGGAATCGGGACACTGCAGCGCACGTCACCTGCGCAAGCGTGCGCGCAGCGGCGGCGGGGTTGTTGCGTTGACGGGAAGAACGCCCGCTCCATACACTGGCCGAATGCGTCTCCGAACGATGTGGTCCGCGCTGCTTCCGGCGTGCGCGGCGGCCGCGCTGGTGGCGAGTCCGTGCGACGCCGCGACCGTCGCCCAGCGTTGCGCGGCCGCGAAGCTGAAGGCCGTCGCGACCGCGACGCAGGGCGTGCTCGGGTGTCGCGCCGCCGCCGTCAACCGCAACGTCGCCGTCGACCCCGCCTGCGTCGACAAGCAGCACGCGAAGCTCGGGTCGACCTTCACCAAGCTCGACGCGAAGGGCGGCTGCGTGACCACGGCCGACGCGCCGGCGCTGTCGTCGCGCCTCGACGCCTTCGACGGCGACGTCGCGCCCGCGCTCGCCCCCGGCGGGACCGACGACGGCCGGCGCTGTAGCGCGGCGAAGCTCAAGGCGACGGCGAAGAAGACGAAGGACAAGCTCGGCTGTCACGCCAAAGCCGTCGCGAAGGGTGTCGGCGTCGACGCGACGTGCGTGGGGAAGGTCGAGGGCAAGTTCGCCGGCGCCTTCGCCACCGCCGATCAGCGCTTCGCGTGCGCGACCGAGGGCGATGCGGCGACCGTCGAGACCACCCTCGTCGATCCCTTCGTCGACGACGTCGCCGATGCGCTGCCCTGGAACAGCGACGGCACGATCCTGCTCAACGGCTCACTCGCGGGCGTGCAGGTCTTCCCGTCCGACAACTGGTGGAATCGCGACGTGACGACGGCGACGGTCACGGCGAGCTCGGACGCGATCATCGACTACATCGGCCGCAGCACCGGCGTGCATCCGGATTTCGGCACCACCTTCGGCATTCCCTACGTCGTGATCGAGGGCACGCAGCCGCGGCTGCCGGTGAGCTTCCTCTACGCCGACGAGAGCGACACCGCGGCGCCGACGGGGCCGCCCGGCTATCCGATCCCCGAGGCGGCGAAGACGACGGCAGGCATGATCGAAGGCGGCGTCGCCGGCGGCGGCACTTCGGGCGACCGCCATCTCCTCCTCGTCGATCCCGAAAATCTATTGCTGTTCGAGCTCTATGCGACCCACTGGACGGGCAACGGCTGGAACGCCGGCTCGGGCGCGATCTTCGACCTCACCAGCAACGCGCGCCGGCCCGAAGGTTGGACGTCGGCCGACGCCGCCGGGCTCGCGATCCTGCCGGGGCTGGTGCGCGCCGACGAGGTCTTCGATGCGGGCGTGATCCAACACGCGCTCCGCTTCACGGTGCGCGGCACGCAAGGCTACGTCTATCCCGCGTCGCACGACGCGACGCACGGGTCCGGCGGCGACGCCCGGCCGCCGCTCGGGTTGCGCGTCCGGCTCAAGTCGACCGTCGACGTGCCGAGCTTCGCGCCGCCGGTGCAGGTGATCCTGCGCGCGATGCAGCGCTACGGGATGATCCTCGCGGACAACGGCAGCGACTGGTTCGTGAGCGGTGCGCCCGACCCGCGTTGGGACGACGAGCTCATGCACGACGAGCTCCTGCGGGTCACCGGGGAGGACTTCGAGGTGATCCAGTAGCGGCTGCTGGCGCGCGCATCGGCGGTGGTCGACGGCGGTCCACTCACTCGCCGTCGTGCATGGGCTCCGAGAACGCGGGACGAAGAACGGCTTCGCTGGCGCTCGCCGTCGCCGGCGGTCCACTCACTTCGTTCGGGGACGCGTTTCAGCGCGCGTCGTTGGTGTCTTCTACCTGAACCTCGACGTCTACGACGTCGTCGGTGGGAGTTGGGTCTGTGCCTGGGCCTAGGGCGATCAGGCGTAGGTGACAGGTCGCGGCGGTCGCGGCTGTGTCGAAGTCGGCGGCGCGAGCTCGCAGCGTGAGTTGGGCGCGTTTGCGTCTTCGGGGCGGCACTACAGCCGTATCCTGCGCACCTCCGGTGCGGTGGTCGAAGTCTGGGAGTGTGGCGATCAGGTCGGGGGGACAGGTGTTGGGGTCGGTGACGAGTTGGATTACGTGGCCCTGCGCTTCGCTCGGGCCGGGGGCGTCGGCGTTGCGGACGGTTACGCGCACACGGGCGGTACGCGAGTCGGCGCCGCGTGGGATGCGGATGCGGATGGGGCGGCGGATGGGGAGGATGGCGGAGTCGTGGACGGCGACCGGTGTCGCCGTTGGTTGCGGGGTTGGGGTGCGCGTTGCGGTTCTTTGCGCGGGGGTTGGGGTGCGCGATGGGCCGGTGTCGGGGGCGACGGAGAAGGCGCGGTCGACGCGGGTGACGTTGCCTTGGCGGTCGGCGATGCTGACGTGGAGGTGCGTGCGTAGCGTCGCGTCGAGCGGCGTGCCGAGGGCGATGCGATAGATGCCGTCGCCGGCGGGGACGGCGTCACCTGCGAGCTCGGTGCCGGGGTCGTGGCCGCCGAGCGGGATGTCGGCGGTGACCGAGAGCGTCGCGGCGTCGATGCCGCTGTCGGCGTCGACGGCGCCGATCACGATCGCATCGACGGGCGCAACGTTGGCGCCCGGGCGCGGCTCGCTCACGGTGAGCGTCGGGCGGAGATCGTCGAGGAACCAGCCGTAGGCCGACTGCGCGGCGTCGATCGGCGCGCCGAGATCGATCCAGCGCGCGATCGTCATCTTTTCATCGACGGAAAGTGGCGGCACACCGCTCGATGGTGGCGGCATGATCGAGCCGGTGAAGTCGAGGTCGGCCTCGTTGACGCCGGCGCCCGCGGGCAGCGTCGACGCGTTGCCCGGCGTCGACTCGGTCGGGTGGTCGGCGTTGGTCCAGCCGTCGAGGCGGGCGCCGAAGATCTTCCACACCAGGAGGCTCCGCCGGCTCTGGAAGACGCGGACGTAGCGGCTCGCGTTCGTCTGCCGCCAGACCGGATGCCCGACGGTGACGAGCGGCGGATAGCCCCAGCGCGCGTCGCCGTCGCTCGCGAGGCGCAGATAGTCGCCGGGTAGGCCGTCCTCGTAGAGCGTAAGGTCGTCGAGCACGAGCGCCCCGGGCGGCGCGGGGCTCGTCTTGGTGTGGCAGGGGACGCAGCTCCGCTGCAGCAGCGGACGGACGTCGTGGTAGAACTCGACGTTCACGACCGACGACGGCACGACGCGGATCGCCGGCTGTCCTTGCGCGTCGTGCGTCACGAGCGGCGTCGTCGCGGTGAGATCAGTGACGACGTAGCCCGGCTGCGCCGCCGCGGTGTCCTCGAAGCGGAGCGGCGCTTGGCTGTGGGCGTGGCAGCCGCCGCAATCGGCGCGCATCTCACCGGGCCGGACCTGATGCCAGGTCTGCGCCATGTTGAGGACGAGACCATTGCGGTCGATCGTCTGGAACGTGAACGGCGTGTCGGCGGGGATCTTGGCGAGGAAGCTCGTGTCCGGGTTGCCCTCGGGATCGCGGAGCGGGCTGCCGTCGCCCTGGAATTTCCGCACCGGGATCTCGCCGAGGATGCGCAGGCGCTCCATCGCGTGACTCGAAAAGAGTTGAAAGCCGCTCGGGCCGCCGTGCGGGCCGTAGCTCCGGTGCGTGCTCGGCTCCATCGCGAGGAGCCGCACCGCCCAGATGTCGGAGTTGTGATACAGGCCGGCGTCGCTTCCCTGCGTCGTCCAGTTGCTGCTCTGGTCGTTCTCCGCCGTGTTGAAGGCGTCGAGGCCGTCGAAGGTGTTCGACCACGGTGTCACGAAGCCCGGAAAGCTCTCGCGCTTGTAGAGACTCGACGTGCCGACGAGACCGTACGGTGTACCGGCCGGCAGCTCGGCGCGTAGCGCGCCGTCGTTCGGCAGCCACGGCAGCTCGGTCGGCTCGGCGACGCCGTGCACCGCCGCGTACGGCACGACCGCGCGCGGCCACGCCTCGTTGTAGCTGGGATCGTTCTTGATGCGGACGAGATCGGCCGGCGCGTGGACGACGTCGCCGTGCGGGATGAGATAGATGCCCGCGTCGTAGACCGGCAGCGTCGTCGGTCGATCGAGATCGTTGGCCGGACCCGGCGTCCAGACGACGAGGAGATCGTCATCGGGCGCCGCGGACGGATGCGTGAACTTGCCGACGCGCACGCCGCCCGCACCGACCGGCGCCGCCTCGTCGTTGCCGTGCGTGAACGGCGTGATCGAGTAGAGGCCGCGCGGCGTGAACGGCATCTGGAAGGGATAGGAGAAGCCGCCGCCGACGGTCTGGTCGATCGGCGGGTTCTGGTTGACGAAGCCGCTGTGGAAGGCCGGCAGACCGAGCGTCCCGGGCACCGGCAAGCGATAGAGCGCGCCAAAGCCGTTGTTGTTCAGGTTGTAGTAGTCGACGACGACGAGATCACCGCTGCCGAGCTGGGTCATGAAATGGAACGCTTGGCCCGAGCGGAACGCGCTCACCAGCGGCGACCAGTGCTGCCCGTCGGGCTGGATCGCCCAGATGCCCCACATGCGCGTGTCGCGCTGGCCCTGCGTCTCGAGGCTGCTGAAGCCGAGGCGCCCGTCGCTGAGCGGCGTCGGGTGCAGCGCGCTGCCGATGTTCATCGGCGCGATCTGCGTCACGTTGCCGCCGTCCTCGTCCATGACGAAGAGCTGCAAGGTCGGGTTGGTGAGCCCGCGCGGCGGCACGAAGCCGTTCCGGTTGCTGGTGAAGGCGATCTTGCCGCCGGCGACCGGTGCCGGCCCGAGGTTGAGGATGCCGTAGCCGAGCGAGTCGAAGGCCGCGCCGGGGTTCACCGGATTCGACTCGTCGAAATGCCCCGCCCCGGTGTTGGGCGTGAACTCCCCGAAGGTGAGCCGCTCGATCGTTCGCGTCGCGAGGTTGATGCGGTAGATGTCCGCACCGCGGATCGGCAGCCCGCGCTGGTCGTTGATCGCCGACGGTCGCAGATCGGGAAAGTACGCGTAGTAGACCCACGCCGCGTCGAACGAGACGAAGGGATCGGTGACCGACCCGACGCCGCCGGCGACCAGCAACTCCTCGGAGCCGTCCGGGTGGAGCAGCATGAGATCGGCGCCCGGATCCATGCTCGCGGGGTGCGCGACTTCCGGCCACGTCGTGTTCGTTTCATCACCGAACCGCGGCTGCCGCACATAGACGATGTCGTAGTCCACGCCGTGCGCAGCGGGAATCGCCGCCGCCAAGTTGACGGCGAGCGCAGCGAAGACGACGAAGATGACGTTCCACGGCGATCGTGATCGAGGAGTTCTCATGTTCGCGCCGGACCGTAGCGCACGCTGCAAGCAGAGGTCCATCAACGCGGCGAGGTCCACGCGCTTGCGGGTTCGCGGATGGTTTGCGCATGGGACCGCGATGGGGTGCACGCGGGTCGGACGTGTGCGCGCGCCGGCTCCGGAGCTCACGTCACCGGCGCGCGCACACATCCGACCCGCGCGCCTATCTCGCTACGCATCGATACGGACCCGAGACCGAGTGGGCGTCGCGTACTGCCGGGGCTTACACTCGCGACGGCCGCGCGTGTAACTTCGGGCTTCGAAGTGCGACGGTCATCGCTGGAAGATACTGTATTCGCGACGGCATCGGACGCCATCGATAGTGGCACGCGGAATGCTGTTCGCTTCCGCACTCGTCGACGGGAAGGGGTCTCACCATGGGTTATCGTTCACATCGAAGTTTTGGGAAGCGTGTCTTCATCTCTCTCGCGATCGCGCTGACGGCGATCGCAGCAAGTTGCGGCTTGGGTGGTGGTGGAGGTAGCGGCGGAGGCGGCAATGACAATCCGCCGCCGTTCGATTTGACCGAGGCGCGGGAGTTTCGTGCGATCGTGGGCGTGTCGATGGGCGGCTACGGCGCGCTCAACCTCGGCACCAAGCACACCGATCTCTTCGGCACGATCGGCTCACTCGGCGGGCCGGTCGACATGACCCAACTGCTCGCCGACATCATCGACGACAACATCGAGGTGAAGCCGCAGACCGAGATCCCGCGCGCGGTCGGCTCCGACTTCACCTTCGATCATCTGGCGCCCTACCCCGACCGCGACTCGCGGGCCTCCATGGTCCAAGACCTGGTGATCGCGCTCGGGAATCCCTACCTGCACAATCCCGATCCCGACCACCTCTACCTCGCCAGCGACTCGGAGCCGGCGCACATCATGCAAGACGACCAGTTCGGTGCCTTCACGACGCTCGCGGATCCGCGCGGCTTCCTGAACGGCGGCGACACGAACCAGGACGGCTTGCGCCAGGTCGACGAGGCACCGACCACGCCCGTCGACGTCCTGCTCATGGCGGGCGGCACGCTCGAGCGCATCGCGGGCGTCCACGGCACGCTCGTCGGCGGCCGCGAGACCGTCGACCTGAACGGTGACGGTGTCTACGACGTCGGCGACGGCATCGTCGTGAACCTCTCCGAGCCCTTCACCGACGGCAACGGCAACCACGTCTTCGAGCCGAGCCTCGGCGAGACCTTCACCGATGCGGGTCTCGACGGCGTTCCCGGCACCGGTGACTTCGGCGAGGGCAACGGGCAATTCGACTACGATCCGGATCGCGCCACCTTCATCGCGCAAGATCCGCTCACGCGCTTGAACGGCCGCTCGGCCGCCGACATCAGCACCCAACGCATCTACATGGACGTCGGCGAGCGCGACGAGTTCGGCTTCTCGAAGCACTACGATCACGTCGTCGCCGCGCTTCGCGCCAAGGGTCTCACCGTCACGGTGCAGGACGGCTTCTCGTCGAACTGTCTCGCGGTCGAGCACCCAGACGAGCAGTTCCTGCTCGTCCGCTACCCCGGCGGCCACATCGGCATCGAGAAGGTCGACAACGACGATCTCTTCAACGGCGACTTCTGCGGCCCGATCCTGGTCTGGCAGCGCATCCTCACGCTGCTCGGCTACCTCGACGGGAGCTTCCCGGACGGCGTGCGCGGTCCCGGCAACGTCGACTCGGGTAGCTTCGATCCGCCCGGCTTCGACCCGCCCGACTTCAAGCCACCGTCGGTCGATCTGCCCGGTATACGTCTGAGCGGTGAGATGGTCTCGGCGACGATCGACTCACCCGCGCTCGGCGCCGGTGCGAAGAGCCGCGACGTCCTGGTCTATCGTCCGCCCGCGTTCTTCAACAACAAGGGCGACAGCTTTCCGGTCGTCTACTACTTGGTCGGCTACGGCCAGACGCCGGACGACTACGCGCGCATGAAGGACCTGCTCGACGTCCTCATCGTTACCGGCCAGATCCAGAACATGTCGGTCGCGTTCCTGCCCGGCGCCGGCGGCCGCGAGGGCTCGTTCTACGTGAACCACGTGGTGCCCGAGACGCAGGTGCCCGAGATCCCCGAGATCACCTCCGGCCGCTACGAGGACTCCGTCATCCAGGATCTGATCCCCGCGATCGAGAGGAACATCCTGAACAACCGCGTGAAGCACTGAGGCGTGGTCGCGGCCGCCGCGCGCGCGGCGGCCGCGACCAATCGGAAGGGCGCACGAGGCCCGCGGGCCTCGTCGCGCTGGTCCTTACAACCCGCCGGTCAGGATGATCTCGACGCGACCGGTGTCGCGCCGGGGGAACACGATGTCGGTGCGGTTGTCGCCGTCGACGTCGCTGCAGAAGATCGGGTGCGGGTCGCGGCCGATCGTGAAGACGCGCTCGTCGGACGCCCACGTGCCGTCGCCGTTGCCGCGGAGGATCAGGATGTCGCCGGTCCCGACGCTACCGACGGCGACGTCGTTGAGGCCGTCACCGTCGAAGTCGCCGACGCAGAGATCCCACGGACGCGTCCGCCCCATGGCCAGCGTCGACATGCCGCTCGAGAACCCGCCGTTGCCGTCGTTCAGGAACACGACCAGGTTCTTCGAGGTCTCGTTGACGGCGATGATATCCGGGATGGTGTCGCCGTTGAGGTCGGTGAGGGCAACGTCGGTCGGATGCACGCCGCCGCTCGCGAGCGTGGAGGTGGTGTAGCCGCCGCTGCCGTCGCTGAGGAAGATCGACAAGGTGTTGTTGTCATAGTTCGCGACGACCACGTCGCCGAACGCGTCGTTGTTGAGAAGACCGATGGCGGCGCCCTGCGGGTTGGGCCCGGTCGTGAGCGTCTTCACCTTGGTGAGGCCGCCCGCGACGCGGTTCTGGAAGAGCGCGACGGAGTCGCTCGCGGCGAGCGGCACCGCGACGTCGAGCCGGCCGTCATCATTCAGGTCGCCGAGCGCCATGCCGATCGGGTGGACGCCGCCGGTCGCGACGCGCACCGAGCCGTTGGTGAACTGGCGCTGGCCGAGGTTCAAGAACACGCTCAGATCGTTGGAGCCCTCGTTCGAGATCAGGATGTCGAGCTTGCCGTCGTTGTTGAGGTCGGCGACCGCGACGCCGTTCGGCTTCGACCCCGGCGTGAGCTCGAGGCGGGCGACTTGCGGCGAGTTCGCGGTCCGGAAGATCACCACGGCGCGGCTGTCGGCCTTGCTGATGCCGACGACGTCCGGGACCCCGTCACCGTCGAGATCGCCGGCAGCGCCGCCCGAGATGTCGTTGCCGATGAGGTCGTCGACCGAGACCGGCGTGGCCGAGAAGCCGCCGGCGCCATCACCGTAGCGGACTCGGCAGTTGCCGCTCTTCGCGTCGCAGCTCACCAGGTCTTGGTGCAGGTCCTGGTCGAGATCGACGATCGTGGTGTTGAGGAAGGTCGGGTCGCCGAGCGATTCCGGCACGACGAACTGCCCGGTGCCGAGGCCGCTGTAGAGGAGCGGCGACTGGGTCTTGGTCGTGAACTCGGCGAGGAGGTCGAGCTTGCCGTCCTCGCTGAAGTCCGCCGCCGCGAGCGAGCGCAGGCCCTTCGGCGTGGCGGTGTTGCCGCCGAACCGCTTCGGGCCGGCGCCGTCGTTCAGGAAGCTCATGAAACCGGCCGGCTTGGCCCTGCTGCCGACGATCAGATCGGCAAGCCCGTTGCCGTCGATGTCGCCGGCGAGCAGCGGTCCGACGAGCTTGCCGGTCGCGACCATCGGCGTGCTCGTGAACTGTCCCGTGCCGTCGTTCATCAAGACCGCCAGCGCCTGCTTGTGGTCCTTGGGAATGACGGCGATGTCGAGCGCGCCGTCGCCGTTGAAGTCGGCGAGCGCCGCGGGGGTCTTGCTACGCACCTTCGGCAGGAAGCGCGTGCTCGTGAAGCGGCCGTTGCCGTCGCCGAAGAGGAGCAGCATGTTGGCCTGCGCGTCGACCAGCACCAGGTCTTGGTCCAAGTCACCGTCGAGGTCGCCCGCAGCCATCGAGATGAGCCCGCGGCCGATCTCGGGAGAGCAAGTCGGACTGCAGCCGTCTTTCTTTTTGGTGTTGCCGTCGTCGCACAGCTCGGCGCCTTCGACGATGCCGTCGCCGCAGACCGACGGTCCGGTCGGGGCCGGATCGTAACCGCCCGACTCGTTGCCCGGCAGGATCTGCAATGTCGTCCCGCGCCGTCCTTTGGTCGCCACCACCGCGTCGGGGATGGTGTCGCCGTTCATGTCGGCGAGAAGAATCGTCTGCGGCTCGTCGGTGAGCGTCTGCAGCGCCGTCGTCGCGACCACGCCGTGGCTCACGCTCCGCAGCAGACCGAGGCTGCGCGCGGTCTTGCCGACGAAGACGACCTCGTCAGGGCCGGTCGTGCCGCGCGCCGCGGTGGTGCCGAACGCGTTCAGCACCGTCGACGACGCGATCACGCTCGGCGCCGGAAACTGGGCGTGGCCGGTGGCGTAGAGGAGCTGCACGCTGTTGCTCTGGTTGTTGGTGACGGCGAGATCGGTGAAGCCGTCTTGGTTGAAGTCGGCGAGGCGAATCGCGCGCGCATCGGGCGCGACGCCGACGGTCGCCGCCGGCGCGAACACGCCCGAGGGCGTGCCGAGATAGAGCTGGACGGTACCGTCGACCGCGAGCACCGCGAGGTCGGGGATGGTGTCGCCGTTGAGATCGCCGCTGGCAACGCCGCGGGCCTGCGGCGCGTTCGGTAGCGCGTTCGGTGAGACCACGAAGCCGAGCTCGCCGTTCAGCAAGATGTGGACGGAAGGCAAGGCCTGGCTCACCACCGCGATGTCCGGCAGTCCGTCGCGGTTGAAGTCCGCGACCGTCGCCGAGAACGGCGGGTTGCCTTGACCCACCTCGTCGACCCGCAAGGTGGAGATCGAGGGGAACGCGCCCGTGCCGTCACCGAACAGCAGCGCGAGCTTGTCGGACTGGGCGTTCACCGCGACGAGGTCGAGGTGGCCGTCGTGGTCGAGATCGGCAACCGAGACCGAGCGCGTCCCGGCGCCGACGTCGTAGGTGTGGATCGGGGTGAACGCGCCGCCGCCGAGCCCTTTGAAGATCGTCACGCTGCCGCCCGGAAAGCTGGAGACCGCGAGGTCGTAGATGTGGTCGCCGTCGAAGTCGCCGCAGTCGGCACCGGCGGGCGGGCTTGCGGTCGTGATGGTGATCGACGTGTCGAACGCGCCTTGACCGCCGTTCGGGTAGATGGTGACGGTCTTCGAGTCGAAATTCGCAGTTATGAGATCCGGGGTGCCGTTCCCGTCGCAGTCCGAGGAACTCAGGCTCTGCGGGTTCTCACCCACGGGCAACGAGAACGCGTCGAACGCGATGTCGGCTCGTGCCACCCCTACCAGCACCACCCCCGCCATCACGACGAAGAGCGCCCCTACGATTCCTGCCTTCATTCGTTTGTGCTCCTCCACCATCGGTCCGCGCATCGCTCCAGCAAACGCTGTGTAGTCGCCCATCCGGAATTGGTCGATGCAGAAATGGTGACGCACTGGGCAGCAAATCCTGCGCCACGACAGACCTGCTGTTTCCTGATCTCGCGTCTTTCGTTTATGCAAGATTCGGCGCCGATGCAGAAGGTGTACCCTTTTGGAGCAGTGCTGCGGGATTG